>CAXTWC010000328.1:0-2289 GCA_964247805.1 uncultured Acetobacteraceae bacterium | reverse complement strand
CACCCGGTCCAGCAAGGGGGTCGACGGGCGCGGCGGAAGAATCGGGGCGTTCATGTCAGTGACCCCGAGCCACGACGTACTGAGCGAGCTCTCGAAGCGCCTGCGCCGAAGGTCCAAACGCGTCGAGATGGGAGGCAGCCTGCTCGCTCAACATCTCGGCCTGCTTGGTCGCGCGCTCGATGCCAAGCAGGGCCACCAACGTGGCCTTGCCCGCCGCCGCATCCTTGCCAGCCGTCTTACCAATGACCGCAGTGTCGCCGGCGGCATCCAGCACGTCATCGGCCATTTGGAAAGCGGCCCCGAGATCGCGCCCATAAGCTGAAATCGCCGCCCGCCCGACCGGGTCGGCGCGGCCGAGGATGGCGCCCGCCTCGGCACTATAACGGATCAGGCAGCCCGTCTTCAGCGTCTGCAACCGGATGATTTCATCTGCCCCAAGGGTTTTGCCTTCCGCCTGCATGTCGATCATTTGACCACCAGCCATGCCGCGCGCGCCGCACGCCAGCCCTAAGGCGGCAACCAGTTCGCACCGGGCCGCAGCGTCGGGGTGAGTGGCGGGTTCGGCCAGTATCTCGAACGCACGCGATTGCAGGGCGTCACCCGCGAGGATCGCAGTCGCTTCGTCAAACTTGCGGTGCGTGCTGGGCTGCCCACGCCGCAGGTCGTCATCATCCATTGCCGGCAGGTCGTCGTGCACCAGGGAATACGCATGCAACATCTCGACGGATGCGGCGACACGCGCAGCCCCTTCGCGCGATGCTCCGAACAGGGCCGCAACTTCCAAAACCAGGAACCCACGCAGTCGCTTGCCGCCGTTCAGGCTCGCATAGCGCATAGCCTCGACCAGCCGCCCTTCGGGACCGGAAGGCTCACCGATGAGCTCGGATATCGCGACTTGAACATCGTTCGCCGCAACAGCCATCACCATCGATAGACTTCGCGAGTCACTACGAGCGAGCGAATCAGCCGACATTCATGACCGTGAACACTGACACGCCCTTCCGGATAGCTCGACTCGCGACTCCAGGTTCTGGAGAAGCTGGCGCTAGGTTGTCCGCCCACCAAACACTGACCCCTGCTCCAAAGCAAGATGGGGGCGCTTGGACCACAATTTATGTGTGATTTCCGCAACACTCTGCGGTCCTCATGATGCACTCATGCCACGGAGCCTAGTCCTCCGTCCAGGCCTGATACATCATGCCAGGGTCGCCCGCACCGCAACCGGTGTTTTGACAATGGGATCGGACCAGTTGCATAGCGTCACTTGCGCAGGCCCGGCCCTAGGCACATCTGGTCTCGCACTTTGGTGCGGCCAATTCTGATGTCAGCCGACTGCCGGCGGCGGGTTCAAGGAGAGTTGTAGATGTCGGTTCCGTTGCAGCAGGTGGTCCGGGTCGGCGCCTATGTCGTCAAGCAGCATTTGGCCGGACGCAAGCGCTACCCTCTGGTGCTGATGCTGGAGCCGTTGTTCCGCTGCAATCTGGCGTGCTCCGGCTGTGGCAAGATCGATTATCCAAACGAAATCTTGAATCAGCGCCTGTCGGTGGCTGATTCGCTCGCGGCGGTCGACGAGTGCGGCGCCCCCGTGGTCGCGATCGCCGGTGGCGAGCCGCTGCTCCATCGTGAGATGCCCGAGATCGTCGCCAAGATCCTGGAGCGTAAGAAGTTCGTATACCTCTGCACGAACGCCCTGCTGCTCGACAAGAAGATGGACGACTACAAGCCCAACCCGTTCTTCTCGTGGGATGTGCACCTCGATGGCGACCGGGAGATGCATGACAAGGCGGTGGAGCAGGAGGGCGTCTACGACAAGGCGATCGCCGCGATCCGCAAAGCCAAGGATCGCGGGTTCCGGCTGTCGATCAACTGCACCCTGTTCGACGGCGCCAAGCCCGAGCGCGTTGCGAAGTTCTTCGACGACGTGATGGCCATGGGCGTCGACGGCATCATGACGTCGCCGGGCTATGCATACGAACGCGCACCTGATCAGGCGCACTTCCTGTCCCGCCAGAAAACTAAGCAGCTGTTCCGCGACATCCTGCAGCGCGGCAAGGGCAAGGGCTGGAAGTTCACCCAGTCGCCGCTGTTCATGAACTTCCTGGCCGGCAACGAGACCTATCACTGCACGCCCTGGGGCAAGCCGACCCGCAACGTGTTTGGCTGGCAGCGGCCTTGCTACCTACTTGGCGAAGGCTACGCGAAGACCTTCACCGAGTTGATGGAAACGACCGACTGGGACAAGTACGGCACCGGCAACTACGAGAAGTGCGCCGACTGCATGGTGCATTC
>CAXTWC010000327.1:0-2367 GCA_964247805.1 uncultured Acetobacteraceae bacterium | reverse complement strand
GTCATCGTAGGCTTGCCATGCCGGGTGATCGGTTGCGGCAGTGGGTGCTACGGCCTCTGCCGCCACTCCCGGTCGTTGTTCGCGCCCTTCACCATCGCCCGCCAAGCCGCTGCCTGGCTAGTAAACGGCCGGTTCCAAGCCCTCCCGTCAGGCCGCACGGCCACGTACCACGGTATCGGCGAGGGTGGCTCCAGGCCCGCCAGCAAGCCGCTCACCATCTTCCTGATGCCGGTGTCGCTCGTGGCGACAAGCGGCCCAGGTAGCAGGCACAGCGCGGTGTAGAACGGGCCGGACCGGTGGGGCACGAACTCGTATGTGCCGCTATGCTGCTCGGCGATCGTGCCGACGTAGTTGGTGCCGAGGAACACGACGACGCGGGCAAGCCCCTGGTAAGGCCCGGACGGTCCGAAGCGGATTGAAGCGGCGACGGTCATCGGTGGCGTTGTTAAGCGGCCCGCCGCTTCCACTCTGCCGGCGCTGGGTTCGCAGCATGAAACACGGCAACTCGCTCCAGCCAGTCCGCCACGTCCGGCGCGATCGAGGCGTCACCAGACGCCCAGCGGCGTACAAGTCGGTCATCGCAGTCCAACGCCTCGGCTAACCCCCGCTGCGACCAGCGTAGCAGGGCAAGGCAGTCTCGCAGTCGGGTGGGGCTCATCCGTGCCCTCCGATCGCGCGGATGATCGCAGGGGCAAACGTGGCGATGGCGCCCAGCGTGGCGGCTAAGGCCAGGGCTGGGGCGAGGAAGCGATCCCGGTTCAGCTTGGCGGCTTCGGCGGCCAGCTTGCGCTGCTCGATTGAGAACTTCAGAGTTTCCTCCCGCATACGGTCAATGCGCGCGATCTGCTCACGGAGGTTGAGGCGATCGGCGTAGTCGGAAGGAATGTCGCTCATGGGGAGGTCCCTCAATTAGCCGGGGCCAACCCTCAGCATGTCCGCATTATGAGGGTGGCAAAGCTGGAGCGCAAGAAGCACGAGCTAGCTGTAAGCCGATGTCTTGGCATACGATGCGCCGCCCGCTATTTGCGCCGGCCATGTCAAAAAACCTGCGGAACCAGGCTGGCGGGGGCTGGACGTTGGGCGTCGGGGGAGACGACACGCGGACCTTTGCCGGGGGTGCATCTCCGGGTGCTAAACAAGATGCTGGCGACGCATCCTGACCGGGAGGGCGTGGCGTTGCTGGGATGATATCACCGGATCACCGAGATGCCGTTCCCGCGCATGCCGAGTTTCGGCACCACTACGCGCGCCTAGCGCGAAGCTGTGTGCCGTTCTTCATTTTGCGGCTAAGCTTTGAGATGCCCGATGTACAACAGGTTGACAGCTACATCGACGATGTCAGCGGGAGTGACGTCTTTTGCAGCCATATTGATCAATGGAGTGCCAGCGCTTGCAAAGGCGGCTGTCACAAGTTGTGAGCAGAAAAATGTATCAGTCGTCACGGGGTTACTGTTTTCCGTGAAGCAAACGCCCGCCTTGGCACATGTGAAGCCGTCAGTGAAATTTCTCCCGAGCGGCTTGCGACTTCCGCCTGCACGCGCCAGCCCGGAGGCCATTGCGCCTGCTGTAGAATATGGTTTACCGATCTGATTCCCGACATAATCCCGTATTTGCAGTGCAGTTATGGCCAACATGCCTGGATACCGGTAAACGACCGCAAGAGAATCGTGGACCAGTGAGACGTCAAGAGGGCGCATAACAACGCCTTCTCCGATCGCTTCGACTACCTGGCCACCACCTATATACAATGCCGAATGGCTGACTGCGGACATAGTCCCCAGCCGAATGGCCTTTGACGTCCATTGGGGTGTCGTGGATACGATAAGGTCCGCGATGCTGAGAACGTCAGGACCAATCGACTTGCCTCCGATCCCCGGATCAAGCGGTATCGTCATGTTTTATGCCTCCACCAGAGTTTCGGCGCCGATGATCTCGATTAATCTCCCACTTGGTTGGCGCGCGAGGATGTGCCCACGCATTACCTTACGAACTTAGAACGAATATGGCTACTCTCGTCTTTGCCTCGAATGGCCACATCGCTCAACGGCAACTCGCAACAGCCAGGCCGTGCCGGTCAAGCGCTCGATCCAGCACGCATACTTGGTCTGTCTCGAGGACGGGGCGAAGGTGAAGACACTGAAGCGCTATCTCCGACGCTTCGGCCTGACCCCGGATACCTACCGCGCCAAGTGGGGGCTGCCGAAAGATTACCCGATGGTGGCACCTGCCTATGCGGCCCATCGGTCGGCGCTGGCAAAGCAGTTCGGCCTGGGAACCGCCCTGCGCACCCCGGAGCAGTCCGCGCACGAGGAACCGCACCTGCCGGTTGAGGTAGAGGAACCGACGGTGCCCACCCCAGGGCCGGAA
>CAXTWC010000326.1:0-2720 GCA_964247805.1 uncultured Acetobacteraceae bacterium | reverse complement strand
CGCCGGTGACGCGGGCGGCCTCGATGAATTGGCGCTGCATGACGGTGAACACCTGAGCCCGGATGACGCGCGCTGCGTTCGGCCACAGCAGGATTGCCACCGCGAACACCACGTTCTGCAACGCCGGGCCGAGCAAGGCGACCAGCACGATCACGAAGGGTAGGAAGGGAATGCCTAAGACGATGTCCGTCAGCCGCATCAGCACCTGGTCGACCCACCCCCCGAAATAGCCGGCGACGACGCCCACCACGGTGCCGAGCGATGCGACGCCGATCGCGGCCGTGACGCCGACGAACAGCGAGGGGCGCACGCCCATGATCAGTTGCGCAAAAATATCGCGGCCAAGATTGGTGGTGCCCAGCCAGTGCTCGGCCGAGGGCGGCAGCGAGGCGGCCAACTGACCGTCATCGGTGAACAGGATTTCGGTCGGATCGTAGCCGGCGAGCCACCCGGCGCAGAGGGCGGCGACGATGAAGAAGGCATAGATGCCGACGCCGATTACGGTGTACGGATCGAGCCGCGGTAGGCGCCGGGTTCGGATCGCGGGTGCCACGTCTACCGTCATGCCAGGGCTTGACCCTGGTATCCACGCGATTGGGCTGATGACGTCAGTCCCGGTTGGCGTGCGATCACGTGATAGGCCGGTGTCGAGGGCACCCCGTGGATACCAGGGTCAAGCCCTGGCATGACGGTGCTATTGGCGGGCATGGGCGATCCGCGGGTCCAACAGGCCGTATAGCACATCCGCCACCAGGTTCATCGTCACCAAGATCGCCGCAATAAGCAGGAACGCACCTTGGGCGAGCGGATAGTCGCTGCTGCTGACGGCGTCCACGAGCATACGGCCGAGACCGGGCCAGCTAAACACCGTCTCCACCACCACGTTACCGCCGACCGAGTTGCCGAAGCCCAGGGCAAACGCGGTCACCACGGGAAGCAGGGCGTTGCGCGCGGCGTGACGCAGCATGATGGTGCGCTCGGGCAAGCCCTTCATGCGCGCCATCGAGACGAACTCCTCGCCCATCACTCCCAGCATGTTGGACCGCATCAGCAATGCCGGCAGCCCTTGATACACGATTGCCAACGTCATCGCGGGCAGCACTAGGTGGCGGGCGAAATCGGCCGAGAAGAACTTGGCCAGCGCCGACGGGAACACCGCACCTGGCGCGGTGGCACCCCCAGCCGGGAACCAGGCCAGCCCGAAACCGAAGATCGCCAGCATCACCATGCCGACCCAGAACTCCGGCGCCGCGCGCGTAACCAACACGAGGGGAATGCTGATCGTCTCGAACAGGCTGCCGCGCTTCCAGGCGAGCACCGCGCCGAACAACGTGCCAAAGCCATAGGCGACCAACAGCGAAACCAGCGTCAGCACCAGCGTATTCGGCAACACACTCAACACCAGCCCGGTCACCGGGAGGCGCTGGCGGAAGGACAATCCGAATTCGCCATGCAGCAGATTGCCGAGATACAGCACGTATTGTCGCCACAGCGATTGATCCAACCCGAACTCGTGCATGATCTGCCGCCGCTGGTCCTCGGTGAAGGACGGGTCCAGATAGGCGAGCGTCGGGTCCGCCGGCAGCAGGCGGAACATCAGGAACAGGATGCTGGCGATCGCCCACAGCACGAAGACCGTGTAGGCGATGCGTCTGACGTAAAATAGCATTAGTTGCTGGCGAGCGTTTCTCGCTTGCCGGCCGGGTAGTGCAGCGCACCGCCGTCCAGCGTGTAGCCAGCGTCCTGCAGGATCTGTGCGGCCTTCTTCATGTCGCCACCATCGATCAACGAATCGTCGGCATGCCAGAACGGCAGCGCCGTGGACACACACGACCCGGCGGGCACGCCAAACCCATTATACGCCGCGGCGGCCATCAGCTTGCGGCTGACGGCAGCCGACAGGCCACGACGGAACGCCGGGTCGTCGAACGGCGCGCGTCGTAGATTGAGCGCTAGGAACTGGAAGCCGAGATCGGTCGTGGTGACCACCGTCACATGCGGGGATTGCTTCGGCACCTCCGCCAATACGCGCGGGTCGCCGGTGAACAGCGCCAGGAAATTGAGCTCGCCCGTCTTCATCATGCCGAGCGTCGCCTCCTGGTTCGGGACGATGCGCAGCACCCAATGCTCCATCTTCGGCGCCGACCAGTGGGTGGGATTGCGCTCGAGCATCACCTCCTCGCTGTGGTGCCAGTGCACAAAGCGGAACGGGCCGGAGCCGATGTGCTTCTCCTCGTTGAAGTTCTCCGCCATGTCCGGCTTCCCCGCCATGCCGGTCACGATCGGGTCCCACACGTGCTTCGGCACCAGGTTGATCTTGGACAGCGTCGTGGTGGGGAACGAGGCTTGCGGCGCGTGCAGGGTGAAGACGATCGTGCGCGGCCCGGTCTGCTTCACGCCGGCGATGTTGCTGACGAAGGGGAAGAACTGCGGCGTCTTATCCTTATGGGCCGGCAGGTCGAACGAGTACAGCACGTCCTCCATCGTGACGGGTGAGCCGTCGTGGAAGGTCATGCCATCGCGCACGACCACTTCCATGGTGGTGTCGCTGGTCCATTTGAAGCTGTCGGCAGCCCAGGGGCGCGGCTCGCCGTCCGGGCCAACGCGCGTCAGCTTGTCCCACAGCAGGTCGGTGACCCAACTGCCGATGGCGTCCATGCGGACGGGGTTGATGAAGTCGATCTCGTTGTTGGCGTTCAGCACCATGTCCTTCTGCGCGC
>CAXTWC010000325.1:0-2735 GCA_964247805.1 uncultured Acetobacteraceae bacterium | reverse complement strand
CGCGATCGGACAGGAAGTAGATCGTGCGGCCGAACCACATCGGCGCGGTGTCGGTCCCCTTCCAGTCGGTGATGCGGTCCAGTCGTTTGCTGCCGAAATCATAGGTGTAGAGGTTCTGGTGCTGGCCGCCGAGATAGCGCTTGGGCAGCGCCGCGTTGCGGAAGATCCGGTTGAAAGCGATCACGTGGCCGCCAGGGCCGAACGACAGCAGACCCGAATGGTCGAGCGGCAGGAGCTGCGGCCATCCGCCGCCCACCGGCACCTGGAACGCGCGCGCGATCTTCCGCGAGGTCGATCGGATCGTCGACAGGAACACCACGTTTTGCGAGTCAGGCGTCCAGGCCACGACCTCGCTATTGGTGGCCGGGTTGGTGGTCATGAATGTCAGCCGGCGCTCCGCACCGCCATTGGCCGGCATCACGTAGACGTCGTACGTGCCAGCGCACTGCGCGGTGAAGGCTATCCATCGCCCATCGGGGGAGAAGTGCGGGAAGGAGACGCTGCTGAGATCGTGCGTCAACCGCGTCGCCGGGCCACCGGACAAAGGTGCGGTCCAGAGATCGCCACGCGCCGCGAAGGCCACCCGCATGTCCGATGCGTTCGGGGTGCGCATGAAGGGCACGACGGGATCCGCGGCGCAGGCCTTCCGCACGGGGGTCGTCGCCAAGCCAAGACATAATATCGCGGCCAAAAGCGCGGTCACACCGAGCCCATCCGCTGCCGTCTGCGATCCCTGCGGCCTACGACAAGTCGTAACCATAAGATCAACTGCTCCTGCTGATCGGCTGACTGTTGCAAACGATATACCACAGTAGAGCAATACAATCCTCTGATATATCTGACTCTTTTCCTGAAATCTGAAGAACCGCCTTCATCAGGATCACGTAAAATAATAGTGGTGGCCAAAAGATGGTGGGAACCACCAGCGTCTCCAGTCCCGAGAATTCACAGGACGGAACCTCAGTCGATATTCGCTCCTGATGATGGCGGGTCAGGAAGCTGATCGGTTCCAGTAAGGGTGGAAGTGGTAAGGTGGAAGTCGGTCCCGGGGGACCAGGGGCCATGTCCAGTTCCCACCGAGGCTGTGTGGAAACGAGGTTTGGCAAGAGGTAATGGCAATCGGCAGATGATTGCTGGATGGCGGTTGTTGGACAACGAAAGCTATTAGGCCTGGATGGCCTCCATCAAGGGCCGGACGCCGAGGATCTTGATCACTCGCTTCATGTTGTATGCCAGAACCTGGAGGCTCATCTCAGTGCTGATCCGCCTGATTGTCCTGGTCAGGAAGTGGGTCGAGTCCATCCGGGCCTCAATGGTGCCAAACGGGTGCTCGACCGTCTGCCGACGCAGCGGCATGACGATCACGCCACTTGCGCACCGTTCTAGGGCTTGATGCCCTGCGCCGAAGCGACGGCCGCCACCGACCAGCCGCTCGCCAAGCGTTGAACCATCAGCATTCGACTGCGATGCGTCGTTCGCGCATTCTCATGAACGTCTACCCGGGGCTCCGGGATGAGGGTGTTGGCCTCGCAACCACAACCTCTCAAGCCAGCCTCGGAGGGACAACCTCCATAGCAGCGACAACTAGGCCCAGAGCCGACGCCCGAAACAATCTGAACGGACCACGCCCAGGTGCCAGCGCCGATTTACCAGCCGCCATACACCTAGCACCGTGCTCCGAAACCAATGTAGACTTCTCCGCGTAACGTTGTGAACGAGGAGGGTCTTATGCAGATCAGAACTTCATTACTCGCCTTAGGAACACTGGCATTGGCAAGTGCGTGCTCATCAAAGCCTACCGTTTCGGCTGAAGGGCTTGGGCCTTTCGTTCAGCCAAATGCGGGCGTAACGGTTGATTGTAGCGACTTCCAGAAGCAGCCTAGTGGCGCTTGGAAAGTGCTGCACGCTTCAAATGTAGGAATAGGGGCGAGCGTGTATAATACCTACGGGAGCGGCGGCTACTTAGTCCCAGGTTTAAGGCAGAGCGACGGCACCAACATCTATGGCGCTGTCGATCGTGCTTGTGGGAAGAATTCATCCACCTAGGGTCCGGACTTATAACCAGAAGCTGATGGCGGCGGCGAGGCAGACGCTGCTGGCGAAGTTGGTCGCGAGTTTGTCGTAGCGGGTAGCGATCCTGCGGTAGTCCTTCAGCCGACAGAACATGCGCTCGATGGCGTTGCGGCGGCGATAGAGCACGCGGCTGAAGCAGCTTTTCCAGATCCGGGTGCGCCTGGGCGGGATGTTCGGGACGGCACCCTGCTGTTCGATCTGCTGGCGGATGGCGTTGGTGTCGTAGGCGCGATCTGCCTTGAGCAGGGCGCTGTGCGGCAATCCTTGCAACAGGCTCTCGGCCGCCCGGCAGTCAGCGACATGGCCTGCGGTAAGGTAAAAGGCGACCAGGCGCCCGAGGCCATCGGTCAGGGCATGGATCTTGGTGGTGCGGCCGCCGCGGCTGACGCCAATGGCCTGGATCTGGCGCCCCCCTTTTCCTCCAGCGGCGCAGCGATGCGCCTTGATGTGCGTGCTGTCGAGGAGAAGCTCGGCAGGAGGTCCACCAGCCGCTGCAAGTGTTTGGAACAGGCGCTGCCAAATCCCGGCGGCGCCCCAGCGGACGAACCGGTTGTAGAGGGTCTTGCGTGGCCCGTAGACCGCCGGTGCATCGACCCAGCGACCACCGGACTTCAGCACGTGCACGATGCCGCTGATCACCCTGCGGTCATCAACACGTGGCA
>CAXTWC010000324.1:0-2889 GCA_964247805.1 uncultured Acetobacteraceae bacterium | reverse complement strand
CGTCTCGGTCGAGGCCGCCCGGTTCCGCAAGCTGGTAGTATGACCAAGTGGGCGAGACCGTAACTTAATGCCTGTGCGGGTGTTGGACCCAGCCTCGGCTTGAGCCCTCGCTTAGCATCTATCTCGCCGGCCGCACCTTCCACCCTGCCCGCACCAGATCTGCTTTGCGCTGGCGCTGCTCTCGCGTCCCGTTCGTGCCGCCCACTACAGCCCGCCACGCTGTAGCCTCGCTGCTGAACGGCCGGTTCCACGCCCTTCCGTCCGGCCGTACGGCCACGTAGCGGGTTTCTGCTTCTGGTAGCGCCATACCCGCCAGCAGGCCGCGTACAAGGCGGCTGATGGTTTCGGTGTTCCTGGCGATATGCGGACCATCCGACCATCCGGCAGGCATAGTGCTGCGCAGAACGCGCCGCAGCGGTGCGGGACGAACTCGTGCACGCCGTCTCGTCGCTCAGCGATGGTGCCGATGTAATCCGGACCGAGCATGACGACGATGCGGGTGAAGCCCTGGTAGGGTTCGGACGGTTCGAAGCAGATCGGTGGTAACGGCATAATCCCGTCCAATTGAAGTGGACTGGGTGTAGACAGTCTTCTTGTTAAAAAGCCGTTACTTCGCTGAATGGTCTATTCCACCCCATCAGCATCAGATCCGCCGCGTCCACGGCGGCCAGCGTTACCATCACGCCGCCTGCGGCATAGTCGCATAGTCGCCGCCAAAACCTCGTCCACCACCTCAGGCTTGCTCGCGATCACCAGCACGCGTGCCGCAGCTTCTGCCTGGCGTCTGCCCTGTTCCTACTCGCGGATTCTGGCTGGCGAGAACCCGAACCGCCGGGCGAATGCGGCCTGGCTCCAACCTAAACCGGCGCGGATCGCGCGCACGTCCACGTTGGCCGGCGCCGAGGATCATGACGATGCCAGCCAAGGCGACCAGGAAGGCCGTCAATGCCGTGCATACGTCAATGACACAGGATGGGCGGCTGAGCCACTGCATGGCGATGTTTGCCGCACTCACCAAGGCAACACCGGGTGCCCTCGTGCCGATAGACGGGTTCTACGAGTCGCCTCCCTGCTGGCGGAAAGCAGCCCTATGCGACGGGCAAGCCTTTTGCGGATCAGGCGTAGGCGATGGCGCTGACCGGTGGCGCCGCCGCGCGCTTACGGGCGATCACGCCGCCGGGCCGGGTGGCACGGGTGCATCTGACGCTAACCGACGAGCCTCCCTATGCCTTCGCGCAGGTCACCATCACCGGCGAGGCGGAATGAGCGGGCGTGGGCGTGGCGTGAGCCGAGCGGGGGAAGAGGTCGGCATCCGTGCTAATGCGTTCGAACGCAGGCTTGGCAAAATAGAACCCCTGCACAAAGCGCGCGCCTACTTCGCGAAGCGCGTTGAGCTGCCCGGCCGTTTCCACGCCTTCGATCACGACCTTGATGCCGTTCTCCTTTCCCAGCGCAATCATGCCGGCAAGGATTGACAGCCGCAGACTGTCGGTCTCGCAATCCTGCACCAGCACGCGATCCAGCTTGATGATGTCCGGCTTTAGCTCCGCCAGTCGGGACAGTCCGGAGTAGCTGGTGCCGAAATCATCAAGCGCGATCTTAAATCCCTGGCGACGATATTCGGCAATGATCCTGAGTAGATGCGGCGTATCAGCAATCGCTTCGGTCTCGACTATCTCAAACGTCAAACGCCTGGGGTCGAAACCCGTCCGCGAGGCTGCATCGAGAGTGGCCCGGATGCAGGCCCGTGGCTCATAGACGGCGTTGGGCAGGAAGTTGATGTTCAACTGGCGATCGACCCCCAGCTTGGCCGCCAACTCGATGGCCTTCACTCGGCAGGCCTGGTCAAACGCATAAACGTTCTGCTTGTTCACTTGCCCAAGCACATGCCCGGCGCCCTCGCCGTTTGGGCCGCGCACCAACGCCTCGAAAGCGTCGATCCGGTGCGCCTGAATATCCACGATGGGCTGGAACGCCATCGTGAACGGGAATATCGAACTTCCGGCCTGACATGCCATACAGCCCTTTGATGTGTCACCCATCGAGATGCCCAATCCAGTTTGTACAATATTCGTGTTGAACCCGCATCTCCAACTCAAGAGATGGACTGTAATCCCGGCGCTAAACAATGGCCGAGATTAGGTCATCGAAAAACGCAGGCGGCCCAGTCGCCATAGCCGGGGTTGCTCCCCCACATTACCCCCGCGGTTTGACACCACCTCCGTGCCGCGCACACACATTTATGCGGCAGATCCGTCAGTCAGCCGCCTGCTGCAAGAGCATAGGCAACAAGGACCAGCACGAGCAGAGGTCCGCACCACTTCAGCACCGGATTACTGGGCTGATCGGCATGTCCATTCTTTAACGCTCCAAGGGTGATGGCTGCTCCGTTAGGGTGAAAGGCTGCTGGCCGCCGAGATCCCACCCGCGCCAGTATTCCAGATATTTGGCGTCTGGACCCGCCCCACGGAGATGGTTGAGGGAATAGGGTAATTTACCAGGCCTAGTCCGATCTGGAATTCATGATCTGTCTTGATTTGTCAGCGATAATAACCCTGCCGAATGCCTGTGCAGCACGGCACGGTCCCGACTATCGACACAAGGCCGCACGCTCTACCTGCCCGTTTAAGATCGGCCTTTCCGCGCCCCTAGTCCCGCTCGCTGTTCGTGCTCTTCACCACCGCCCGCCTTGCCGCTGCCTGCTGTAGAAGGGCCGCCGGACCGTCTGTCCGGTCTATAGCGACATAGCAAGTACGCGGGTGCTCCCATCGCGTCCTAGGGCCTGGCACTATCCAACGACGAGATCGGCAGTCGCGCAAAAGCGATACGCCAAGCTACTATCGCATGACCGGCGAGCCGCTCTCATGCGTGATACGCTCCGAGATCCGT
>CAXTWC010000323.1:0-3053 GCA_964247805.1 uncultured Acetobacteraceae bacterium | reverse complement strand
ACGACGGTGCACGAAGCCAAGCCCTCGGGCACGCTCCAGACCGGTCAACAGAGCCGTGAAGGGCATCTGACGGGCAGGGTGTACTGGGTCACTCATCGGATCATGGATCGATCATCACAGGGGACGCTGAAGAGAGCATCGCATCGGGCCTCATGCAGACAATGATAAGGGCGAAGGTTAGGAATGCCGCCTCGGATCACAGCGGCAGCTGCTTTCGAAGCCTCGGCTCGACCCACTCACGGTGCATCTCGATTTGACGAGAGGCTTCTGCAAACGTCGTTGTTTTCGCCAACGCCGCTGCAAAGTCCATGTGTTCAACGACCTGGGTGACGGCAAACGTCCAGTATTGCGTCATGAGAGGGTTGATGAAGAGTTCCGTTCCGCTTGTGCGGTTCGAAATTTGAATGTCTCCAAATTCGCCGCGTAAAGCGCTTGCGATTGAGTTGCACACGATGCTGCGGTGTGCAGGCTGCCTTTGGTTGGCGTAATCTACCAGGTCAAGAAAAGCATCAGCTTCCAGCGTTCCTTGAACCAGCATTAGGCCGCCGAGATTGCCGCCGGTTCGGCTCAGTCGCGCCACATTTTCCAAAAAGGAGTGGTGAGACACGCCATGGAAGTGGTCAACCCCAAAACCGAGGGCAGCAAGCAGGCTGCGATCAGCAGCTGCATCGCAAGCAGCAATCACTGACACAGCGTCTTCCACGATCGTGCCCAGCCCGGGTTCGTCACCGAAGATCAGGCTATCAGTGCCGCCATCGACCAAAATGACCAGGTCAACAGGATGACGCTCAAGGACCGCTTGGTAAGCGGCGCGAAGTGGTTGGACGCCTGTTTTGGCGAAAGCGTAAACCGGCGCTTCGAACGAGCACCGCAGAAGCCACTCGGCCAACCACTTTTCGGGAAAATACGGCAGTTCTTTTGCATTCGCGTCGATGAGCCACGTGTTCGGGTCAATACGCTCACCGCCGCAATCCCAAAGGCTAGAGAAAGACAGGTTAGCGAACACGATTGAGCATCCTCGGCCGCGAAGATATGTCGCGATCGGCATACCCGCATAAACATCGAAGCCGCCACCCACTCCCGCGATCAGGACGTGGCGGGCTGCATCCAGACGTTGCAAGAACGGGATCACAAGCTGACCATAGGCCGGGTGACAACTCTCATGCGGGGCGCTGAAGGGATGCCCGGTTGAGTTCGCGATAGACCGTCGAGCGTCCAAGCCCCAGCTGTTGGGCTGCTTGGGTTGGCGACAGTCCTGCCACCACCAGCTTCAGAGCCGCGGCGACACGATCTGTGTCCAGCGGTTGGCGGCCTGGCCGCTTTCCTCTCGCACGAGCGGCCGCGATACCGTCCTTCGTCCGCTCGGCGATGAGCCGGCGCTCGAAGTGCGCGATGGCGCCGAACACATGGAAAACCAGTTCGCCGGCCGCTGATGAGGTATCGATCTTCTCCTCCAGGCTGAGCAGCGCGATGCCGCGCTCCTTCAGCATCGTCACCGTCGCCAGTAGCTCGCCCAGTGATCTTCCCAGCCGGTCCAGACGCACGACGGCCAGCGTGTCACCTTTGCGAGCGTAGGCGAGCAACTCCTGCAGCCCCGGGCGATCCATGCTCCGGCCGGAGCGCACGTCGGTGAACACCTTGATCGCGCCGGCCTGGGTCAGGCGTATGGTCTGGCCGGCAACGTCTTGGTCGCCGGTGGAAACGCGGGCGTAGCCCAGAATGCCGGTCATCGCGTCTCCCAAACGGTCGGTTGGTGGACGCATCGTGCAAGTGCTTGCTCTGTCGAGAACTTTCCTTAGCGTTGCCTACGTGACAGCCGACGCTATGCCCTCAAACTCGACATCGTCCGAGAGGTAGGCGAACGGACGGATTGTAGGATAGGAGTGCCGGTCATCCGCGGTTCTGCAAGGTCGCCAGCTTGGCCGCGCCACTTCGTCTGGCATCTAGCTTTGCGGTATAGCGGCTGACCATTTCGGCGGTTTTCCATCCGCCGGCCTGCATGACGGCCGGCAGCTCCACCCCGTGGCGCACCATGTCCTGGGCGGCACCGACGCGGCTGCTGTGGCCACTGATCCCGGCCACAATACCTGGCTCGATTCCGGCCGCCTTAGCCATCTGCTTGAACACGCGGGCGACGTCGCCCGGATCAAGCGGGCCGCCGATGGTACCGGCCTTGCCGACTGTCCGAAACACCGCCCCGTCCTGCACGCGGCTGACCTCCAGCCAGGCCTGCAAGATGCGCATCGTGTCGGCGGCCAAATAGCGGACCATGCCGCGACCCTCCTGGTCGGTTTTGCCGCGGCGGATGGTCATGGTGCCGTGGCCGTCCGGCTCCATCGTCAAGTCAGCCCTTTCCAGCGCCACCAGTTCGGAGCGCCGGGCGAGGGTGTCGTAGGCCACAGCCAGCAGCGCGCGGTTGCGCGCCGCCCGCGGACCCGTGCCGGCGGCGTCCTGCATGCGGTCGACCAGCGAGCGGGTGAGGGGGCTGGCCTGGGTCTGAGTGCGTCCCTGGGCCCGGTG
The DNA here is from genome assembly GCA_964247805.1 of uncultured Acetobacteraceae bacterium. Lineage (GTDB taxonomy): Bacteria > Pseudomonadota > Alphaproteobacteria > Acetobacterales > Acetobacteraceae > LMUY01. The sequence goes on along the minus strand of CAXTWC010000323.1, from coordinate 533 downwards.
GAGGCGCTTCAATGCCAGGGTGACGGCTTGGCTGGCGGCCGGGCTGGGCAGGCCCGCGGCGCGATGGAAGGTGGCGACGCTGGAGACGGCGCGGCGGATGGTGGCCGGGGCGCGGTGGCCGGTTAGCGCGTCGACGTAGCGCGCCAGCGTCTCCGGGGAAGCGGGCAGGGGGGTGAGCCCGGCCGTGGCGCACCAGCCGGTGAAGCGGGCGACGTCGGCGCGGAGCGCACGTTCGGTGTTGGGGGCGTAGGCGCCGCGGGCCTGCTCGGCGTGGCGGGCGAGGTTGGCCAGCGCCGTTTCATCCGCCGTGGCGTCCGGGGCCGGTGCGGGCAGGGGGCTGAGCGCGGTGGGATCGTCTTGCATGCTGGCTGGGAGCGTAGCCGGGCTGAGCGTGCCTGATAAGTGGAATTATCGGGCACGATCGGGGTGCGCGGGTAGATACATTACATTGCCTTAACCATCGCGCCTCATTCGGTCTTTGGTGACAGAGCTTGGAGGCAGATCCGGGCTCGACCACGGACCAAGCAGCCCGT
>CAXTWC010000322.1:0-3447 GCA_964247805.1 uncultured Acetobacteraceae bacterium | reverse complement strand
ACCGCCGCAATCAGCCGGGAGAACGACGTCGTGACCCGGCACGGCCCGATCCACCCGCAAATCGCAGCCCTACTGCGGTTAGCGATACCGCTTGCGACAGACGCGACAAAAGCTGTGCGGAACGCCATCCATCGACACCAAAGACGCCTCGCCTTTGGTATGCGGAATACTCAGACTCGCGTCCACGCTCGATCTGAGCGCATGATCCCGCCCCGGGGTCCGACCGCTCCGGCGGCGTCCAAACCCTAAATGCCCATACCGAACACCGGCCCGCGGGATTCGTCGTTCGGAGAGTTTCGTACGCCAAGCGGCGTCCGAAACTCATCACGGGAGCGGACTGTCGGCTGTGGAGAAGCCACCCAAGGTAAGCGGAACTCGAACGGCTGGCGCCCAAACCCGCCGCAGCCCACCCTTAGTGGACATTGCGACCAAAGGCATGCACCACAGCGTGCCATCATGTCCGAGGACGCTGAACGGATTGTTGGGCTGTATCGGCGGCATGTCGATGCCTGGGCTGCTGCCCGGGGAGCCAGCGAGGCAACCGGGCCAATGGAGGCGGGCTGGCTACCGAAATAGAAGGGGGCCGTATAGCACGGTAGCCGGCCGGGCTCGGAGGCTGCCGCGATCCGCGCAGAAGACTCCTGGGAATCATCCCGAGAGTTCAGGCGATGATGTCGATCCCCCCGCGGCTTTTCCGCATGCGTATCAGCGGCACCACGACCCCCCTCAACTGTTGCCTCGACCGTTTCAACCGGTCGGTGGCCCGAACTGGCGTAGAGTGCCAATCTAATTGTGTCCGACTCACCTTCTCTGAGGGACGCTATCGACGGCAGCGCTCAGGCCGGGGCGGGCCGGAGGTGCGTCAGGCGAACGCGATGCTGCAGAACACCTGGAACAATGCGTGCTCGCGTTCGGATCGCACCTGGCGCTCGCGCCGCAGGTGCCGGTCCGCTGGATGATTGTACTACCCGGCCTAACCGGGCTGTTCTGCGTCGGCCGCATGCTGTTCTGGGTGAGCTACCGGAGTGGGGCCGCCGCTCGGTCATGTGGCTTCGCGCTGACGTTCTACCCATCCTTGGGTGCCTGGTTAAAGCCGTTTGTCCCCTGCTGCGAAGACAACCGCCGCGCTTACGCGTCCGCCATCGAGACCAGTTTGGCGACCGTGTTCATGTTGCGGGCCGTGCCAAACTTCGCAGCCGGAATGCGCAAGGTTGAGCGCGCCATGCTGCTGCTATAACGGACGTAAAGTTCGCGCCGCCCCAGGCGGACATCCTCGTCTTGCCCTTTACCGGTGATCTGCTCCAAGCCGATGATGTCTGGTGGCTCGTCCAGGAAGATGACGACCACATGATTGGGTGGGGCGGCTTTGAATGGGTTGGCTTGCAGGATCTCCACCATCTCGCCTGCGGAGCGGACCAGGACACCGATGGCGCTTCCGGTCTCCGCCTTCAGCCCGGATGTCACACGGGCTTTGATCTCCGCCTCGTCCAGTGCGGTGCTGAACACCACGTTGCCACTGGCGATATAGGTGCGAACGTCTATAAAGCCGGCGGCCTCGCACACAGCCTTGAGGCTGCGCATCGGCAGTTTACCGGTTCCGCCGACGTTCACAGCACGTAAAAGTGTGACAAAGGACGGCATGCTGTCACCATACCGCACCGAGGTTCTCAGCCAATCCTAGGCTGGTCTGCGATAATTGCTGCAGCCCCAAATGCCCGCTGACGGATCGTCCGCTCCGGCGAAGGGCGGTGCAAGAAGCAGCGATCAACTCGCCAGCGCGCCATCGACGGCAGTCGGCACCTTTCGGACATTGCTGACACCTAGGTTCCACCCCATCCGGCGGTTGCGCCCGGCAAGATGTTAGGCCGCTCCCGACCAAGGCGGCGCTAAAACGACCAGTCGAAGGCCTCTCGCAGGTCGAAGGCTGTTTCGAGGACCATCCTGCCCATCGGTGTCACGGCAACAGCGCGCGTGCCGTCGATCCGCCGCATCCAGTCCTGCGCGAAGCAGGCCGTGCAGAGCGCCGCGCCGAGCGCACCCGCGATGTGCAGCCGCCGTTCGCTCCAGTCCAGGCAGGGCCGGCAGAACATCCGCCCACCGCCGCGCCGGGCCGTGCGCGCCGAGACCGCATCAAGGTCCACCCCCAGGCCACGCAGGATGCCGGCACCGTTCTCCGTGATGGCGCCACCGTCCGGCGACAGCTCGATCTGCCCGCGTTCGATCATCCGGTCGGCCATTGCAACGGCGAGCTGCCCGGCCAGGTGGTCGAAGCAGGTCCGGGCGCGACGCAGCGCTGCGTCCCTCGGCGCTAACCTGGCCAGCTTTGTCTGGCGGTTGTCTGCAGCGCGACCAGCGGCTACGGACATGATGCTTTCCAGCATCTGCGCCACGGCGGGCGAGGCGAGACGGTGGTAGCGGTGCCGCCCATGGCGCTCCATCGCGAGCAGCCCGGCCCCGGTGAGCTGCGCTAAGTGGCTGCTGGCTGTCTGTGCCGTCACCCCGCCGACCTCGGCCAGCTCCTTTGCCGTACGAGCACGCCCGTCCATCAGCGCCGCTAGCATATTTGCGCGGGCTGGGTCCCCGATGAGGGCTGCGGTCCCGGCAAAGGCGGCTGTGGTGAGCATGACAATGATCATCCTAGATCGACGCGGCCGGGAATGCTTCGGCCGGGATCGAAGCACGGCGCCGACGTTGCCTCCTATTCCGGTGGCATTCAACCGGAGACCCAGAAGCTATGATCACCTGCTTTATTCGCTACAAAATCCATCCCTTCCGCGCCGAGGCGTTCGCTGATTACGCCCGTAACTGGGGACAGGTCATTCCGCGCTGCGGGGCCGATCTCGTCGGCTACTTCGGACCGCACGAGGGTTCGGCCACGACGGCATATGGTGTGTACCATGTCGAGGACCTCGCGGCCTACGAAGCTTACCGGGCGCGTCTGCGCGACGATCCGCTGGGGCGTGAGAACTATTCTTTTGCCAAGCGCGAACGGTTCATCCTGAAGGAAGACCGGTTTTTTTTGCGTCTGGCATCGTGTCCGCACGCACCGCTCCTCCGGCCAGGGATGGACCGGTGATCGCAGTCATCTTCGAGGTGTGGCCCGCTGAGGGGCGCACGAAGGAATACCTCGACCTTGCCGCAGTCCTGCGGGACGATCTCGCCACCGTCGATGGCTTCCTGGCAGTGGAGCGTTTCCAGAGCTCTCGGAGAGCCTGGGAAGCTGCTGTCGCTGTCATTCTGGCGGGACGAGACGGCGGTTTGGGCATGGCGCGCGCGCCCGAGCCACAGGGCAACGCAAGCGCGGGGCGTGCCGGGATCTTTCGCAACTGCCGCCTGCGAATCGCCACTGTGACGCGCGACTACGGCCTGAACGATCGGAATCTGGCGCCCATGGATAGTCAAGCTGCGCATCCGGCCTGACGCTTCAAGCCGCGAGCTGCGCGGTGC
>CAXTWC010000321.1:531-3727 GCA_964247805.1 uncultured Acetobacteraceae bacterium | reverse complement strand
GAAAGCCACGACCAGACCGGTCCCGAACAGGGCCACGACCAGCCACGGCGCCTGGCCGATGAAGTGCCAGTAGAAGCGGAGCAGCGCACGGGGGCTGTCAACCGGAGGCGGAGCCGGTTCCGTAGGCAGGGCGGTTGGCGTCAGCAGACGTTCGAACAAGCGGAACATGCGGGAGCGATGGGCGCGGACCGGGATGGGGTCAACCAGTCCCGTCAGCACGGCCTGTTTGTCAGGTTGAACGACGTCGACCGGCAGATGGCTAGGCCCGGTGCCTCCAGGCCGGGCTGCCGCGCACCATCAGCCGGTGCGCGCCCACGCCCAGTCCCACGATCGCCAGCATCGCCAACAATCCGGGCATCCTGGTTGCCGGATCGAGCAGGTTGCCCAGATCACGTCGGCCAGCGCCAGAAGAATGCAGACTGTGGATCGGATCCGAATGTTATCCCCACCGCACCCAATAGTAACTCCGGCAGAGGGCTCTTTTACCTAGTTTGGTCGACAGTTAAGCATTGATCGGCGGTGTCAGCCTTGGAAGCCGATGAGGGGTCAAGCGGCTTGCTGATCCACAGGCGTGGGAAAGGGGGTAGAATCAGGGAGTCTGTCAGCACTCGAGCCGGAATTCCACGTGCAAGCGATGACCGCGCATGAGAGCCGGCGCACCATCATGGCCCGGGCTAGTACGAAGGCGACGGCTCGGCAGATCGCCTCGGTGATCACGCAAGCCCTGGTGCCGGACAATCTCGAGAACAGCCCAATGCCTCACGTTCTGCTCGTTTTGCTGACGTATCCCGGCCCGCTTACGCCCGCGGTCGCCTTCAATCCCGCCACGCGTCGCCGTTCAACTCTGGGACATCGTGCCCCCTATACCCCCACCCCCCGAGAACGGCCTGCACACCTCGGCGTTCACCGCCCGCTCGCATCTCAGACGAGCCACCCACCCGGAGGAACACGAATTGGCAGCACCCCGCACCCTCAAGGAACTCTACACGGCCGACATGCGCGACCTTTGGTCCTCCAACGACCAGATGCGCGCCATCGTCCAGTCGTTCGCCGAGAAGGCCACTGACCCGAAAATCAGGCAGCTCTTCGAGAAGTCCGTGAGCGGCATCGAGAAGCACACCCAAGCCCTGCGCGAGTTGGCCGACGCCAGCGACAGCAGCCCTTGCCCGGGAATGCAGGGCCTGGTCGGCGAAGCCACCAAGCACGCCCTCGAATCCGACCTGCCTCCCGAGCTGCGCGACCTTGAGATGATCGCCCAGTACCAGCGCATGTCGCACTACGGCCTGGCCGGCTTCGGCACCGTCGCCGCCTATGCCGAGGCCCTCGGTATGTCCGAGCAGGCCGGCAAGCTTAAGGCCATGGTTTCGGAAATCTACAAGGCCGACGAGTTCTCCAGCAGCCTTGCCGAAAGCGCTCAGAAATCCGCGGCCCAGTAGCCTCCGCGCGATGACGAGGCGGGACAGGCGCCAGGCAGACCGGCGTGCCCGTCCCGCACTCGCCGCCCCATGCGCCGCTTGCGCAGGGCCGCGCTCCGTCGTCAGGCACGTTTGGCCAACCGTCCCGCTGTGGATCGGTTTCGAATGCTATACTCGATCGATGTCCGAGACTGACCCCGGCAGATGACTGTTTACCCACTCTGGTCAAACCGTTGAGCACGATAGGTGGGGTTGTCCTTGGAAGCTGACGAGGGACCATTCAGCTTGCTGATCCACAGCGTGACGCAGAAAAGCGGCACGAAGCGCTCTGGGAGCAGTGCGTTGCTGTCTAACAAGTCACTCGACCTCTGCATTGATATCATGTCCGGCGAGCGCTTGTTCGCGAACTCAGGTAAGTACGAACTCGGGTGGGGCTTGGTCCGAGCTTCGCGAAACCGATCGAGCCTGCCAACGTGGCCGAGCTGCGCGACGCCTTGCTCGGGATGGACCGCACGGAGGTCCGCTCCAATTATGGTGACAGGCATCACGGCCACGTTTTCGACCAAGGGCCGAGCGACCAAGGCGGCTTGCGCTACTGCATCAACTCGGCTTCCTACGGTTCATCCCGCGGTAGGACATGGGAGCGCCGGATTAAGGGCGTTTATACACCACAAGTGAAGGAGGTCGGGTGATGGAGGAACGTGCCGTTCTGGCGGGTGGCTGCTTCTGGGGAATGCAGGACCTGATCCGTAAGCTGCCGGGCGTGGTGTCGACGCGCGTCGGCTATTCGGGGGGTGAGGTGGCGAATGCGACCTACCGCAACCATGGTAACCACGCCGAAGCGATCGAGATTGTCTTCGATCCCGCGAAGACCACCTTCCGTGACTTGCTGGAGTTCTTCTTCCAGATCCACGATCCCACGACGCCCAACCGGCAGGGCAACGACCGCGGGCCCAGCTACCGCTCAGTGATCTTCTACACCGACGAGGAACAGAAGGCTGTCATCACGGACACGATCGCCGATGTGGACGCATCCGGCCTCTGGCCAGGCAAGGTGGTGACGGAAGTGGTTCCGGCCGGGCCGTTCTGGGAGGCTGAGCCCGAGCACCAGGACTATCTTGAGCGGATCCCGAACGGCTATACCTGCCACTTCATCCGGCCGAACTGGAAGCTCCCGCGCCGCACGGCCGCCTGATCCCGCGGCCTGCTGGCGCGAGTGGCTGGAAACACCGGTGACAGCGATCGGTGAAGACGCGGGAAGGGCCTTGCACTTGCCTTGGGTGTATCCCGTCGTGCTGCCTCCGACGCAGGGTGAGTGCCACCCGCGAGCGGTTCGGGAAACTTCCGCCAAGTGCGTTGTAGGCGCGAAGCAGTTCATGGGATGAGCGATGTTCGGCTGGAGCAGGCCTAAGCGACCCAAGGTTGTCGCGTTTGATGCCATCGGAACGATGTTCCCGCTGGAGCCGATGCGCCCCTCGCTGATGGCGCTCGGCCTGCCATCGGCCGGTCTGGAAAGCTGGTATGCCACTGCGGTGCGTGACGCCTTGGCCTTGACCGCCTCCGGCGACTTCAAACCGTTCATCACGGTGATGGAGGGAGCCCTGGATCAGGTGCTGGGCGAGCAGGACCTCGCTCCACCTCGCGCCGCACGCCGGGCCCTGCTGGAGCAGTTCAAGTATTTGCCCGCTCGTCAGGACGCGAGAGAGGCTTTGTTCCTTGTGGCACAGGCGCGGATGCGCCCGATCCTGCTGACCAACGGCAGCAAAGCAAGCACCACGTCC
>CAXTWC010000321.1:0-450 GCA_964247805.1 uncultured Acetobacteraceae bacterium | reverse complement strand
GAACCGGATGGCGCTGGTTGCGGTGCATCCCTGGGACATCAACGGCGCCAAGGCGGCGGGTTGCGTCGGAGCCTATGTCACGGTGGACCGGCCATTCGCCAGCACCATGCGAACACCAGACCTTCAAGCACCATCCCTTGCGGCGGCGGTCAGGGCGCTGGCCGCGTTGTAGCATCAGGCACACGAGCACCGAGGAACGGCTCGTTGACCGGATGTACCTCGACAGCCGTCTCTATGCTCTACGTCTCCGGCCAGCAGGTACTCATGGTTCTTTCTAAGCTCGACTTTGGCCATTTGGGGCGATGATAGGCGGCGAGGCGGGCGGCTGATCAGGCTGGCGTGTCTCCGCCAAGAGACGCCGCCATGCTTTGTCTGCCATCTCGCTTCGCCCCGGTGATCCTGAGCTTCGCGCCGCTGTTTTTCCAGCGCAGCTGGCGACATGCCGAGGTG
>CAXTWC010000320.1:0-3786 GCA_964247805.1 uncultured Acetobacteraceae bacterium | reverse complement strand
GTTGTAGAACAGGGTTTAATAACGCCCACGGAACCGTCTTTCGAGAGCTGTTGTATCCCTGGCATCCCTGGTGTGGGCTTCAAGTCGCCGTTCATGAGGCGATCACGAGGGCAGATGGCGTTGTTTTCCGCTGCACGCTGACCGGGTCTGGCGGGGACCGTTCGCTAGAGGTTCCAGCCTGGATGTTTGATCGAGCGGCATGCCCCGATCAGGCCCGATTAGCTGCCCAGCCATCTGTCGGGCTGATTGCATTGTCGGCCCTGGCCGAGCTGTTGCGACCGACATCATCGAATTCGCTGCAGCCAGGCACGTCAAACTCCTCTCACGAGCAGACTCGGAGAGAGGGCCATGGCAACGACGGCTTCAGCCAAGACGAGCAACCTCCAGACGATAGGCACGGGAGGTCGGCGCAGACCCGAGCAGCAGATCGAGCTGTTCGGCGACGAACAGCCCGGCGCCCTGGTAGACACTCCGAGGTGGCAGGATTTGCCGGCGGCAACACAGACTGTGCTGACCAGGCTGATGGCACGGCTGATCCTGGACCACGCCGAAACGCGCAAGGCCAGCCTGATGACGGAGGCCGGCCATGATCTCTGAAAAAATCCGCCCCCACCATCTGGAGCGCAAGGCGTTGCTCTACGTGCGGCAGTCTTCAGCCCATCAGGTTCTGCACAACCGTGAAAGCAGCGCGCTGCAATATGCCATGCGAGACCGGCTGACAGGGCTTGGTTGGTCGGAGATCGAGGTCATCGACGACGATCTCGGCCGTTCGGCGGCGGGTGGCGTCCAGCGCGCCGGCTTTGAGCGGATGGTCGCCGAGGTCTGCCTGGGCAAGGTAGGCGCCGTCTGCGCGCGCGAGGTGTCCCGTTTTGCCCGCAACAGCCGGGACTGGCAGCAGCTGATCGAGATGTGCCGCGTTGTCGACACGGTCCTGATCGACCAGGAGACGGTCTATGCGCCGCGATACGGCAATGACCGGCTACTGCTCGGCCTCAAGGGCAGCCTCAACGAGTATGAGCTCGATCTGTTACGCCAGCGCTCGCTTTCGGCCCGCTACGAGAAAGCCCGTCGCGGCGAACTCGTGGTCAGCGCACCCGTGGGGTTCGTCAAGGCGGGCGACCGCTACGAGAAAGATCCGGATCGCCGGGTGCAAGCAGCGATCACTTTGGTCTTCGACAAAGTGCTGGAGCTTGGCAGTGCGCGACAAGCACTGCTTTGGTTCCTCGAGCACGACCTCGATCTGCCGGTAAAGCGGAACGGCAGCGACGTCGTGTGGCGGCGTCCAAACTACGCCACCATCCATCGAATGATTGAGAACCCCATCTACGGCGGCGCCTATGCTTATGGTAAGACAACAAGCGGCATGGGCTATGGCGCAGGCGGAGTCGGCACGAGGACCAAGCGCAAGGCGCGTGCCGAGTGGCTGGCGCTAATGCCGCATGGCCATGACGGCTATGTCAGCTGGGAGAAGGCCGAGGCGATCCGGACCATGGTCAGCCGCAACGTCCCCACCAGCCGTCACCATGGCGCTCCCAAGCATGGTGACGCCCTGCTCGCCGGCCTCATTCGCTGCCGTCGCTGCGGGCGTAAGCTGACGCTCCGCTACTCGGGGGCGAAGCATCACATCCCCCGCTACAGCTGCAGCCGTGGCTGGATGGACAATGGCGAGCCCCGTTGCATCGCCTTTGGCGGCTTGCGCGTCGATGACGCAATTGAGGACGCACTGCTGACTGTCGTCGGCCCGGGCGCCATCGCTGCCGCTGTTGCCGCGGAGAGGGAGGCAGGCCAACGGCGCGATCAGGTGCTCGACGCGCTGAAGCGCGACCTTGAAGCGGCGCGCTACGCAGTCGACCGCGCCTTTCGGCAGTATGATGCAGCCGATCCGGCCAACCGGCTGGTGGCAGGCGAACTGGAAGCGCGCTGGAACCAGGCGCTCGCGCGTCTTTCGGAGATCGAGGCCAAGGTAGCCGCCCACAATAAGACGGTGCCCGCCGACGTCGCCGATCCGGCATCGCTTGCCATGCTCGCGTCAGACCTCAAAGCCGTTTGGGCTGCTCCCTCGACAGATGCGCGGCTGAAGAAACGCATCGTGCGCGCCGTAATTCAGGAGGTGGTGGCCGACATCGATCCGCAAGCGGCTGAGATCATGCTCGTGGTCCATTGGACTGGCGGTGTCCACAGCGAGATGCGTCTGCCCAGACGCCGGCGCGGTCAACGCAACAGCACCTCTGCCGACGTGATCGCAGCGGTCCGCCACCTCGTATTGCTCGCTAACGATGACCTAATCGCTGGCATCCTCAACCGAAACGGCCTCGTCACAGGGCATGGCAATCGCTGGACGCGTGAGCGCGTCACTTCACTGCGCTCGCATCACCGCATCCCGGTGCATAAGCCGACGGAAGACGGGAACGAGCCTTGGCTCAATCTCAGCAAGGCCGCTCGCCTCCTGCATGTCGCGCCCAAGACGCTCCGATTGGCTGCCGAGGCCGGCGAGGTCGAGGCGATCCATCCCTTGCCCGACGGTCCCTGGATCTTTGCTCGCGCCGATCTCGCAAGCCCAAAAGCTCGATCCATCACCGAACGAGCGCGGCAAACCTCAAGACACCCCACGGAATCACATTCCGACCAACAATGCCTATTTCCATCAATGACATAGACAGATGGGTGTTCTAATGCGTGGTTGTAGAACCGCGCGACGAAGTTGAACACGTCGGCCCGGGCTTGGTCTAGGGTGCGATACACCCTGCGGGCTGTCCGCGTGGTTTTTCAGCGAGGAGAACAAGCTCTCCATAGCCGGTTTGTCCCAGATACTGTCCAATCAGCTCATGCTGCGGGTGACGCCATGATTGGCCCGCAGCTTCTGAAACTGCTCACTGCTAAATTGGCTTACCTGATCCGAGTGGTGGAGCAGCGCGTCTGGTTTGCCGCGACGACAGATTGCCATCTTCAGCATTTCTGTCGGAGGCCTTTTCGGGAATGGTCTGGCATGGACTTCGGCCGCAATAGTAGTGTGCGCCGGCTTTGGCCGCCGGCGATACCGTACGCGCAACCAAGGCCTATTCGCATCAGTCCGTCCGGCTCCGCCGCCATTTTGCCGGTGAATTCCCAACGACATTCTTGAACATCCGAGTAAAGTGCACGGTGTCGGCAAACCCGGTCGCAGTAGCGGCGTCTGCGATCGTGTGCCTCGGGTCCAACAGGAGAAGCTGGGCGCGTTTGACGCGCTGCTCTAATTGCCAGCGGTAAGGCGACGTGCCAGTCGCGGCCTTGAAGGCGTGACTGAAGCGCGATGGCGACAACCCGACGACAGACGCCAGATCGGTAAGGCCGATCCGTGTCGACAGATGAGTCTCGAGATAGTCCATTACCCGGCGCAGTTGCCACGGCGCGAGGCCATGGGCGGCCACCGGCGTTGTCCCCGGATTGAGCAGCAGAGAGATGATCGCTATTATCAGGCCATCGCCGAACAGCTGGATGCCGGGGTCCGGATCTTCGATGGCGTCAGTGAGCAGTTTACCGAGTGACCACAAGCGATCATCGGCGAAACACAACCGCGGCCGTTCAAATTGAGCCCAGTCCAGCTCATCGCCGAACCGCTCTTGCAGCACGGGAAGGTCGAAGCTGATGGTCGCGTCCGTCGTCCTCCGCATATCGGGGCTGTAACCCCATAGCGGCATCCCAGCCGGGACCACCTGCATCTGATGCGTTACATAGTCGACGCCGCACGGTCGGTTCTCGCTGAGCCGGGGCTCCGACCAGCTTCCGCATTCCTCGAGGACGATGCCG
>CAXTWC010000319.1:0-3883 GCA_964247805.1 uncultured Acetobacteraceae bacterium | reverse complement strand
CACCTGTTCTCTCCCAAAACTCGTACGAACCCTTACCTATTCGGAACCCGGTTTCAAGAAGCTGTGACGTGCATTGGTAGTTGGCACGGTTTAGGCAGAGCTATGTGGCACCATCGCCGATGGCGGAAAGCTCACACGCGGCGGAATGCGCCGGGGTAGTCCAGGACGAGGCCGTCCTCGTCAACTGGCAGTTCGCCTATATAACCCCGGAACAAACCCTCGTATCGGTAGAGCTTTCCGGCTTCCAAGCAAGTGTAACGCTGCTGGACCGGCTCCGGCTGGAGCGCGGGTACCGCCACGTAGGCGGCCATGATCTCGCGTGCCTCATCCGGCGCGAGCCCGAGCCTGCGGATTGGCAGCGTGTTGGTAAACGGCGTCGCCGAGACATCCAGGTCCACGCAGCCCCGCAGCGCCTCGATCGGGCGGCCATCACCGTCCCGCCAGTGGCCCTCGCCATCAGCGAGGAGATGCAGGCGGCGTTCCTCGCCGGCGAGGCCCAGCACGGCCTCCCGCACGCGCCAATGGGCGTCGCAAGCGACACGGTAGTGCAGGCCGTATGGCGCACCATGACGTTTGCCGACCACCACGCTTTCGGCGACGAAGCCCTCCTCCGTACTTCGGATGCTGAGATGCTCGGCTCCGACGCCCTCAGCCGGTATCCAATGAACAATACGGTTCATGTCAGCTCACCTCGGCTGCAGATGATGCATCCAAAGCTCGATAGAGCGTGGCGTGATGGCAGCGGAGCACCTTGGCCGCGGCGCGCACAGAGGTCCCCTCGTCTACCAGCCTACGGCCGAGCATGACCTGATCTGGGGTGAGGGCAGGCGGTCGCCCGAACCGCACGCCCCGCTGCTTGGCCGCGTCGCGCCCTGCGCTTGTACGGCCGAGGATCAGCGTCCTTTCGAACTCGGCAATGCCGGCGAACACGGTGAGCACCATCCGGCCCGCCGGCGACGTGGTGTCCGCCCAGGGCTCGGCCAGGCTGCGCAGCCCGGCATCCACGTCCCGCAGCTTCTCGGCGATGTCGAGCAGGTCGCGTGTCGAACGCGCCAGCCGGTCGAGGCGGGTGACGACGATCACATCCTCCTCACGTACATTGTCGAGAAGGCGGTCCAACTCTGGCCGGTCACGCTGCACCCCGGAGACCTTCTCGGCATAGATACGCCGGCAGCCTGCGTCGCGCAGCGCCTTGCGCTGAAGGGCGAGGTCCTGGTCGTCGGTGGACACGCGGGCGTAACCAAGCAGCATGGGGTGGGGAAGGTCCGATACCGTGTTGCAAAACTGTATCGGAACAGCGGACTTGTGCAACAGACTTCTGCGACGGAGAGAGTGCCCGGCCTGCCTGGCCCCACCTACCCTGGCGCAGAACTTGTAAGTTTTGCGACAAACCTGCTTCGATGCGGCAGAGGTGTTCGCGATGGGCTCTGATGACCGGATCCGCAGGTCACTCCCCGAGCTGACCGGTCCGCAGCGCGAAGAAGCGATGACCCGGTTCGCGACCCTGCGCCCGTTTCTTGAGGAGGGAGTGCCCCTCGCAAGATCGGCGGCGGAGACAGCCGTCCCGATCCGGACCGCTCGGCGGTGGCTCGCTCGCTATCAGAGTGATGGCTTGGTCGGCCTGGCGCGACCCGTCCGGTCCGACACCGGGCGGCGCCGAATGCCTGCCGAGTTGGTCGAGCTGATCGAAGGCATGGCATTGCGCAAGCCGCGTCCCTCGGTCGCGGCGATCCATCGCCGGCTGAAGGTGATCGCGAAGGAGAAGGATTGGCCGATGCCGTCGATCAGGAGCGTCCATTCGGTCGTCTCTGACCTCGATCCCGCGCTGGTCACGCTCGCCCAGGACGGGGCGGCCGCCTACCGGGACCGTTTCGAGATGATCCACCGGCATCGCGCCAGAAAGCCCAATGCCATCTGGCAGGCCGACCATACCGAACTCGATATCCTGATCCTCGATGCCAACGGCACGGCGGTGCGTCCCTGGCTGACCGTCGTGGTCGATGACCACTCGCGCGCTGTCGCAGGCTTCACCACCTTCGTCGGAGCGCCGTCGGCGTTGCAGACCTCCTTGGCGCTTCGCCAGGCGATCTGGCGCAAGATGGACCCGGCCTGGCAGGTCTGCGGCATCCCGGACGTCCTCTACGTCGATCACGGCTCCGACTTCACCAGCACACATCTCGAACAGGTCGCCGCCGACCTGCGCTTTGCCATCACCTTCTCAACGGTTGCCCGGCCGCAGGGGCGCGGCAAGATCGAGCGCCTATTCGGCACCATCAACACCGAGCTGCTGGCGGACCTGCCCGGCCGCCTCGATCACGGCAGGCCGGCGACGCCGCCTGCGTTGTCGTTGCCGGAGTTCGACGCCGCGATCGGCGCGTTCATCGTTGGCGACTACAACGCACGCAAGCATAGTGAGATCGGGGTTTCCCCTCGCGCCTGCTGGATCGCCGAGGGATGGCTGCCGCGCATGCCCGATCGCCTGGAAGACTTGGACGAACTGCTGGTGATGGTCGCGCAGTCCCGCAGGGTTCGCCGGGACGGCATCCGCTTCCAGGGACTGCGCTACACCGATCCTACGCTTGCAGCCTACGTCGGCGAAGCCGTCGCCATCCGATACGATCCTAGGGACATCGGCGAAATCCGTGTGTTCCACCGCGGCAGGTTCCTGTGCCGGGCGATTGACCAGGAGCATTCTGGGCAGACCGTCACGCTCAAGGACGTCCAGACGGCTCGACGGGCCCGCCGCCGGTCCCTCCGCGGCGAGATCAACCAGAAGCTCTCGCGCGTTGCGGACTTCTTGCCCAGGCGCCTGGAGGCCGCTCCCACGCGGAAAGCTGACCCGCCGGCGCGACCGAGGCCGAAGCTTCGCCTCTACTATGAGGACGAGTGATGCACGGTGTCCCGGCCAGGCCCCAATCGTTCATCGTGACAAAGGAGCACCGGCGCTACCTCGAATTCGCCAGCGCGGTGCGCAAGAACAAAACGATTGGCCTATGCTACGGCCCTGCCGGCATCGGCAAAACGGTCTCCGCCCTGCGCCTATCAAACTGGAACTCAATCGCCCCGGAGCTGACCAGGGTCCATTGGGAGGACGCCGACGAGAAGACCACCGCCGCCTGCGCCCGCTCCGGTACCGTGTTCCACACGGCCAGGGTCGGAGCAAGCTGGCGTCACTTCAGGGACGACTTAGGATTGGACATGTATCGCTTTGGCCGCCTTGTCGCCCGCGACATCGAGCGCAGGACAGGTCAGAAATCACGCGAACCAAGCCCGGTTGAGCTCGTCGTGGTCGATGAAGCGGAGCGGCTGAACGCGGCGTGCCTCGACTGGCTCCGGGACGAGTTCGACCGCAACGCCATGGGCGTCATCCTGACCGGGATGCCAGGCATCGAGAAACGCATGTCGCGCTATCCGCAACTCTACAGCAGGGTCGGCTTCGCTCACGAGTATCGGCCGCTGCAGAAAGAGGAATTGGTCTTCGTCCTCCAGCGCCACTGGAAGAAGCTGGGCTTGGAAATGGCTGAAGACGAGTTCACCGATGCGCAAGCAATCGCCGCTGTTGTCCGCGTCACTGGCGGCAACTTCCGCCTACTCCAGCGCCTTTTCGTCCAAGTTGAGCGGGTCATGAAGATCAACGAGCTCTCGTCGCTGACCGAGGATGTCATCGAAGCTGCCCGCAGCACGCTAGGCTCTGTTAGGGCTTGAGGTCTGTTCCCATATATGGGCTATGCAAGATAACAAGCTGTATGGCGTTCTCACGGACGCGCAGTGGGCGGGGCTTGCTCCGCTGATCGAGGCGGTGCGGCCGCATGGCAAGACGGAGCCGCTCGAGTTGCGGCGCACGGTGGAGGCGATCATCTGGCGGCACGACAACGGCGCCAAG
>CAXTWC010000318.1:0-3904 GCA_964247805.1 uncultured Acetobacteraceae bacterium | reverse complement strand
GTCCCACAGCGCAAAGCTGATCGCACGGGCCCTGTGCCCGGCCAGAGTAATGGCACGCTGCGTGCAGATCACGTCCAGGCAGCGCTGCTGCTCGTCCGTCAACGGCGCGAGGACCTGAGCCCGGGCCGCGTCATCGGCGATGCGGCCGGGTCCCTCGATCAGGTCGAGCTTGCGCCGCTCGATGGCGTTGAAAGCCGCACACGCCGCGATTAGGGCGAAGTCCCGCTGCAATTGTTCGCTCAACTCGTCAGCAACGCCCCCTGCGGCTCGGCCCAGCCCGGCCGTCAGGAGCCCCGCGCTCGTCAGCAGATGCCGACGCGAGGCGACCGACAGCCGGTTAGCGGACATGGTCGATCCTCAAGCGCGCTCGGACGGGCGTGTTGTGTCGGTTGGTGGTCTTGATCATGTGGTGGGTCCTGATGGAAGCGGTTGTCAGGGACCAGGGACCGCGGCGCATCCGCGCCACGCACAGTGCGCCGGGCGGCACGCAGCGGGATGAATCAGCCTTACCGGGCTGTCACCCTAATCTCTGGGGGAAGGCGATGCCCTCTCCACTCGACGCTCGACTCCTGACCTCCAACCCTTCACGCCCTCATCGAGCCATCCCTGGCGGGACCATGTCTTCGGCAGCACCACGTCAGACACCATGCCGTCCGACGAACACGTCGGCGGCAGCGCTGAATGCCGAACGGGCCTACGCAGCCGCGGTATGTGCGCTCGTACTGGTCGAACGACGGCACTATAGACGGCGGGATGGACTAGACGGGGCGGCTTAAGCCGTGACCGCGTTCAGGGCCGTGACGATGTCCCCGGCGTGGACGCCGATCCCGTCCGCCACCTCCAGGAACTCGACGACATCGAGCCGCCGTTCGCCGCTCTCGTATTTCGACACGTAGGACTGCGGCCGATGCAGCCGGTCGGCCAAATCCACCTGCGTAAGTCCGGCCGCCAACCGCGCCTCGATCAGCATGTGGCAAAGGCGCGCGTATCGGGGTGAGAGGCGGGAGCGCGACATGCCACGTGCGAGGTTATTCACTGGCGGGCATAGGAGACATCTTGCCTATATCCCAATACGGGATATATGCTGCATCCCGGGAACGCCGAACAGCACGTCTCCCGTCCTCGCTGAACCGTTCGCTCTTGAAAGCTGCCCATGGACGCCAAAGACCACCCGGTCATCTCCGTGCTGGGCGACCAGCGCCGCTTCATGGTGCCGATCTACCAGCGCCGTTATGGCTGGGGGGAGGCCCGCCTCGCGCCGTTCTGGGACGACGTGGTGGCCAAGGCGGAAGAGGCGTTGGAGGGTAAGCCCCGGTTCAGCCACTACATGGGCGCGCTGATCCTGGCGCCGGGCGGCGACGGCTTCACCATCGGCGCGACGCCGCGCGTCCAGGTGGTCGACGGCCAGCAACGCCTGACCACCTTCCAACTGTTCCTGGCCGCGCTGCGCGAGGTCGGCGACACGCTGGCCGGCTTCGAGTTCCGCTCGGTGATCGGCAACTATCTTTACGTCACGCCCATGCACGGTGACACCGATCCCGACGCGCGCTTCAGGCTCGTTCCCACGCCGGAGGACCGGCCGGTGTTCCACCTGATCATAGAAACCGGCTTGGAAGGCGTTCGGGCCAGGCATCCGGAGTGGTTCTTCCAGAACGGCAATCCGAGGGACCCGTCGCCCCACGCGGTCCATGCGCTGACGTTCTTCGTGGGCCGCATCCTGACCTATGCCCAATTTGGTCTCTTGGACGACGAGGCCGAACCCGCGCCAGCCGCGGACGAGCCTGCCGGCACGCCACGCCGGCGGTTGCAGGCGCTGCTCGAAGCCCTGTTGAACCACCTGAAGCTGGTGGTGATCACCCTGTCCGAAACCGACGACGCCCAGGTCATTTTTGAGTCGTTGAACAGTCAGTCCGAGCCGCTGCTCGCTATGGATTTGGTACGCAACAACATCTTCCACCGCGCATCCGCCCAGGGCGAGTCGGTGGAGGCGCTGTTCGAGGCCAAGTGGCGGCCGTTCGACCAGGACGCCGGTTTCTGGAAAGCCGACTCGCCCCGTACCAAGCCCAAGCGCCCGAGGATCGACCATTTCCTGAGTCACGCACTCACCGCGCAAACGGGCGTGGAGATATCCCTGCGCGAGCTGTACGCCGAGTATCGTGCCTTCACCCAGCCGAAAGGCAAGCCGCGGTTCGAGACGGTGGAGGCGGAACTCGACGCGCTGATCGTCTATGCTCCGATCTACCGCACGCTGGAGGCTGGCCGGGGTGACGCGGCGCTGGCGCGCCTGGGCGCCAAGCTGAACCTGTGGGCGGTCTCCACCGCCTACCCGCTGGTATTCCGCATCGCCACCTCCGGCGCCGCCGCGGCCGAGAAGGCTGAGCTTTACGCCCTGATCTATTCGTATCTCGTGCGTCGGGCGTTGTGCGGGCTGACGCCCAAGGCCCTGAACAAGACGTTCGCCCGGCTCACCGGGGCCATGATCAAGGACGGCGTGTCCGTCGCAACTTTTGCAGCGGCGTTCGCGGGCCAGCGCGGCGACACGATCCGCTTCCCCGCCGATGCGGAGCTCCGCGCGGGGATTCGCAACAAACCGATCTACGAGCTGATCCGACGCAAAGAACGGATCGTGGACGTACTTTGGGACCTTGAGTGCGCGTCGCGCAGCAAGTACTCGGTTCAGACGCCGAGACCGGCCGACCTGTCGGTCGAACACATCCTGCCGCAGGCCTGGATGGCGTACTGGGCGTTGCCCGATGGCAGAACCGCGCCCGCCGACAAGCTGACCGGTGCGGACGAGGCCATGCTGGCCGGGATCCACGTCCGCGACGCCGCCCTGCAGACGCTCGGCAACCTCACCCTGGTCACCGTGCCCTGCAACGGCACGGCATCGAACAAGGGGTTCAGTGCCAAGAAGCTATGGCTCAAGGACAGCCTACTCGCACTCAACCTGTCGGTCCTCGAACACGCGACTTGGGACGAGGCGGCGATCGCACGACGGGCGGATGCGCTGGCCGATTTGGCCGTTGTGGTGTGGCCCGGTCCCGGTCTGTCGTGATCGGCATTGTGAGACAGCGACAATGACAGGGCAGGGCTGACATGGCGAACGCGGTCGACAAACACGGTTCCAGCGTCCCGGTGGCCGCTCTCCCGGATGGGCCGATGCCGGCGTTGACGGGCGGCACGGGCTCGAGCCGGTTCGTGCTTGTACGCGACCGCGACGGCCGCCGCATGGCGGTCGCCCGGCATGCCGTGTCCGCCGTAGGCGAAATCGAGGATGGCGGGTCGTTCCTCGTGCTGCCGGGCGGGCGCACGATTGTGGTCGACGAGACCCTTGATCTCGTCATGCAGTGGCTCGGGTAACGAAAAGATCCGGCGCGGATCTGGCCAGACATGCGGAGGATGGGTTCCATTCAAGAACAGGACAAGCCTTATTGCTGAAACCGACGCCACGGTGTCGGCCCACTCCGAGATGGAGCAGCGAGTGGTTATGGGAGGCGGAATGGGTTGGAGGTCGTCATGCCTGCCAGCTTGTCACTCTCGGCTCAGGCTCGCCAACCTGACAGCGCCACCGCCGGTACTGTTCGGCCCACTGCTGCTCGCGGCCGCCGGCACGCCGCCGGCTGCGGCGCAACCGGCTCCGCCCGCGACCGGCTCGTCCGCGACGCAGTCCCCGTTCGATCCGAAGAACTACCCAATCGTGCCGCCGAAGCGCTTCGAGGACCTCAGGGTTGGTGACGTATTCCGCGCACCTGGCCGGACCCTGACGGTGGCACTCACCTCCGCGTTCCAGGCGGTGTCGCTCGACAACAATCCGCGGCACTACAACGACGTCTACGCGAAGGGCATCGGGGATCGTGGTCGAGTAGCTCGGCCATTTGGCTCCGCCCTCACAGATCCGGGCAGG
>CAXTWC010000317.1:0-3983 GCA_964247805.1 uncultured Acetobacteraceae bacterium | reverse complement strand
GGTACGGAATGCCAGCTGGTGGCGCCCCTGTTGTTCGCTGGCGGACGCGGGCGCTGTCTTCTCGCCGCGATCGCCTCCGTGGTACGCGGGCAGGAGGATTGGTCCGGCACACACCGGGTGAATGCGGGCGGCACCGTCGCGGTCCTGGATGCCGCCCGCGCGTGTGGCCGGATTCCCGTCGTGTACGCGTCCTCGGCCGCGGTGTATGGCGACGTGGCCGAGGGGTTGGCGCGTGAAGATCGCTGCCCCGTGCCGCAGACCGCTTATGGCGCCGACAAGCTCGCCAGCGAATTGCACGGCCGGGTCGCGTTCCTCACCCATGCGGTGCCGACGCTGGGGCTTCGGTTCTTTAACGTCTATGGTCCACGGCAAGACGCCGGGTCACCCTATAGCGGTGTGATCTCGCTGTTCGCGCGTTTGGTGGCGCAGGACCGTCACCTGACGATCCATGGCGACGGCGAGCAGACGAGGGATTTCGTTTTTGTGGCCGACGTTGTCCGCCATTTGGTCGCGGCGATGGCCCGGCTGTGCAGCCGCGCACCCGGCCACGGGGCGGAGGTCATGAATGTCTGCACCGGGCAGGGCACTTCCGTGCGCGCCATGGCGATGACCTTGGGCGAACTGCTGGGCCGCATGCCGACGCTGCAGCATGGTCCCGCGAGGTCTGGTGATATCCGTCATTCGGTCGGTGATCCAGGCCGTGCGGTTGCTGCGCTGTCCGTTCGGGCGGAAACACCCCTGCGGACGGGTTTGGCGGCACTGTTACGATGGCAGGGCAAACTAGAGTAGCGGCAAGCAACTCGGCGCTCCACTGGCGCGAGCACGACACGACCTTGCCGTCGGGCAAGCCAATTCTAGGCCGATGAAGTGACACAGGGCCACTTCGGATAAACCGAAGTATGATGCGGTCTGCGCACGCCGTCGCGGATCGAGTGCGAGTTGCAGGTAGGTAGTTTCCGAGCCTGCTATCCGTAGCTTCGTTGCCGCATGATGCCCCCTCCGGCGATTGGTGCCGGAGCCGTGCACGACGCACATGGACAGAGCGAGGAGGCGCCTATGACCAAGCCTGACGTTTTCGCGCTAAGGAACTCCGGCCTCGATAGCTTCCTGTTTGCCGAGATCGGAATCGAGTCCAACGGGTCGAACTTGACCATCCTCTCCTTGCTCGCCCGGCTCGGTGTAGACCCATGGACCAAGGCGGCGGAGTGGGCTGAGGCGCCACGGACCAAAGTGGTGGATCTGCTGGCTGCGGATATCGCGCGGATGCCCCTAGCGCCGGATGCGATCGCAACTGCCCGCGCGACGGCGGCACGGCTGGTTTGCCTGCTGCCCCGCCGTTCGTTCGTAAAGCAACGGGATGCAATAAGGCCCCTAAAGCCGGCGCAGATTGCGTTGATGGCCCTACTCGCCTGCAGCCTCGCGGCCAGTGTCGCCCTGAGCGTGGCCGCTCAGTTCCGCCAGCCTGCAACCCCGGCGGGATCGAGCGAAGCCAGCTCGCCGCCGAAATGAGCGCGAACGAGCGCAGGCCAGGAGCTAGCCGCATGCGTATCGCCCCCATGCGTATCGCTCAAGTCTCACCCCTCCACGAGTCGGTGCCGCCGAAACTGTATGGCGGCACCGAGCGGGTCGTGTCCTTTCTGACCGAAGAACTGGTGGGACTCGGCCATGACGTGACGCTGTTTGCCAGTGGCGATTCCCAAACGAGTGGCAAGCTGATCCCGATTGGTGAGCGGGCGTTGCGCCTGGACCCGCAAATCCACGACACCACGGCGCCCCACATGCTGCTGATGGAGACGGTGCGGCAACGGGCCAGCGAGTTCGATATCATCCATTTCCACATGGATTACTGGCCGTTCAGCGTCTTCACCCGGCAGCGAACGCCGTTTGTCTCCACGCTGCACGGCCGGCTCGACCTGCCAGAAATCCATCCGATGTTCGCCCGCTTTCCCGAAGTGGCACTTGTCAGCGTTTCGGACCATCAGCGCTCCGGCCTCCCTGGAGGAAATTATGCGCGGACGGTGCAACACGGCCTGCCTGCCGGTTTGCTCATGCCGAAGAGTGGTGGTGCATCACCCAGCTATCTCGCCTTCCTCGGCCGCATCGCGCCCGAGAAGGGGCCGGACCGCGCCATCCGGATCGCCCGGGCCGCCGGCATGACGCTCAAGATCGCCGCCAAGGTCAGTGAAGCCGATCGCCCCTATTTCGAGGCCGTCATCGTTCCAATGCTAGCGGGCGGCGGGGTCGAACTGGTGGGCGAGATATCGGAAGCGAAAAAGGCTAGCTTCCTCTCGGGCGCCGCCGCTCTGCTCATGCCGATTGATTGGCCCGAACCGTTCGGCCTTGTGATGATCGAGGCGATGGCGTGCGGCACGCCGGTGATCGCGTTCGATCGCGGCTCCGTCCCGGAAATTGTCGAAGACGGAGTGACGGGCTTCATCGTCGAGAATGAGCGTCAGGCGGTTGCGGCCATCCGCCGCCTCGATGGCCTCTCCAGGGCTCGAATCCGGGAGCGGTTCGGTCAGCGCTTCACCGCGCGCCGCATGGCTGAAGAATACGTCGATGTCTACGCTAGCCTGATCGACGCTCAAGTTTCGGAACCATGTCGAAAAGCCGTGTCTTCGCCGGCCTGAGGCTTGCTTTAGCAGCCACGATCGCCGGGCCGGGGTGCTCGTGATCCTCGTACGAACCCAGTAATCCCGGGATGCCGAGCTTCGTGCCGATCGAGGGGCCGCCGTCTCGTCAACCTGGCGACGCGCGAGTGCTGCGCATGGACGATGTTGGCAATGCGATCGCGCCGGTTGTGCTGGCGATCTTGTCCGGCCAAGTAGGCGGGCTGCTGGGCTCGACCTGCAGCGCGATGCAGTGGCGAGGGTGACGGTGCAAACGAGGCGGCAGCTTGGGTTAGAGTTCAGCTTGGCCTTGCTTGCTGCGATGGTGCGCTCGGCAGGCGCGGCAGAGGCGCAAGACCGGCCCCGACTGGAGGACCTCGACAGCCGGTTTGCCGAGATCGAGGAGCGGTGTGGCGGCCGGCTTGGCATCGGCATCCTCGATACGCAAACCGGGCGCCTGGTGGCCTATCGCGGGGAGGAGCGGTTTCCCCTGTGCAGCACTCACAAGGCGCTGTGCGCCGCGGCCGTGTTGGCGAATGTCGACCAAGGGCGCGAACATCTGGACCGGCGCGTGCACTTCGATGCGGAGCAGGTTCTGCCCTACTCACCCGGCACGAAAGCGTATGCGGGCGCCGAGGGGATGACCATCGCCGACATCTGCAAAGCGGCGGTCACGCTCAGCGACAACACTGCAGCCAACCTGATGCTGGATACGATCGGCGGCCCGGCGGGGCTTACCGCCTACCTCCGTGGGATCGGCGACACCGTTACACGCCTCGACCGCACCGAGCCGACCCTGAATGAGGCCCTGTCCGGTGATCCACGTGATACCACGAGCCCGCTATCGATGGCCGCGGACCTGAACCGGCTCGTGCTTGGCGACGCTTTGTCACCCGGCTCGCGCAAACTGCTGGCTGATTGGCTCGTAGCCGGCAAGACCGGGGACGCACGACTGCGCGCGGGCGTCCCGCAGGGATGGCGCATTGGCGAGAAGACCGGCACTGGCGCACGTGGCACGGCCAACGACGTCGGCGTGATCTGGCCGCCGGGCCGCAAGCCCGTGATCGTTGCGGTGTTCATCACTGGCTCGAACGTGACGCCAGACCGTCAGAGCGCCGCCATCGCTGACGCAGCCCGCGCGATCGTGCCGGCGCTGCGCTGACTGAACGCTGTCGCCGGCTTATGTCCGATTTGAGCAGCGAAACTGCCGTTCGGAACATGGCCCGCGCGCAACGACCGCAACATCCCAGTGCTCTACACCGCGATCCACGCAGTAAGTTCAACGGGAGAAGCGAGTCTTTGTTGGACACGTGAACAGTCTGGCGTCCCGTAGGGGATTCGAACCCCTGTTACCGCCGTGAGAGGGCGGTGTCC
>CAXTWC010000316.1:0-3989 GCA_964247805.1 uncultured Acetobacteraceae bacterium | reverse complement strand
ATACATGTTTGTGAAGATGGCATGCGCATGGGCTGCCGGGTCAAACGATGCAGCACCTTTGCCAGCTTTGCAGAGTCCTCCAGGGAGGTGGTGGTTGTAGCCAGCTCGGCAAGGCTCTTGATGCTCATCCGGGTCGCGCCCTCGATATCGCGCAACACCGCTCGGGCGACACGCTGCTGCGACTTGCTAAGTGTCGGCAGACCGTTCCGCATGGCGTCGATCAGGCTGTGGCCGTGTTGCATATTTTTCCAGGGGAGAGTTCGCCGCCGATGACCTCGCGCCATCACGGTGCCTGTCAAGCCGGAAGCGGACAGGCAGCTATGGAGCGGAAGGCGCAGGTAAGCGGACATAGGTACAAAGTGCAATCGCCTGCGTGACAGAACAAAAAAGCGTTGCGGTTACTACACGCGAAAGCCCTGACCAGCCATCTACGTCGGCCCATGTTTGGCTCGTCCAGGTCTGCCGCATAATCTGACCAGGCCGCATGATTGCCTGACAATCAGCTTAGGTTGAGCTACGAAATGCTCTGACCCATCTGTTCGTACCCGGCCGATGCGTTCGAGGAGCATCCGCACAGCAGAGCCTCCCATTTCCACAATAGGCTGGGCAACCATCGTGAGGGTCGGCCTGAACGCTTCTGCCCAAGGCACATCGTCCATCCCGATGATGGATACTTGGTCGGGACATCGTAGGTCGAGCATGGCCAAGGCACGCAACAAACCCATCGTCATGAGACCGTTGGCTGCGAAGACGGCCGTGGGCGGCTTTTCGCCTTGCAGCAAGGATAAGGCTGCTTTGAAGGCTTCGTTCTCCTTGAATCCAGCCTCACGGATTAGCGCACGGTTCAGCACGATCCCGCGCGCCGAGATCGCATCGTAGTAGCCGCTCAGCCGGTCTGCCGCTGTCCTGATCCGTTCCGAGCCGTTGATGAAGCCGATATCCCGATGGCCGAGGTCGAGCATGTGGTTCACTGCGATTGAGGCTGCGGCACGGTTGTCCAGCGCCACGGTGTCGAAGCCCAGTTCTTCGAACGCGCGATCGACCAGCACCACCGGACAGGGCAACGCATTCAGCGATCGGATGAAGCTGCGTGCCGGCCCGCCGGTCGGGGCGATGATGAGGCCATCCACACGCTGGGCCCGCAGCACGCGCAAGTGCTGCTCCTCTCGGCTGACCTGCTCGTCCGAGTTGCATAGCAGCACCGAGTAGCCTCGGGCGCTTGCAGCCTGCTCCACGACATGGACCAGTTCAGTGAAGAACGGGTTGGTGATATCGGCCACGATGAGACCAAGCAGGTTGCTCGACCCTTTGCGCAGGCTGCGTGCCGCGGGGTTCGGCGAATAACCGAGATCCTGGATCGCCTGGGCGATACGGCTTTTCAGTGCGTGGCTTACCCGGTCCGGCGCATTCAGCGCGTTCGACACGGTCGCAACCGAGACGTTTGCCAGCCGAGCGACGTCACGGATGTTTGACATCGAACCGTTTCAAATGCTGTCCCCGTCACCGCCTTGTTCAAACGGAAGCATCGCGCAATCAGGGGCATACTACAAATGTCCACTTGCATGCGCAGAATGGTTGACGCAGATTGAAACGATACAAGGACTGGCCGAATGGCCGGCCAGATCGCGGGGGGAATGGAAATGACTGGCTTCGACGGTCTCGGCATGCATCTCGGCGTGCTACCCCGCCTGTCGCACGCACGCTCACGGTCGATCTCTCCGGAAAACTTCGACGGCGCACTCGGCGGCGGCGGGCGCGCGACCGACGGCACTGGCGCCAGTCCTGCGCGCACGCTGGGCGTCAAGTGGAAGGTGTCGCCATCCATCGACATCGCGCCGGGAGAGACGCGCGTCCTCGCGGACATCGCCGGGCCGGGTGCCATCCAGCAGATCTGGGCCACGGTGCGCAACGCGCGCTGGCGCTTCCTGATTTTGCGGATCTATTGGGACGACCAACCCCACCCCTCCGTGGAATGTCCCGTCGGCGACTTTTTTGCCAACGGCTGGGAAAGCTACGCCCACGTCAATTCTCTGGCGGTCTGCGTCAACCCGGGCCGCGCGTTCAACTGTTACTGGGAGATGCCGTTCCGTCGCCATGCCCGGTTCACGCTGACCAACATGGATGAGGGCGTCATGACCCTCTACTACCAGATCAACTACACGCTGACCGAGGTGCCGGACGAAGCCGCGTATTTCCATGCCTGCTTCCGGCGCTCCAACCCGCTGCCCTACATGACCGACCATACGATCCTCGACGGTGTCGAGGGCGCCGGCCACTTCGTCGGCTGCTACATGGCCTGGGGCGTGAACAACACGGGATGGTGGGGCGAGGGCGAGATAAAGTTCTTCATCGACGACGACGGTGAATACCCAACCATCTGCGGCACCGGCACGGAGGACTATTTCTGCGGCGCCTACAATTTCGATATCGGCAATTGCGAGCCGGGCGAGCCCCGGGCCTACACCGAGTTCACGACTGCCTATGCCGGCATGCCGCAGGTGATCAGGCCAGACGGAACATACCGCTCGCAGCAACGGTTCGGCATGTATCGCTGGCACATCATGGATCCGGTTCGCTTCGCCAGCCGGTTGCGCGTCACCATCCAGGCGCTCGGCTGGCGTCCCGACTCGCCGCGGCGCTATCTGCCGTTGCAGGACGACATCGCCTCCGTGGCGTTCTGGTATCAGGCGCTGCCGAGCAAGCCTTTGCCGCCGTTGCCCGATCGTGACTACCTCGAAGTGATCTGAGCGGCGGCGATGCCGAAAAGCCTCCGCTTCGTGGCTTCCCGGCTGCTGACATACCTGTTGGTCATCCTGTTCGGGATCACGTTCGTCTTCTTCATTCCGCGACTGCTGCCGGTGAACCCTGTTGATGCGATGCTCGGCAAGATGCTGTCCCAGGGCGCTTACATGGAGCAGTCGCAGGTAGAGGCGCTACGTGCTTCGCTGTCAGACGCGTTCGGGCTGAACGGCTCCCTCGCGTCGCAGTATGTGGGCTTCTTGCGCCGGGTCGTGTTGTCGCACGATTTCGGGCCGTCCATGGCAATGTATCCCACCCCCGTCACCAGCCTGATCGCGCAGGCAATGCCTTGGACCTTGGGGCTGCTCGTCACGACGGTGCTGATCGCCTGGGTGATTGGCAACGCGCTCGGCCTGTATCTCGGCATGCACCGGACGAGCCGGCTGGCCGGGTTGCTCGAGGGTGTGGCGATCGTGCTGTATCCCTTGCCGTATTTCGTGCTCGCGTTGGTGCTGAGCATCCTGTTCTGCTACGTTTGGCAGGTTTTCCCGCTCACCACGACGATCCGCGGGGACGGCTTGGCGCTGGTCTGGAGCATCGTCTACCACTCTATGCTCCCCGCGCTCTCCATCCTGCTGGTGACATTCGGCTGGTGGATGTTGTCGATGCGGGCGCTGACGCTGACGCTGCTGGACGAGGATTTCGTAAGCTACGGCCGGTTGAAAGCACTACGGCCATCGCGGCTGACCCTGCGCTACGTGCTGCCGAACGCGCTGCTGCCGCAGGTGACTTTCCTGGCGCTGCAATTGGGCCTCATCTTCAATGGCTCGATCATCACCGAGGTGGTGTTCAACTACCCTGGCCTCGGCTCGCTGATTTATACGGCAATCCAGCAAGGCGACTACAACCTGCTGATGGGCACGGTGTCGTTCTCCATCATCGCCGTCGCCACCGCGACCTTGCTGGTGGACTTGCTCTACCCGCTGCTCGATCCGCGGATCCGCCAGCAATGAGGGCGCCCGCATTCAAGCTGCCCTCGTTCAAATTGTGGTTCGGCGGCCTCGTGGCTTCGACGCTGATCGTGTTCGGTCTTGTCGTCGCGCGCTTCGCCCCGGCTGACCCGCGCGTGTGGCAGACGTACGGACGCAACCTGCGCCCGACGGCCGCGCACTGGCTCGGCACCACGGCGCTGGGGCAGGACACGTTCTGGCTGCTGTGCTGGTCGGCCGGCAACTCCATCCTGCTCGGGC
>CAXTWC010000315.1:0-4064 GCA_964247805.1 uncultured Acetobacteraceae bacterium | reverse complement strand
GAGCCATCTACGAAGCCGCCGCGGCGCATCACCTCTTTGTTGTCTCGATCGGTGTAGAAGGTCAGAGAGCAACCGGAGATTCGCCTAGCTTGTTCATTCACAAGGCGATAAGTCGTGCCTCCGATTGAAAGGCCCATGTTACCTAGCCAAACCCGCATGGATCGCCCGAGCTCGATTTCCCGGCTGCCGGATTTTACTGCCTCGCTCTGCAGGAAGAGCAGGATGAACCGTGCATATGAGCCGTATGGAACGCCTAGGTTGTTCCCTGCCCTATCCACGCCGCTTTGGATGAGCATCGTTAGGTTGTGGCCTTCTCTCCGCCAAACTGCCTCCGTTTGAGGTTTGTGCGGCAAGGACGTGAGTGCAAATCCAGAGTAAGTAAAGCCGAGCTTGTCGGCTTCTTCACTTAAGACTTGGTAGGCAGCTTCAACCACGGCTCGCTCGTGCTTGCTAGCCGCTTGTTTTCGTGTCTCCTCGACACCCTGTTTCACGATCAGGCGATGAACTTCGGCCATGTGTTGGTCATGACCGATCCTGGTAGGTCACGACAAGGTGGAGTCTGGTCGCGCAAGCTAATCGAAGAGCTTTTTGGTCTGTTATTAGTGTGTGCGACCAGACTCCACGGGATATCTCCGAGTCGCGCGACCAAACTCCAATATGGAGGCGCGACCAAACTCCACGCTCTATCTGTGGGGACTCTCGAGATCTAATGCGTGCGATAGGCCTGAAGATCCCGACTCGAATGGTGTGGAGTCAGGTCGCGCCTTGGATCTCAGTTTTTGAGCATCTGATCCGATGCGCCATATGACCCATTGGCACGTTGACCAGATTGCAAGCGGACGCTATGGCCGCATGACTTCGGGAGTAGACACCGTCATGCAGGTCATAAGTGTGCTCGCAAGAAAAGGCGGAACTGGGAAATCCACGGCAACCCGCTGCTTAGCCGTGGAAGCCCTGAAGGCCGGCAAGCGCGTGGTCATCCTCGACGTAGACCCGCAGCCTACCTGTTATCGCTGGGGGCAACGTCGTGCTGCAGTCGGGATTCCAGTGCCTCTCGTTGTAGTGCCCAGCCCCGGCACTTTGAAAGCTCAACTCGAAGCATTCCGCACGCAAGGCGTTGACCTGATCCTGGTAGACACTCCGCCTACAGCATCGCCGGTCGTGAACGCCGCTCTCGACGTTTCGCAGACGGCACTGGTGATCACCCGCCCAAATCCGGAGGACCTCGAGTCCGTCCAAGAGAGTCTTAGAGTAGCCGAAGCTCAACGCCGCCGCTGTGGCGTAATCCTCTGGCAAGCACCGCCCGATAGACGCGTTCGTGCAGTGGCACTTGCCCGGGAAGCGCTTGCCGGCATGGGGGCTGAGGTTTGCCCCACGGCGATTTCGGCCTCGATCTCGTACCCTTATGCATATGCTGAAGGCCTTACCCCTCAGGAGCGTGAGCCGGAAGGACGTGCACGCGCCGAACTGGCGGAAGTATGGGCATGGATACAACGTTCTGGCCTGCTGGCCACCGCGCCATATGACAATGTGGCCAACGTGCCAAATGGTCGAATGTCGGCCGTTTTGCAAGGTCGTAAAGTCAGTAAGTCTGGGACTGCAGCATGACGAGGCGTCCGGCTCCGATTTCGTACTCCGCATCTTTGGAAGTCCCGGCACTCCCGACAGTTGCGACGCACTCACTGCCGCTGCCTGCGCAAGATTCGGCGTCTGAAACAGCGATCCGACCGTCAGGCACAGGGCAGGGAAGAGGGCGCCGTCCCCTTGAGGACGCTGCTGACCCCAGCGTGCTTTATCTGCATCCAGTCGGGAAGAAGGCTCTCAGGCTATACGCCGTCGAACGGGGCGTGAAGGTGCACGACCTGCTACTCGAAGCTGTGGAGCAATGGGCTGCCGCTCACGGCTTAGCGGGCCCCTGGCGGGTACCGTCGGCAGCACCGCCGCGTCGACAACGTGGGTTACCGGGTGGAAAAAGCTGATCGTCAGCTTTCGGCGTGCGCTCGAGCCTCAGGGTAGCGAAGAAGAAATCATTCGGCCAATGGGCCGTCCGGCCACATGGTCATACGACGTCTTGTCTGGCTCGTATGGGATAGGGTGCGCAGGTTAAGCGGTGGTACAGCTCACCGTATCGTAGACTGGCCGTCAGGCTACTAACCTCGATTTTGAAGGGTCGCCAGCTTGGCCGCGCCACTTCGTCTGGCGTCCAACTTGGCGGTGTAGCGGCTGACCATCTCGGCAGTCTTCCACCCGCCGGCTTGCATGACGGCCGGCAACTCCACGCCGTGCCGCACCATGTCCTGCGCGGCGCCGACGCGGCTACTGTGGCCGCTGATCCGGGCCACGACCGCCGGGTCGACCCCAGCCGCCTTGGCCATCTGCTTGAACACTCGGGCGACGTCTCCGGGATCGAGCGGACCGCCGATCGCGCCGGCTTTGCCAACGGCCCGGAACAGCGGGCCGTCTTGCTTGAGACCGACATCGAGCCAGGCCTGCAGGATCCGCATGGTGTCGGCGGCCAAATAGCGGACCATGCCGCGGCCTTCCTGGTCGGTCTTACCGCGGCGGATAGTGACCGTGCCGTGGCCGTCCGGCTCCGTCGTCAGGTCGGCCCTGTCCAGCGCCACCAATTCGGAGCGCCGGGCCAGCGTGTCGTAGGCCACGGCCAGCAGGGCACGGTTGCGCGCCGCCCGGGGACCGGCACCGGCGGCGTCCAGCATGCGGTCGACCAGGGCGCGCGGGTGAGGGGGCTGGCCTGAGCTTGGGTGCGCCCCTGGGCCCGGTGCAGACGCTTGAGCGCCAGCACGACCGCCTGGCTGGCGGCGGGGCTGGGCAGGCCGGCGGCGCGGTGAAACGTGGCGACGCTGGAGACGACGCGCCGGATGGTGGCCGGGGCGCGGCGTCCGGCCAGGGCACCGACGTAGCGGGCCAGCGTGTCGGGGGAGGTGGGCAGGGGTGTGAGCCCAACCTGGGCGCACCAGCCGGTGAAGCGGGCGACGTCGGCACGGAGTGCGCGTTCGGTGTTGGGGGCGTAGGCGCCGCGGGCCTCTTCGGCGTGGCGGGCGAGTTGGGCCAGTGCCATTTTGTCCGCCGTGTCCTCCGCCGCGGGGGTGGGCAGGGGGCTGAGCGCGCTCGGATCGTCGTTCATGCTGGCCGGGAGCGTAGCCGGGCAGATCGTGCCTGATAAGTGGAATTCGGGCACGGTAATGGGTGGTGGTAGACGTCAACGCGCAATATCCAAGGGGCGTTACGTCGCTTTATAGGCGAATGCCTTGTTTCCGTTGGACCAGAGTTCTCCCCATTGTTGCCGAACACACATCGTAGCGCTCAGGCTACGTGGCATCGTGCATCCAAGCACTCCATTCCATCGTATGTTACCCATGCGAGACTTCGATGAACCCGCCAAGCGCTGGTCTGGTTTGGATCATTGTCTCTGTCGCTTGAGAGAATACCGCGTTGTGCTCCTTGACGACGAGGACCGTACCGTGGCCCGCGTGTCGATTCAGTGCGAGACCGATGAAGAAGCTTGCAACCAAGCACGGCGCGGACTTGAGCCATCGAAGCGGATCGAGGTCTGGGACTCTGAGAGGCTTGTTGTCCGAGGGGACGCGTTGGCACGCCACATATGGCGGTAGCAGCACGGTCCCGTACTCAGCGTGTTCGTCGGCTCGACAACAGCGACAGACTTTGTTGCATGGACCGCCGGCGCAGCGGCTGGGGTAGGATGATGCCGGGCGTGTTGCCCATCAGTGTGCTGAGGTAGGTCCGTGCCGTTCAAAGCCAATGCCGAGCGTCGCCACCACATCCAAAGCAGCGTTACCGGGTTACGAACTCCGCGGCTTATGACGCGGCTCTACGGCAGCGCGGCAGCTTGACGGTCTGGTTCACCGACACGGCAATCGCCGCGTGGAAAGCAGAGCCCCGCACCACGCGAGGCGGCCAGCCGCGATACTCGACCCTGGCCATTACGGTGGCGCTGACGTTGAGGTCGGTGTTCCGCGTGGCGCTGCGGCAGACCGAAGGGCTGGTCGGCTCCATCATCGCCCTGCTCGGCCTCGACCTTGCCG
>CAXTWC010000314.1:0-4072 GCA_964247805.1 uncultured Acetobacteraceae bacterium | reverse complement strand
ACGTTGCTGGGGATGTTGCCCCTCGGCAGCGACTGCCCCGAGCCGATGTCATTGCCGGGGCGGGCACCGGTGACCGGGCTGGCCGGTGTCTGCGCGCCAGCCTGTGGGGCAGCCACGACAAGCAAGGCAGAGGCGAACACAGCGGCGAGGATGGTTGAGCGCAACTCTGGATCCTTCGGTGGGAGTTTGGACAAGTTGGTAACGCGCCGGGTTCGCAATCGTTCGTGATAGTTCGTGCGGCAACTACGGTGGTTGCACCACGTCTGGGTGGGTTGGTGCACTGCGGAAAAATCGCCGATGGGCTTGGTCAAGTTCGCGCTCAAGTTCCGGATATCGATCTACGTCCTCTCCCTGCTAATCGTGCTGGGCGGGGTGGGCGCGATCCTGACTATGCCGAAGGACGTGCTGCCGAACGTCGACATCCCCGTGGTGTCGATCATCTGGACCTACACCGGGCTCGACACGCGCGAGATGGAGCAGCGGGTCACCACCTACTCCGAGTTCTCGCTGTCCAACAACGTCAACGGCATCAAGAACATCGAGAGTCAGACGCTGCAGGGCGTCACCATCGAGAAGGTGTATTTCCAACCCGACGTCTCGATCGACCTCGCCATCTCGCAGATCGTGGCGTCCACCAATTCGATCCGCGCCGTGATGCCGCCCGGCATCCAGCCGCCCATCGTCGTACGCTACAGCGCCTCGGCGGTGCCGGTGATCCAGCTCGCCCTGTCGTCTGACAAGGAGAGCGAACAGCAGCTGTTCGACTACGGACAGTATCGTGTCCGCCAGGCCATCACCTCGACGCCGGGTGCGACCCTGCCGGCCCCGTTTGGCGGCAAGCAGCGGCAAGTGATGGTGGACCTCGACCTGCATGCGCTGCAGGGTTACGGCCTGGCGCCGACCGACGTGGTGAACGCGATCACGACCCAGAACCTGACCGAACCGTCCGGCCAGGCGAAGATCGGCAACACGCAGTTCACCATGGAGTTGAACGCGACGCCGGCCACGATCGATGCGCTGAACCGTATCCCGATCAAGGTGGTGAATGGCACCCCGGTGCTGGTGCAGGACGTGGCGTACGTGCGCGACGGCTATCAGGTCCAGCAGAACATCGTGCGCCAGAACGGACACCGGGGCGCGCTGCTGACTGTGCTGAAGAACGGCAATGCGTCCACCCTGTCCGTGGTGAACACAGTGAAGTCGCTACTGCCGGGTATCCGCGCCGCGGCGCCAAAGGACATGAACATTACGCCGCTGTTCGACCAGTCGGTGTTCGTGTCCTCCGCGATCAACGATGTGTTGCGCGAGGGTGGCATCGCCGCCGGGCTGACCGGGTTGATGATCTTGATGTTCCTCGGCTCGTGGCGCTCCACGTTGATCGTGCTGGTGTCGATCCCGCTGTCGATCCTGACCTCGCTGGCTGTGCTGGCGGTGCTCGGCAACACGCTCAATATTATGACCTTGGGCGGGTTGGCATTGGCTGTGGGCATCCTGGTGGATGACGCGACGGTGGCGATCGAGAACACCTATCGCCTGATGGAGGAGGGTAAGCCTTTCCGCCAGTCCGTCGTCGAGGGTGCCGCCGGGATCGCCAAGCCTGCGCTGATCTCCACGCTGTCGATCTGCTGTGCGTTCGTCTCGGTGCTGTTCCTCAATGGGGCGGCCAAGTTCCTGTTTACCCCGCAAGCGCTGGCAGTGGTGTTCGCCATGCTCGCCTCCTACGGATTGTCGCGGACGCTGGTGCCGGTGATGATCGACGTGCTGGTGAAGAAGGAATTCGATCAGCGGCACGGCGAGCAGCACAGCGATGCCAAGCCGGGGTTCTTCGGCCGCATCCATGCCAAGTTCGAGCGTGGGTTCGACAGCTTCCGCGGCGGTTACACCGCCTTGCTGCATGCCTCGTTGGCCCACCGCTGGGTGACGCTCGGCACGGCTGGGGCGGTGCTGGTGATGGGTGGCGTGCTGTTCACGTTCGTCGGCGAGGATTACTTCCCGCAGATCGAAGCCAGTCAGCTCACCTTGCATGTGCGTGGCCGTTCGGGGCTGCGCATCGAGGAGACCGAACGGCTATTCCAGCAAGTCGAGGACACCATTCGCCAACAGGTGCCGTCGACGGGCCTGGTCTTGGACAACATTGGCCTGCCCTCCAACAACTATAACCTCGCCTATACCGACGGCTCGACCGTGGCGCTGAACGACGGTCAGATCCTGATGTCGCTGAAGGACGGACACCCGTCCCCGGCCGGCATCATGAAGAAGCTTCGGGTGGTGCTGCGGGACCGTTTCCCGAACGCGATCTTCTACTTCCAGCCGGCCGACATCATCACCCAGGTGCTCGATTTCGGCATCGCGGCGCCGATCGACGTGCAGGTATCGGGCAAGGACCGCGCGAAAAACCTGCAAGTCGCACAGGAGATGGTCAAGCGGCTGAGCCGGGTCGTGGGGGCGGTGGACGTGCACCTTCAGCAGATCGTGGATGCGCCCGAGTTCTTCGTGGATGTGGATCGGGTGCGTGCGGCCGAGTTGGGGATGACGGAGCAGCAGGTCGCGCAGAATCTGAATACCTCGCTGTCATCGTCCTATCAGGTTTCGCCAAATTTCTGGACCGATCCAACCAGCGGCATCCCCTATCAGATGGCGGTGCAGACTCCGGAGTATCGCACCAACTCGATCTCGGACGTGGAGAACACACCGCTACTGGTTTCGAACAACGGTGCGAGCCCGCCCAATCTGCTGAGCAACGTCGCGACCCTGCAGCGCCGGGCCTTGCAACTGGTCGCCAGCCACGAGAATACCCAGCCGACCTATGACATCCTCGCCAACGTGCAGGATCGTCCGCTCGGTGCGATCGAGGCAGACCTCACGCCGATCATGCAGGATCTGCAAAAGCAGCTGTCCGCCGGCAATAAGATCAGCGTTCGCGGCCAGATCTCGTCCAAGGACGAAGCGTTCGCGAATATCGGCCTGGGCCTCGCCGTGGCCATGGTCGCCGTCTATCTGCTGATGGCGATCAACTACCAGAGCTGGGGCGACCCGCTGGTCGTTTTGCTCGCCTTGCCGCTAGCATTCTGCGGCATTTGCGCCAGCTTGTTCATCACGCAAACGACACTATCTATCCCGTCCCTGATGGGTGCGATCATGAGCGTCGGTGTCGCGTCGGCAAACTCGATCCTGCTTGTGACATTCGCGCGGGAGCACCGGGAGCAGACCGGTTGCAGCGCGGCTGAAGCCGCTCTGGAAGCCGGAGAAACGAGATTGCGCCCGGTGCTGATGACGGCTGGAGCGATGTTCGTGGGGTTGATCCCGATGGCGCTTGGCTTGGGCGACGGGAGTGAGCAGAACGCGGCGCTCGCCCGGGCCGTGTTGGGCGGCGTGGCGGTTGGCACCTGCTCGACATTGCTGTTCGTGCCGTTCCTGTATGCCTCGCTACGCGGTCGTGAAGTGAAGCCCTTGGAGGACTACGTATGAGGCCTGACCCCACACCGTCCCCCCAGGGCCGCATGCGCCGAACGATGGCGGGTGCCACCCTGTCCACCTTGGCCGTATTGCTTGGCGTCGGCGCGTATCGCCGCGACCGCCATCCCAAGCAAACCCACGAGGCGGGCAATGCGCAACCTGCAGCGCCGGACCCGGAGAAGAAAGAGGTCGGTCCTGTCCCGAAGCGTCCGCTCGCCATTGCCGGAGTCGTGGTGGTGGCGCTTCTCGGCTGGGGCGCTTGGGGCCATTACAATCGCGCGGCCGAGGCGTCTCAGACTCAGAAGCAAACGCAGGATTTCGTCCCGACCGTACAGGTCGCGACAGCCAAAAGCGAGGACGGCCCGGTGCCGTTCACCCTGCCCGGCACCGTCGCCGCTTTCGACCAGGCGACGATCTACGCGCGAGCCACTGGTTACGTGGCGGAGCGGCGCGTGGATATCGGCAGCCGGGTGAAGCAAGGCGATCTGTTGATTCGCATCTCTGCCCCGGATCTGGATCAGCAACTGGCACAAGCCAATGCAACGCTCGTTCAGGGTCAGGCGACCGTGGCGCAGGCGAACGCGCAGGCCGACCAGGCGCGTTCCAGCGTCAACCT
>CAXTWC010000313.1:0-4166 GCA_964247805.1 uncultured Acetobacteraceae bacterium | reverse complement strand
AGGCGCCGCCGCCGGCCTCGTGCTCGCTCAGCCATTGCTGCGCCCACGGATCGTCCGGCGTTACATGCTGCTTGGCGACCTTGCTGTTGATCATGATGGCGTAGACCGTACCCAGGTTGGGCAACGCCAGCCGGTCGGGGTGGTCGAGCGTCACTTGGATGGTGTGGTCGTCGATGATCTTGAACTGCTCGGGCTTGGTCAGCGATCCGGTTTGCAGCTGTGGCCCGGCGAGTGACTTGGAACTGACATCTCGGTCCAGCGACCACTTCACGTCCTCTGCCGTCACCGGGGTGCCGTCATGCCATTTGGCGCCGGGCCGTAGTTTGAAGGTGAGGGTCAGGCCGTCTGGGCTGATGGTATAGCTTTCAGCCAGTTCGCCGCGCATGTGGGCGAAGTCGAAGATGAAGCCGTTCCCCTGGGGCTTGCGGTCCCATGTGACCAAGCGATCGTACACGTTCATGCTCAGCCCGAACGCCTCGCGGGTGGAGCCGGGCATGGTCGGATCCAGCGTGTTGATGGTGTTGCCGGTCACCTGCCGCAGTGTCTCGGCACGGGTCTGTGCGCGGACGGACGGCGTCAGCAGCGGCGCACATAGCAGCAGGGCGGCAAGGGCGGCCGGGCGTTGTCGCATCGAGGCGTCTCCAGATTTCACCGCAACCATGCAGTTTGCATGCCGAAATCGATCGGGCGCTAGGGAGGTGTATCGGCAGAATCGACCTACCCCTCGGCCACGATACTTTACTGTGGGGCCAAGCACCGCAAAACACTCGTTTCGCCTTGTTGCGCTCACGGTCTGGCAGTATTCGGCGCTGCAAGGTACCGTGAACGCATTCGTACCCTATGCTGCAGCGCAAAATGTCTGTTTATGCAGGAGCCGATCGGCGGTAGATGTCCGGGGCTATGGGGCTAAACGACTGTTCCTAGGAGTGACACTCGGTGCCATTCGCTGTCGATTTCCAGAGCGAAAACGGAATTCTGCGCGCCCGGGTTCAAAGCAACGGGACGAAGATGCCGAAGGAGTTGACGCTTGGCGTTCTTCTGGACGGGCGCCACGTGGGCGACATCCAAGGCAAGGCGGCGGGGCGGCGGGGCGGCATCGAATTGGAGATCGCGCTGCCGCCGTTCATTCTGGCCGACCAACTGGATCTGGTCGATATCGCCTCGGGCCAGAGCATCCTGACTGTTCCGTATGACCTGCGCCCGCTCGTCGATCTGCGCGTCGGTCGCTTCGGCATGGCGGATGGCTCGGTGGTGGGGCAGTTCTCCGCCAAGGGGTTGGGCGAGCGGCTCTGGGTCGAGATCGCCGCCGGCCAGCGTGGAATCGCCAGGGGATTTGCTCACCGCGAGGCCGATGGCGCCTCGTATGCCTTCGTACTGCCGATGCTGTCGGCGATCCCGTTCAATGAACCGGCGCAACTGGTCCCGTGGATCGCCGGCCGCCCGATCCCTGGACACGCGGTCAGGATCACCGCAGACGACGTCGGCTATGCCGGGTTCGTGGATGACGTCGCTCCGGGCCAGATATCGGGTTGGGCCGTCAAACTCCGAGACCGTACGGCGCGCGTGTCCGTGGACCTGGTGATCGATGGCGTCGTTGTGGACACAGTCGTTGCGGACCAGCCCCGGCCGGATTTGGCACAAGCCGGAATGGGCGACGGCTTCTCCGCCTTCACGTTCACCCTGCAACCGGACGAGGCGTTCCGGCAACCGCGCGCAGTGTCCGTCCGGTTGTCCGACACGCAGATGGACTTGTGCAACAGCCCCTTCCTTGCCTTGCCGCCGCTGCCGTTCCGCGGCTTCTTCGACCGGCTGCACGGGACGTCGGCGCATGGTTGGATGCTCAATGTGTACGACCCGAAGACGCCGGTCGTCGTGGAGGCGGTGTGCGAGGGCAAGGTGCTCGCCAGTGCGCCGGCCAAGCTGTTCCGCGGCGATTTGCTGGATGCCGGGCTGAACGAAGGGTTCTGCGCGTTCAAGATCGAGATCGGCGCGCAACTGCTGGACCTGCTGGGCAAGGAAGTTTCGGTCCGTGTGGCGGGGACCGATATGGTGCTGCAAGGCTCGCCCAAGATCGCCACGCAGAACGCGAACATGCTGCGCTACCTGCGTCCGCTGCGCGGCATGAACCCGGCGTTGCTGCCACGGCTGAAGCGCATGATGAACTTCCGCGCCGGACCGAGTGGCGTCTCCATCATCATGCCGGTGTACAATACGCCGCGGGAATGGCTGATCGAAGCGCTGGAAAGTGTGCGCACCCAATGGTGCGACCGATGGGAGTTGATCTGCGTCAACGACTGCTCCACCCAACCGCATGTGGCGGAGGTGCTGCAGGCCTTTGCCAAGCATGACCAGCGTATCCGGGTGTTCAACTCGCCGCAGAATCTTGGCATCGCTCGGGCGACCAATTTGGGGCTGCGGGCGGCGCGGGCCGAATACGTGACCTTCATGGATCACGACGACCTGTTGGAGCCGGATGCGGTCTATCACCTGTTGCACACGGCAAAGCAGACGGAAGCGGACTTCATCTACTCGGACGAGGCGACCACGGACGAGAAGATCGTCAGCATCGCGGACGTGAAAGCGCGACCGGCGTTTTCCTACGATTACTACCTCTCGCATCCATACTTCGTGCACATGCTGTGCGTGAGGCGGGAGATCGCGTACCAGATCGGTGGTTGGGACGAGAGCATGTCGATCTCGGCCGACGTCGACTTCGTGTTGCGCATCCTGGAACATGCCAAGATCGTGGCCCATGCTCCGCGCGTACTGTACCGCTGGCGCACGCATGGCGGCAGCACCGGGCACTCCAAGAAGGAGACGGTGATGGCGGCGACGCGCGGTGCGCTGCAGCGCCATTTGGACCGCCGCGGCACCGGGGCGACGGTGGAGGACGGCGTGTGGTTCAACCAGTTCCGCGTGAACTGGCCGGCCAGCGACGGGCGGATCCTCATCGTGATCCCGACCAAGAACAAGGCGGGGTTGGTGCGTACCGCCGTCGAGTCAATCGAGAAGACGGCCGGGGACGCGGAATACCGCATCGTTCTGGTGGACCACGAATCGAACGAGCCGGAGAGCCAGGAATACTTCGCCGAATTGGCCCGGCGCCACACGGTGATGGCTTACGAGGGGTCGTTCAACTACTCCCGCATGAACAACATGGCGGTGGCAAAGCACGGCGGCGATTGCGAGTTCGTGCTGTTCCTGAACAACGACATCGAGGCGATCACCGATGGCTGGCTCGACCGTATGCGGCGGCTGGCCAATCGGAAGGATGTGGGGGCGGTCGGCGCGCTACTGCTGTACCCAGACAAGCGGGTGCAGCATGCCGGGGTGATCCTCGGCTTCAACGGCTCGGCGGAGGCGACGTTCAAGTTCGAGTTCGCCTATTTGGACGACAAGGGCACCCGCAATCTTGGCTACAATTGCAGCCTTACCTCGGTGCGGGATTATTCCGCGGTGACGGCCGCTTGCGTGATGATGCGCAAATCGGTGTTCGAAGATCTCGGCGGTTTCGACGAGAAGCTGGTGGTGGGATTCAACGACGTCGACCTTTGCCTGCGGGTGCGCGAGATGGGGCTGAAGGTGCTGTACGATGGCGCGACCGTCCTGTTCCACTACGAGAGCGCTACCCGTAGCCAGACGAAACAAGTCATGCATCCGGAAGATACCGAGCGGATGCTGGAGCGCCATGCGGGTATCCTGCGCGACGGTGATCCATTCTATAATCCGAATTTGAGCGACGTGACGCAGGACCATGTTCTGCGGGAGGAACGCTGCCGGGCGTTCGTGCCGCGGGTTACGGTGCTGAATGCGCCTGTGGTCAAGCCCAGGGTCGTCGAGCAGGAGGTGCCGCCGATCGCTGCGGTCGCGAGCACAGGCAAGCCACGATCCCGGCGGCGCCAGGCTATGGCGGGCGGTTAGGGCAAGCCTTACCTAGTTCTTCCCCCGTTCTTCACGGGAGAGGGGGACCATGCAAAGCATGGTGGAGGGGGCAGGGTGCCGCTGAGCCCGTGCCCCTCCGTCGGTTGCGCCACCATCTCCCCCGTGAAGGACGGGGGGAGGGTTTAGCGGAGGGTTGCGCCGGTGGCTTTGGCGGCGGCTTCGACGATCCTGGCACTCAGCGCCTCGATCTCCGCGTCCGTCAGCGTCGCCTCTCGGGGCTGGAT
>CAXTWC010000312.1:0-4250 GCA_964247805.1 uncultured Acetobacteraceae bacterium | reverse complement strand
GATGGCCGAACGAGATCGTCTCGTGATGCACGAGCTCCACGCTCGCTGCCATGACAACGGAATAGCCGAGTGCGCGCACCCGCAGGCAGAAATCCACGTCGTTGAACCCGGATGCCAGCCTCTCGTCCAGCCGGCCCACTTGCTCGAAAAGGCGGCGCCTTACCATGAGGCATGCACCGGTAACGGCCGACATCTCGTGGTCCAGCACGGCGCGGGCCATGTAGCCTGGCTCGCCACGGGGCAGAAATTTATGGGCGTGTTCCGCCAGGCCGGATAGCCCCAGAATGACCCCGCCGTGCTGCGTCCGCCCATCCGGATAATATAGCTTGGCACCGACGATCCCCACGGTGGGATCCGAGAACATGGCGGCCATATGCCCGAGCCACTCACCGTTGATAAGCGATACGTCGTCGTTGAGGAGGCAGATCAGTTCGCCGCTAGTCTGTGAAGCGGCATGATTGTTGGCAGCCGAATAATTGAATCTGGCACGTCTCAGCAGGCTGACCCGCGCCCGCCTGGTCGCCTCGAGCAGCCGCGCCGCAGCTATCTGGTCTTCGTCCAATGGCGCGTCTTGCGTCACCACGACCAGCATGGAGAAGTTTGGATGCGCGGTTCGTCCAAGCACGTCCAATAGGCATGAGAGTTGGACGGAGCCTCGCAAGCGGGACGGCACGATCACGTCGATCGTGCTTTGGACATCGATATCCCAGCGAAGGCGCAGCGGGAATGTCGGCACCACGGTTGCCCGCACTCCCAAGTCTTCCAGCCCGGCATCGATCATGGCGGCCAGGGAATTAGGCGGTGCTACCTCCGTATCAGCCCGCCGTTGCGTGAGCAGCATAGCGACCCGGCGTATCCGGCAGCCCTGACCAGCCTTGTACAGGGTGAACCAGACCTGCAAACGCAAGCACTCGGCCCAGCCCGGCGCCAGGCCGCGCGGCAGCACCGTGGAGCGGAGCAACCAGACGCCGCGCGATAGCAACCCCGAGCACATCATCATCAGGCCCGGCTGCGGTTTGAAAGATGGATTGAATCGGTCATTAGCAGCCGTGATGCAGTCTTCGTCGGCGAAGACTGCATCCACCAACGCCGAACCCAGTATTTCGCGCAGCAGAAACGGCAACGCATGCCATGCCAGCACCTCACCGGCTTGCAGTATGGCGGTGAATGGGGCGTCGGAAGTCGGCATCGCGTCGCCGGGCCGGATCACATCGATCCGGGACACGGGATAGCTCTGTGCCCGCACCGAGGCCAGGGTCGCGGCAAGCGCCGATTTTCC
The DNA here is from genome assembly GCA_964247805.1 of uncultured Acetobacteraceae bacterium. Taxonomy (GTDB): domain Bacteria; phylum Pseudomonadota; class Alphaproteobacteria; order Acetobacterales; family Acetobacteraceae; genus LMUY01. The sequence goes on along the minus strand of CAXTWC010000312.1, from coordinate 2,971 downwards.
CTTGCCGGCAAGAAACACCATCACGTGAACGGCAGGCCGGCTAGGCAGCGCTGCCAACACAGGGGCAAGACGCTTATCGGACCAATTGTCGAACGTTAGCAGCCAGTTCGCATAGCCGTCCGGCAAAGCCTGGCCGTTGATGACACACAATACGAATGCAGTCCGCAGCCGCCGACGCCACGCCCCCGTCGCCGTCTCGAAGTTCGCACGGAATGCACTGGGGTTCTGCAACAGCACACCAAGCGCAGCGAAGGGCGACGGAATTGGTAGCAGCGACAGACCGATGACTTCGGGCAGCCAGCGCGCACCCCACAGCCGCACCTCGGCGTGACCAGCGGGGCCGTGCAGGTAGGCAATGCCGAGCTTAATGCCGAATGGCCACCGCGCCACCGGCTGCAGCAGCGGCAGTTCCCGAGTGGACGTGCCCGGCCCTGAAAGCTCCAGCATAGCGAGCCAGCGTTGCGGCTGTTTTCGCACCCGTAGGATCATCAAGTGCCAGCTCGGTCGATTGATCTTCGGAACCGACCCGGCAAACGTATCCAGGCGCAACGGGTTGGGCAGGAGGCGGAGATGTATAATGCTACTGTGATCCAATACAGGAAGCGCTCGGTGCCAACTTACGCCGGCCGAGGCAAGGCCCCGTAGCAAACCTCACGCTGCACGGCGTTCTCGAATTGTGCAAACCACGCCCCGAACGCCTAAGAACAAAGCCGTGACGATGAAGATGATCAGGAATGGCATCGCCGGTGACAGATAAAGCAAGTTACGAGAGGGGATCGACGTCACTTCGAGGTAGGAAAGCAGCCCAACCCGGCTGACCACGGCCACCAGGCTGGCCAGCGCCAGAGCATAGAGCGCAACAGGTTTTGCACGGTGGAAATCCAGCGCGAAGGCCAGGGCGAGACCTGCAAGCGCGACAGGCCAAAGGAACCGAGCCGCCTTGTAGGGCACGGCCAATCGCTTGGCCAAAGTGAGCTGCACCTGCGCCAGCATCGTGCGGAATGGGAATGTCGGGGTCTCGTCGACGCGGTCGACAAACAACTGTCTTTGATCATTGAGCGACGTGACCCCCTTGCTTAGGGTTGCAAGCGGAACCTGGCTGTCGTTCTCGCCGGGCACTTTGAGTATGAGGTCGCAGTCTTGCAACGGGCAGTCGGTGTTGATGGTGAATTCGACGCCGTCCAATCCAGGAAAGCCGAGCGCAATGTCACCAACTGGCACAAGATCGAGCGACGTGGTGAAGCGGGTACCTTCGCGGTGAGAAACGATGGCAACGTTTGGTGCGCGGCCAGGCCTTGCCGCCCAGCCATGAAGGATCATGACCGCGGCAGCGCCGGGCTGAACCGGGCCGACCATATCGGAAATGGTGTCCAAATAGCCCCCTGTTGCATCGCTTGGACGCGAGCCAATCTCGGTCGTACCCAGAGCGGCCAGGAGCTGGAACATCGGCCATGACTCGCGCACCGCGTCGGTCAGATATTGCCGGCGGAATGGCGGAGCAAGGGTGTTACGGGCCGTAATGCAGTGCAGCTTGTGCGTCTCGCAAGCGCCATCGATCTCGTGGGCGAGCCGTTCGTAGAAGGTCTTGGACTGGGTGGCCGAGCCGTAATAACCGGCAGTCTTGACGGCATCCCGCAGGACCCATTGGAACCAGCCTGCGTGGAAGCCGGTGCAGGGTGTAATGCCGAACTCCTCACAATGCAGGATGGCGAGATTTTGCCCGGTAGGTCCCTCGAGAGTGGGTGCCAATTCCCGCGTGGCCGGGCTGACGGCATAGGCCTGCGCGCGCACGTCCTTTGGAAAGACGATGTAGCGCTGCCAGGTAATTGGCTCGATCCGGGACAATGCGCCATAGGCGTGGGTGAAGGCTGACGACTTGACCTCGTTTAGCTCGAACTCGCCATAGCGGCGCAGATTGAGCGTGGCCACGCTGCCCGTTACGACGGCATAGACAATGGTCGCGGTTCCCAATGACACGGCTTGCCGCCACGGCACCGACCTCGAGCCGGCCAGTTGCGAGCGAGTGTTCCTCCACTTGGCCCATTCGGCAACGGCTGTGACACTGATGACCGTGGCTACACTGGGTAGTAGCCAAACGCCTTCTTCGCGGGTCAACCAGAACAAACTGCCCACTAGGCCGAGCATGACACCGGGAAGTATGGCATCGCGCAGCCTGGCCTGCTTGCTTGGAAAACTAGCCACGAGGGTGAATGTCACCACGGTCAGTGAGAGGCTGCCATACAATCCCTCCCGGGCAACGCGTTCCAGCGGCGCTGTCCAGACGACCGGGTCGAGACACAGCAAGATAAAGAGAATAGATCTGGTCGCTACGAAAGCGGCAGAATGACGCCCGTTCACCTCGCGAGTGGCGATCCACCGGCAGAGCATCCCGGAGGCTGCGATAATGCAGACTTGCTCCGCCAACTTTAGTGGCACATGCAGTATGCCGGCAGCTGCAATGAACAAGGGGTAAACCGGCCCTTTGACGAGCGTCAGGTCGTTGAAGGGTCCGAGCCATTGCCCCTGGCTGATCCAGTGCGCCAGCCTTAGGAATAATACATCGTCGTCCTCGGACATTCTGATGCCGGAAACCGGGAATCCAGCCCGCATCCACACGCTGAATACCGCAACCACTGTGAGGAGAATGGTGACGGCATGACCAGGTTTGCCCACCAGTTTGCCATGAGCACTCGTTCGCCCCCACACCAGCGGGCTACGAGCAATCGTTAGCATTGACCGTTTCCAAATGCGTCCTGTGAGCTCGAACACTGAGCTTTTCGCCCAAAAGCTATATGCAAATCACAGATCGGCTCACATGAACCAGACGTGCTCAGCCGTGCGCGTCAGTAGAGTCCACCGGACACTGCGGCTTCTGGAAGCGTCAGTAGAGTCCACTATGTGAGCCCGAGCCGGCGTGCTTCGGCGTGGGGGACCGCTGGCAGGGACGGGTGAAGCAACACACCCTGGTCAT
>CAXTWC010000311.1:0-4299 GCA_964247805.1 uncultured Acetobacteraceae bacterium | reverse complement strand
AGGGTGACGTCGTTCTCGAACAGGAGGCGTTGTTCAGCCCCATCCACGTCAGCCGGCCATTGCGTGCGTTACCAGCTTAACGGCAAGCGGACTGCTCGCGGTACTGCCGGATAGGTCTCTGAAACCTATCCAGTAGCTATCAAGTATCCGTTTGTTAGACTGTTTGACCCAGTTCCCCTGATGCCGGTCGGCGCTGGCAAGCAGTTTGGCCTGAGCAAGCGGCGTAAGAGGGTCCGTTACGCGAACCCTAACTCGTCTGGTTCAGCCTGTTCGGGATTGTGCCAACCTTCGAGCCACTGCTCACGCTCGCCGCTTTCATCGGGGTAGGGACAGGCCGTGGCAGGCTGGCCTTGCCCACGCGCATCCATACCGGCCTGGAAGATATCGTTTGCGGCCTGGGCAGCCAGCGCTGCACGCCCGAGCGCCGCCTCCAACTCGGGACTGGGTTACTGTGTTACGAGAACGTTGTGTCGCTAGCATTGTCGTAAAGAGCGGTCGCTGCCTTTGCCAAGGTGGCCGTTAGAACAAAGCAACCAAGGATGACCGACAGGCCGCCGCCCGTTCCGGCTCGTGGCGGCATGCATGGATCTTCTTCACCATCTCTCGCTCCGTGCTCCTCGAGCAAGGGTAACATTGGCGAAAACACCCAGAAAACCAAGTTAGCATCGTTATGCCCTTTGCTCGATCTCGAGGCAAAACCGATTGGCCCAAAGTGTCATAAGCTTGAATCGTAGACGCCGTGGTCACGTCAACTATCTATCGAATCCACGGTTTATCAACCGGTAAGCCAGGAGTTAAGCAGGACCATCCGGATTGTTCGATGTCAAAAGCATAAATTCAATGCAAGGCGCTACAATAGTATGCAAATCAGCCGTATACTACTATGGTATGGGGGTGGTCATAGTCTAGCTAATACGTTTGAAGGTTTTGCTAGGGTCCGGACTCATAACCAGTAGCTGACCGCGGCGGCGAGGTAGACTGCGCTGAGAAAGTTGGATGCGAGCTTGTCGTAGCGTGTCGCGATGCGGCGATAATCCTTCAGCCTGCAGAACATGCGCTCGATCGCGTTGCGGTCGCGGTATAGCACCGGGCTGAAGCAGCTTTTCCACCGCCGGGTTCGCTTGGACGGGATGTTCGGGACGGCACCCTGGCTTTCGATCTGCTGGCGGATGGCATTGGTGTCGTAGGCTCGGTCGGCCATGACCAGGGTCGATGGAGCAAGCCTGTGCAACAGCGCTTCAGCCGCGCGGCAATCCGCTGCTTGGCCACCCGTCAGCAGGAAGGCCAGTGGGCGTCCGTGGCCGTCGCTCAGGGCGTGGATTTTGGTGCTGCGTCCACCACGGCTGACGCCAAGAGCCTGGGCTTTGAAGCCCCTTTTCCACCAGCGGCACAGCGGTGTGCCTTCACATGGGTGCTGTCGAGTAGCACGGTGGCGGGCGGCCCACCTGCGGCGGCCAGGGTCTCGAACACCGTCTGCCAGACACCTTGGGCAGACCAGCGCACGAAGCGATTATACAGCGTCTTGCGCGGCCCATACTCGGAAGGCACGTCAATCCACCGCCCGCCCGATTGCAGGGCCACCACGATGCCGCTGATCACCCGCCGGTCGTCCACACGGGGCACACCCCGCGGTTTGTTCGGCAGCAGCGGTGCAAGCCGCTCCCATTGTGCATCGCTTAGCCAGAAACCCTGCGACATCAGCCCGCCCTCTCAACAGGAACGGTGAATCACAACCACCCGCGTCGCTCAAACTACTTTATGGGTCCGGAGCCTAGTTGACAGAGTAAATAAAAATGGCGTTATATTTCCGTCAAGGATTGTCGCTACTAAGCAGGCGTACGTTGCTGGCCGTGTGTTCGTAGTGGGTTGCCAGGCAGGAGCACAGAATGGTTGAAGCGCCACTAGAGAACGTGGGAACTGCTCCGCAACGTCGCCTCAGCGATCTAATTGCCCAATCTTTCTTTCGGGCCCGCGACATGGGTGACATTGTCACGGCCGAGCACCTGTTGGCCGCTCTAGAAAGTCTGACGAAGCGCGAATCAGAGCTTTATCCAGAAGACCGCCGCTTCCGCGTCGACGCTGGTGCGCCCGTAGCCAAACCCATGTCCAAAGGAGACATAAGCCTATCGAGTGTCACGGTCGTCCATGACCCCAGTTCGTTGCCTCAAGTCGTTGGGCAACCTGCCGCCCCCGAATTGGCCGCGCGGATGTGCGGAACGAATGCGGACAGTCACGCTATCACCACTATCTTTACAGCCACAACCGCAAGCCGCCGCCGGATCGCCGCCAGTTCGTAGCCGTCGTCCACTTTGGATGCGCAGAACCGGGCGGATTGCTTGGTCAATTGGCCACCGACCGGCGGTATCATGGACTGGGTTATGCCCGCTCCCTGATGTGGATCGCCTTGACCACGGCCGTGTTCCGCGACATCGGCTGCTTCGGGGGGCTGACCCGTCCCCTCAATAATGGGGTGCGGGCAGTATATCGCCGGTTCGGCTTCGAGGATCTGCCGAGCGATCCGCTCGTGGCATGATCGACTTGGAGCGCAACGGGTTTTGACCGGCACTGCATGACCGACGTGGCTGTCTGGGTCAGGCAAAAGGCATCACTGACCGATCCGTCCTGAAAGTGGCAGCCTGTCGCAGGGCGTCCGACCATACCCCTGGATAAGCGGGCCCATCGCGCCATCCTGAGTAAGCGTCTCGGCGGTAACATCTGGCTGGTTGGCGCCGGTGTATGATCTGCTTGCTGCATGGATACGATGGTGCCGGATCTGGTCGACACGGTTGAGAGCGCTCATACGATCGGTCCGGTATTATGTAGCAGCGACCACTGTGATCGGGTTGTCTCGGGATCGCCGCTCTCTAAAATTCGATTATGGACAACGAGAGGAAGATCGGAAGCCTCTATGCACGGAGGCGTCGACTGATCCTCGGTTTGCAAGACTTCGAGCGTAGAGCCGAAGTATACAGGTCGGCAATCATTGCTCTGGAAGCGGAGTTACGGGAGCTCCGCCCGTTCGTACCTGCCTTCAAGCCACGAACGAGCAATCCACACTTCACAGCGGAAGAATTTATTCGCGAGTATTACGATGCAGTCCGCGAGACAGAAGGCAAAATAAGTTCGGTAGATGACGTCGTCATAATCCTGATGCGACGTAAGGGCCTGGATGTGGCCGACAACCTCTTGTGCAAGGCCACGCGGCGCCGGGTTGTTGCGATGCGGCGTCGGCTGCGACAGCGCGGCTCGCCGATCTAACCCCCAGCTCGCTGCCAGTAGCCGCAGAAATCGACGGAAGGCCGACACCGCATTGCTAGTCCGGCAACACTATGGACCTGGTCGCCATTGCCGAGACGCCGCAGATCTTCGCGCCACGCTGCTTCCTGTGCGTAACGGGCAAGATAGGGCCCAGCGATATGGTGATGGTGCCCGAGTTCACCTCGACGCAGCCGTGAGAAGTAGGACTCAGCCCCGTTGGTGCAGGCGCCGTCAACGCTGTAGCCGTCCTGGTGATTGATCCGCCGCATCTCAAAGTCCGCATGCAACGGGTTCCAAGCGGAGATTTCGTCAGCATGAACTATCGTGCCTTTCGCAACGCGTTGACGGATAGTGGTTAGGGCAGCTGACTCGGATCGGAATACCTGCGCCAGTGTGCGGCCGCCTCGCTCACGCATCGTAAGCACGACTTTACGGTTTCCGGGCTGGTTCTCCGACAACCGACGATCTACCCGATTGCTCGCCAAGTTCTTGGGACGAATATGACCGCCGAAATAGGCACCGTCGATTTCCGCTGTTTTCCCGGCACCTCCGATAACCTTCGCCTTCGTGCTGAAGGCCATGGCTTCGCGTAGCTTGTGGGCCAGAACGAAGGCTGTCTTATACTGCACATCAAGGTCACGGGAGAGCGCGAGCATGCTCTTGCCCTTCACCTCATTACAGAAAACAACGATGGCCAAGAGATAGGATTTGAGAGGAAGCTTGTGCCAGGCGAATAGGGTATCAGAGGTTACAGAGAAGTCGGCCCCGCACGCTTTGCAGCGCCAGCGCGGCCGATTGGGCGCCCGGCGACAATCGTAGCACGCTTGGCATTCACAGTGCGGACACACCGGCTTTCCATCCGTCTGCGGCCAGCGTAGGCGGATGAACACGTTCTCCGCTCCACGATCGGACATCCGCATCACCTTGGCTGCGCTGAGAGACCGAGCTGCTGCCGACAAGAGGAAGTGTTGCGCCATGACCGCCCGCCCAAGAAGATCTTACCCGTAACTTCTTGCCAGAGCCGTCCAAAAGGTACAACCC
>CAXTWC010000310.1:0-4302 GCA_964247805.1 uncultured Acetobacteraceae bacterium | reverse complement strand
CCCGATGACGCGACGACGTGAAGGGTGTCCGCATGCACTGCGGTCGCCACTGAGCGAACCGGCAACGCCACCTTGACATGAAAACGAGCCGGCAGTGCAACGGCGGTGCCCCGGCAAGCGTGCATTGGGGCCTGTGCGTTGGTCTGGTCACTAGCAACGACCGGACCTGCGCCGCGAAGTGTCTGGGGCTTCAAGCGCGGCGCGGGGCACGGCCGTCCTAGACAACGTCGACTCCGGGGGGTGTTCTTCATTAGGTTCTGTCCAATGCCATCCGCTTCCCGCCCTATAACCGCGCCATAGCCCTCACTTGCACCATGCGGACCCCGCGCGGCCGGTGGCTGCACGTGCGGTGCCGCTGCGGCCAAGGCAACCCGGATCCCGTCCGGTTAATGCTGCGCGAGCAGCCCGAGTGGACTGACAGAGCGTTGCAGATGTTCTGGTCAGCCTCCGGTGTCGGAGCTGCCGCGGGCGGCGGACACCGTGCATCTGTGTGCAGGACGCGCACGGGGTCGGGTCGCTGCCGAGATCGATTACGCCTAGATGGGCGCTGCTGCTGCATGATAGGGCTGCGACGGAGCAAGGGCCGGGCAGGCTATGGCGGCTGAGTGCTCGACACCACATACTGAACTACCGAGAGAAAAGGCTAGTCAAGCACTCAGGGCGGCCGCGCGCAGAATTCTTGCACACACCGCGCAAGCTCCTCCATGGAGCAGGGGGATGGATGGTCTGCCATCATTGCCTTGTATGGCATGGAAGGCTCCTCCGCCTCTTCGGGAGCCTGAACGAGCGACACGCCGCCATGTAACTTGATGGTCCGCAATCCCTCGGCCCCATCGCCATCTCCGCCGCTGAGAACGATACCCATGACCTGCTTGCCATAGGCCTCGGTTGCTGAGATGAACAAAGGATCCGCAGCAGGGCGCGTAAAGTGAACCTTGGATCCGTGATCGAGCAGGATGCGCCCAGGCTGCAAACGCATGTGCCAATCCGGCGGCGCTACATAGATGCGTCCGGCTTCAATTACTGCGCCATCCTCGGCAAAAGCTGCCGATAACGCTCCACGGAAGTTGAGGACTTCAGGCAAGCGGCTGTTCCTGCTGCCTATATGCCAGACGACGAAAACGGCGGCTGCACATTCGGCTGGCAGCTCTTCGGTTATACAGCGTAGCGGCGAAAGGCCGCCGGCCGAAGCGGCAATTACAACGATCTTATGCATTGTGGACCGTCAACGCACCGGCCAAAAGCCGGTTTTTTTCAGGGGTGCACTCTGCCGTCACGGCGACTGAGGCTGGGTCGCAGCTTAGTCAGTGACGGAATTATTCCAGCGTAGGACGTCCATTCTGGGTTCCCCTATCTCTCATTTGCGGAGAAAAAAAGCGTTATACGTTGGCGCCACGTTCCAAAACTGCGGCAGGTTGAAAAACGCGAGAGACGTGCCAGACACCGCACGAATGGCCTATGACGGGGATAGAAGGCGAAGCGTGTCCGCACATGGGGAACTCGATCCGGCCTTTTTGACCGGATCGCGCCAGATCTCGTGTCAAACCAGCTTCAGTTGCATGGCGCCTCTTTGCCGCACTCTTTCGCCATGTCGTAGGTGACCTCTGGTTGCCAGCTCGCCTGCTTTGCTGCAGGATGCCGGCGTGGCCTTGCGCGATTTGCCCTCCAGCGGAACCGACCATGTCATCACCAACGCACTGCTGTCCCGCATTGTGATCGAGACCATCCAGGCCAGCAGCTTGGATCGCCGCGATATCTACGAACACGACCTTGCCGCCATCCTGCGGCTGGATGAAGCCGAAGGCCTTCGTTGCGCTGAATTTTATCGTGCTGATCGCCATGTCAGTCGACCTCGTGTGGCGCGAACCTATGCGCCGCCCGCTCTGGTGCAACCAGACGGACATGACGAACCACAACTGCATCGGCGTAGGCCCCGGGGCACAATCACTTGGAGCGCCACTGACAGGCAGAGGCTAGGCGGCGTGTCGCCTGCTCCAACGCTTGCGTCAAAAAGGCATGACCGGCTGCAGTAGCTGTGCCAGCCACCCGGCGAACTTCAAACGACCGCTCGTCGCCATGATACAAACGCAGTCTCCGGGAGGCTCCGCCACTACGAGGTGATCGTGATCGATCCCGCCGCGCTCAGCGTCTTGGTCCTCTTCGCCAAGATCGCCGACTAAGTACTGGCCGCTTGCGTCGTGGAACGCACCTTCCAGCACGCAGGTCAATTCCAATCCAAGGTGCGCGTGCTGTGGCAGCGCCACGCCCGGCTTTACCCGAACTAAATGCAGCGTACCTCGCTGGTCGCTCATGAGCGTGGCATGCCGGAGCCCGGGTGCTATCCAGCGTAGCCTTCCGGGTCGGAGACTTCCGAAGAAGTGCGGCAGCAACGCACCGGCTACCTGCACACGCGGGAGATCTTCTGTCGCAATCGAGTGCTCTGGCGGTATGACCTCACTCTCGTACTCTTCTACTCGCGCCAGGCAGGACTGCAGCGCATCCGGGCGCATCGGAATGCCGTCCAGATCGTCCAAGAGCAGACCGCCGACTTGCTCAGCGGCAACAATCTTTGCCTGGCAATCTGGGCATTGAAGCGCGTGAGCTGCTACGACAAACCGATGCGCAGCGCCGAGAGTGCCCGAAGCATGAGAAAGTAACGTCGCTTCGCTCGGATGTCGTTGCGGCACTCTCTCGCTAGTATTCATAGACCCTCGGGTAACATGCGGCTAAGCCGGATCAATGCCCGTCGAATGTGCGACTTCACAGTGCCGACAGGCATATTACGCTCTCGTGCGATCTCTAGATGCGATTTGTCCTCAAAAAAGGTAGCTTTTAGCAAATCGGCTTGGATGGAGGTCAGTTTTTCAAGATCCTGACGCAACTGCGACTGCATCTCCTGGGCGGACAGCAAGCTGTCGGGCCCTGGGGTGGGATCCTTAACCCCCATCACATTATCGTCCTCCATCAACGCGAATTGGCGGTCACGTAATCTCGTGAGACGGAAGTTGCGGGCGATGGTGAACACCCATGCTGAAGGCGAGCCCTTCAAAGGGTCGAATTGGCCTGCCTTTACCCAGACCCTGAGCATAGTCTCTTGCGCAAGATCATCCGCGCTAGTCGGTGGAACCCCTCCGTGGATGAAGTAGCGCTTTAGCTGCGGCGCATAATGCTCGAACAGGGTTTGAAACGCCGCGCGGTCTCTCGAGACCGCGATGGCTACGAGGCATCGCGTCAGTTCAGTAGCCGACACGACAGGGGGCATCAGCTTGGGCTGACCATGCATCATAATGCGCCCAAGTCAGTTAAATGCACAGCCTGATGATGCTCAGCGCCCAACAACGCTCAACACCGTCGCGCCGTGTCGGCAACGGCGCCGGGACAAGACGAATTGGACGGCAGGATGGAAGGTGGCGGCCTTCGTGTCAGTGGCGGGTCAGTTTAACGCTGGCCCGTCGGCAGCAGGATTACCCAAGGAGCACTCAGACTCAGCATAGAAATCCGGGGCCGTGCTGTACAGCCATTCAGCCAAGACTATGTTGCTGACAAATCAAGACAGATCATGAATTCCAGCTCAGACCTAGATCGGGTAAATCGCACATCCCCCAACCATCTCCGTGGGCCGAGTCTAGACGTCGAAAAGCTGGAATACAGGCGCGGATGGGATCCCGGTGGCCAGCAGCTTTTCGTGGCACTGCAGTAGCTACCCCCTCCAGTCATCGCCCTCAGGAGTGTTTCAGATGGATGTTCGGATCAGCCCAGCAAACCGATGCTGAAATGGTGTGGACCTCTGCTCGTGCTGGTCCTTGTTGCCTATGCGTTTGCCGCAGGTGGCTGACTGGCGGGATCTGCCGGGGAACTCAGGACATTGACAGCAACCTCGCTACAACGGACCGGGGCCGACCCACTGACCGACCAGATCATCTGGTCATTGTTTATTGCCGGAATTACAGTCCTCTCTTCAGCCGGAGAAGCGGCTCAACACGAATATTGTGCAAACTGGATTGGGCATGTCGATAGGTGACACATCAAAGGGCTGTATGGCATATCAGGCGGGAATTTCGATTTCCCGTTCACGATGGCGTTCCAGCCCATCGTGGATATTCAGGCGCACCGGATCGACGCTTTCGAGGCGTTGGTGCGCGGCCCAAACGGCGAGGGCGCCGGGCAGGTGCTTGGGCAAGTGAACAAGCAGAACGTCTACGCCTTTGACCAAGCCTGCCGAGTGAAGGCTATCGAGTTGGCGGCCAAGCTCGGGGTCGATCGCCAGTTGAACATCAACTTCCTCCCCAACGCCGTCTATGA
>CAXTWC010000309.1:0-4383 GCA_964247805.1 uncultured Acetobacteraceae bacterium | reverse complement strand
AGATGCAGGTCGGGAGCCGCGGCGATACTCTGATAGGTGGTGATGTAGCCCTGCAAACCCCGGCTCGGATCGGGAGCGTTGTCGGCGGCCCTCAGAGTCACTGCGTGGTTCAGTGCAACCCGCCAGGCTGGGTCGGCGAACGCCTCCTCGGCTTGCAGGCGCAGGCTGTCGCGCGGCACCACCCAGCAGACACGGTCGATCATGCCGGCCGACAACAAGGCGGACGCCGCGATCACCGGCAGCAGCGACTTGCCGCCGCCGGGTGTCACCGCGGCCAGGATGTCGGTGACGTCAGTGGCCTCGCCGGATGCGACCGCGTGGATGATGGCGGCAATTTGGGCTTGGTGGGTCCGGAGAGGGCGGGGCGGAAATGACAAACAGCAAGGCTCCAGTAAGCAGCCGCACGAGTCTCAGTCTTCTTGGCGATATTGTGAATCCCCATATGCCGATTATCGCCAAGACACACGGGTCCACCGCTTGACCCGGCGCCGCGGAACCCGCGATGGCGATACGCGCGAACCGGCCCGCACGATGGGCCATAGGAGACAACGATGGCCCGACCAGCAAAGACACCTGCAAAGCCGACACCGCCAGCTCGCAAGACATCATCACGCGGTGCGAAGCCGGCAAAGAAGGCTGCGGCTGCGCCGGCCGAAGCACCGGCCAAGAAGACGACGCGTGGGGCGGCCAAACCAAGCCGGTCCACTCCCGCCCCGGCTCGCACGATCACGGCCGCACTAGTGCCGACAGTGGCTCCGAAACTGAGCAAGGACGAATTGCGGGCTCAGGTCACCAAGCTCGAAGGCAGCAATGCCACGCTGCGGACCAAGAGCCGCGACATGAACCGCGCGCTCAAAGCAGCGAACAGCCGCATCGCCGAACTCGAGACCGAACTCGCCGCCCTTCAGCAGCAGGCAGCAGCGCCGCCGCCCGCTGCCGAGCCGGCCGAGGCGCCGAAAATGCCACGCCGTGCGCGCGGCACCCGCAAGGCCGCGATCGACCCCGGTGATGCCGTCCCACCCGGCGTGGCCGTCCAGGAGCCCCAGGAGCTGGACGAGGAAGCGCAGGCGGCGCGGGACGCCCTGGACGACAATCTCTCCGCGAGTTAGCCCGCGCCTGGTTCGCGGCCGGCTGTTAGACGAACACGCCGGCCATGCCGCCGGCGGGGTAGCGCGTGCCCGCGGCCGCGCCGGGTGGGATGGCGTCGGACAGCTCCGCGGCCTCCGCCGGGCTCAGTTCGACGTCGAGCGCGCCGACATTCTCGTCCAGCCGCGCGGCACGGCGAGTGCCGGGGATTGTCACCACGTCGTCGCCTTGGGCGAGCAGCCAGGCCAAGGTGATCTGCGCCGGCGTGCAGCCCCGCTTGGCCGCGGCCGCTTCCACCAGTGCCACCAGGCGCCGATTGCTGGCGAAGTTCTCGGCCTGGAAACGGGGATGCGCAGCCCGGCGGCCGTCCACATCGTCGAGGGTTTGGATGGCACCGGTCAGGAAGCCGCGGCCGAGCGGAGAGTAGGCGACAAAGCTGATGCCGAGCGCCTCGGTGGTGCGCCGTGTCTCCTCCGCCTCGTCGCGGTACAGCAGTGAGTATTCGGTCTGCACGGCGGTGATCGGATGCACCGCGTGGGCACGGCGGATGCGGTCGGGATGCGCTTCGGACAGGCCGAGGAAGCGAACCTTGCCCTGCTCCACCAGCCGAGCCATGGCGCCGACCGTATCCTCGACCGGAACCGCCGGATCCACCCGGTGCTGGTAGTACAGGTCGATCACGTCCACGCCGAGACGGGCCAGGCTCGCCTCGCAGGCCTGCATCACGTATTCGGGCCGGCCGTCCACACCGTTGGGCTTACCCTCGCGTTGGATCTGGCCGAACTTCGTGGCCAGCACGACCTGGTCGCGCCGCCCCTTCAACGCGCGGCCGAGCAATGTCTCGTTGTGGCCCCAGCCATACATGTCTGACGAGTCGAGGTGGTTCACCCCTTGGTCGATGGCATGGTGGATCAACGCCTCGGACGCGGCATCGTCGGCGGGGCCGTAGACGCCCGACAGCGACATGCAGCCGAGGCCGACAGGCGAGACCGCGAGATCGCTGCGGCCCAATGTGCGTCGTGCCGTTCTGGTCTTCTGCGTCATGTCGGAACCCTTTCTTGGTCGCGGCCGCGTGGGGCCTCGAACCGGTAATAGACCACCCCGGTAAACACAAGCGGGCTGCGGGGCCGCAATCTAGGCCGCTGCGCAGGGGAGGAACGGCCACGCCAGCTGATCGTCCACCCACCCGGGCTCACGTCACAGCGTCGAATGGTGTATGCCCCAGCCAAATCCTTGGATCACCCGATGCACGATGCGCCCATGCCGATCCTCGTCACCCACGGGGGCAAGTTCCATTGTGACGAGGTGTTCGCCTACGCGGTGCTGCGCCTTGCCTTGGGCGTCCATGCGCCCGGTCAGGACCATACCCTCCTGCGCACCCGCAAGCCCGAGTTGATCGGCACCGGGACGGTCGTGTGGGACGTGGGCAGCGTGTTCGACGCCGCAGCCAACCGGTTCGATCATCACCAGCGCGGCGCTCCAACGCGGCCGAACGGCACGCCGTTTTCGTCCGCGGGTCTGATCTGGCAAGTCTACGGGAAGCAGGCCGTCGCCGCCCTACTGCCGGCAGAGGCGGTGGCGTTCACGGACGCGATCGCGGCGGAACTGGACGCAGCGCTGGTGCAGCGGATCGACGAGATCGACACCGGCGTCTCGCCTGTCGGGCCCTTGGTGCATGACTCGCTGGGGCTCGCGGCGCTGGTCGGCGATTGCAACCCGACCTGGGACGCAGCCTCCGAAGGGCAAGCAGACGACGCGGCGTTCCTGGAGGCCACCGCAATGGTCGCGGCAGTGCTGCGACGCCGGGTCGACGGCCTGCGCGCCCGGATGGCAGCGAGCGCCCTGGTGGTAGCCGCGCACAGTGCCGGTGAGGACCCGCACATCCTGGTGCTCGACCGCGGCATGCCGTGGAAGAGTGCGGTGTTCAGCCATGACTTGCCGGTGCTGTTCGCCGTCTCACCCGCATCCAATGGCAATTGGATGCTGGACACCATGCCGCCCGAGCCGGGCTCGTTCAGCCAGCGCCTGCCGCTGCCGGAAGCGTGGGCGGGGCTGGAGGGCGCAGCTTTGGCGGAACAGACCGGCGTGGCGGATGCGGTGTTCGTGCATTTGCGCCGGTTCGTGGGGGCCGCACGGTCCCGCGCCGGGGCGATCGCCATGGCTCGGAAGGCGCTGGGATAACAAATTGCCGCATCGGAGAGGGATCCAACATGGCTGACGACGCCGACATGCACTTCTACGAACCATCCAAAGGCCACGGCCTGCCGCACGACCCGTTCAACGCCATCATCGGCCCGCGCCCCATTGGATGGGTGTCCACGCGCGGATCGGACGGTTCGGTGAACCTTGCGCCGTACAGCTTCTTCAACGCTTTCAACTACACGCCACCGATCATCGGTTTCTCCAGTACGAGCGTGAAGGACAGTGTGCGCAACGCCCGCGAGACCGGCGAATTCGTCTGGAACATGGCGACCCGGGCGATCGCGGAGCAGATGAACGAGACCTGTGCCCACGTGCCTTACGAAACCGACGAGTTCACGCTGGCCGGTCTGACCGCGGTCCCATCGCGACTCGTTTCGGCACCCCGGGTGGCGGAGAGCCCGGTGCATTTCGAGTGCAAGGTCACCGAGATCATAACGCTGAAGAACGCCCAGGGTGGTATGACACCGGCTATCCTGGTGTTGGGCGAGGTCATCGCGGCCCATATCGACCGGCGATTGCTGGTGGACGGCGTGTTCGACACGTTCAACGCCGGCATCATCCTGCGCGCTGGTGGCCCATCCGCCTATGCGGCGATCGGCCCCGACAGTCGCTTCGACATGCGCCGTCCGGCCTAGCGCTGGACAAGTTGGTTGGTCGCTTTAAGAGCCCTCTCCCCTCGGGAGAGGGTTGGGTGAGGAGGGTGCCCGCACGGTGCTCACACCCCGGCAAGGCCCCTCACCCCGGCCCTCTCCCGAAGGAGAGGGAGAAGAACAACGGTCGCCGCCACGGTGGAAACTGTCTCGAACTCACGCCTTCAACCGACAGGAGCGTACCATGGACTTCAATCGTCTCGGGCATTCGGGCTTGCGCGTCCCGGCGCTTGGCTTCGGCACGGCCACGTTCGGCGGAGGCAACGACTTCTTCAAGGCCTGGGGCTCCACCGACGCGAGCGGAGCGTCCCGACTGATCGATGTCTGTCTCGATCACGGGGTGAGCCTGTTCGACAGCGCCGACGTGTACTCGAACGGGATGGCCGAGCAGATCCTGGGCGAGGCGATCAAGGGCAAGCGCAACCGGCTGCTGATCTCGACCAAG
>CAXTWC010000308.1:0-4397 GCA_964247805.1 uncultured Acetobacteraceae bacterium | reverse complement strand
AGATTGGTGGCGGCCAGCACCAGCGAGGGCAGCACCAGGTGGCCGACCGCGTCGTGGAAACTGTCCCAGTCGCCGGCGAGTG
Organism: uncultured Acetobacteraceae bacterium; assembly: GCA_964247805.1. Lineage (GTDB taxonomy): Bacteria > Pseudomonadota > Alphaproteobacteria > Acetobacterales > Acetobacteraceae > LMUY01. Next base: position 4,315 of record CAXTWC010000308.1, on the reverse strand, counting down.
CCGCGTCCACCGTCAGCAGTCCGGTGACCGGGGGGACCATGTCCTGGTACAGCACGTCCTGCCGCCCTGGACCCGGCGCCCAGCCGAGCTTGGCGTAGAACACCAGCAGCGCCAGCAGGGCGAGCACGAACACCGGGATTGACCAGCCGCAGAGCGTCCCGACCCGGATCAGCTGGTCCGCCCAGCTCCCGCGCTTGACCGCCGCCAGCACGCCGAGCGGGATGCCCACCGCCGTCGCGATCACGATGGCGACCGTGGCCAGCTCCATGGTGGCGGGGAAGAAGGTGGCGATGTCGGTCGTGACGGCGTGCGAGGTCATTACCGAGCGGCCGAGGTCACCGTGCAGCAGGCTGACCAGGTAGCGCCAGAACTGCACCGGCAGGGGCTGGTCGAGGCCCATGGCGTGCCGGGTCGCCTCCACCACGGATTGCGGGGCGCGATCGCCGACGACGGCGAGCACCGGGTCGATCGGGACCACGCGGCCGATCAGGAAGGTGATCAACACGAGGCCGAAGAGCGTGATGGGGACGCTGCCCAGGGTGCTGGCGAGGAGGCGGAGACGCTTCAACGATCGCTCCTTCTCCCTCGCCCGTTCTTCACGGGAGAGGGTCGGGGTGAGGGCCGCTCAGCCACTGAGACCGCATTCCGGACAGGTCGTCGCACCCTCACCCCGGCCCTCTCCCGCCCGCGGGAGAGGGAGAAGAGAGCGGGGCGTCTCACGCCTTGGCGATGTCCGTGTAGCGCGTCCCGTCCGACAGGGTACCGAGCGCGAAGCCGGTAACACCCTTGCGCAGCGCCGCCACGCCCACTTGCTGCTGGAAGATCACGAACGGGGCGCGCTGCATGAAATCCTTCTGCAGTTGCTCGTAATCGGCCACCCGCTTGCTGGCGTCGGTTTCCTTCAGCGCGTCCTGGGCGCGGCCGGTGAGGTCCTTGTCCTCCCACTTGGAGCGCCACGCGACGGTGCGGTTGGTGGAGGCGTCGCCGTTGTCGGTGTTCTCGCAGAACGTCTGGGCGTTGGAGTTCGGGTCCAGGTAGTCGCTGCCCCAGCGCAGCATCGCCATCTGGTGCTGGCGGGCGCGGGTCTTGGTGATCACCTGGCGGAACTCGCTGGCGATCAACTGCACCTGGATGCCGATCGCGGCCAAATCCGCCTGCACCGCCTGCGCCACGTCGTTGAACGGCGGGGCGGCCTGGTGGTCCAGCGTGACGGTGAAGCCCTTCTCCAACCCGGCCTGCTTCATCAGCGCCTTGGCCTTGTCGACGTCCTTGTGGAACGGGTTGTCGTTCACCGAACCGGGGAAGCCCTCGGGCAGGAACGCCTGGTGCGTCTTGAAGGTGTCCGGGGTGATGTTCTTCTGGATCGCGTCGTAGTCGATCGCCCACTTCACCGCCTGCGCCACGTCCGGATGCGCCAGCTCCGGCATGCCCTGGTTCATGGCGATGTAGTTCACCACGCCCAGGCTTTCGGAGATCAGCGAGAACTCCGGCTTGCCTTTCACCGCGTTCAGCTGCTCGGGGTTCAGGTTGCGGGCGATATCCGCGTCGCCCTTCTGCAGCAGCAACAGCTGGGTGGACGGCTCGGTCACATGCCGGATCACCATGCGCTTGAGCTTGGTGGGCGCACCCGGTGTCGCGTCCAGCACGACGCTGTCGCTCGCCTTCCACGACCGCACCGCCCAGGCGTTCGACCCGGCGGAGGCGCCCTTGAGCCAGCCATTGCCCAGGTCGTCGCCCTGGGCGTGGCTGAGCGCGAGCTTCTTCTCCACCACGCCGCCGACATTGGCGGACAGGCAGTAGAACAGGAAGGTGGGGGCGGTGGTCTCGGCGATCTGCATGACCAGCGTGTGGTCGTCCATCGCCTTGATGCGGGCGGCAACGTTATCCTTGTTGAAACCGAATTGGGTCAGGATGAAGCCCGGCGCCTTGTCCATGATCACGGCCCGCTGCAGCGACCACTCCACATCCTGCGCGGTGATCAGGTTGCCCGAGGCGAATTTGCGGTCTTGATACAAGTAGAAGGTATAGGTGAGCCCATCGCCCGCCACTTCCCAATGCTGGGCCAGCACGCCGTTGATCTTGGTGGGATCGGCGGTATCCGGCTCGACCAGCTTCTGATAGCAGTTGGAGCCGATTTCGTTGCCGGAGAACTCGAAGCTCTCGCCCGGGTCGAGGCTGATGATGTCGTCGATCTGCATCGCCATCACCGCGACATCCTTGGGCGTCTCGGCGAACGCGGTGCTCCAGATCAGCGGCGTCGCGGCGGCCGAGCCGATCAGGGTGCGGCGAGTGAGCATCAGGATAGTCCTTTCGGGACGCGGGATAGGGAACAGGAAACGAGGTCGGCGTAAGGAGCATAGCCGGGTCGCGGCCCCCGACAAGCGAACATACGTTTGCATGACACTGCTATTGCGCCGTAGTGTCATACCCGGACGGCAGACACGTCGACCACAAGCGTTGCGCGACGCGATCGATTGTCTTCACCGGGTGTCGAGACACCAACCGAACAAAGTTAGGAACCAGTCTATGCGTCTGGCTGTCTGCACGATCGTCAAGAATGAGGCCGACTCGATTGCAGAGCACATCGTCTACCATCGGCTACTCGGCTTCGACACCACGATCGTGCTCGACCACGGCAGCATCGACGACACGGCCGGCGCGGCGCGGCAACAGCCTGGCACGATCGTCATCCCATGGCACGCAAGTCAGTTGGCAGCCTATTCGACAGTCTGCCGCTCCTATGCAGGGCAGTTCGACTGGGTCGCCTTCATCGATGCCGACGAGTACATCGCGGTGGCTCCGGGCGCCAACCTCCGCGACCGCCTGGCCGCACTGGATGCAGTGAGCGCCGTCGCGGTGCCTTGGCTCATCTTCGGCAGCAGCGAGCACGACCGCAAACCAAGCGACCTGACCATCGCGGCCTTCACCAAGCGGGCGTCCAACGATCACCCGGCCAATCGTCATTGCAAAAGCATCGTGCGCCCGGAAACGGTGTTGGAGTGGTCGAACCCGCATGGCCCCACCACGGCTGGGCGGATGACGCTGCCGAACGGCACCCTGCCCAAATGGGAACTCCCCGGAGTGTTGCCCGAGCCCCTCGCCGACCCGGGTTGGCTTCGCGTGCACCACTACCACACGCGTTCCCGGGAGCATTGGCAGGAACGCCTGGTCCGCGGGCAGATTTCGACGAACATCAAGACGTGGGACGACTTCGCAGACTACGACCGCAACGACGTGGTCGATCTGACGGTGGCGCGGGCAGCCCTGGACGTGAGGATGGTGCTCGATTTCGACCGGCGGCGGGAGGCGATCGCACCGGCGTCCCAAGCGGATTGGGACGTTCACTGAAACGGGGTAACGGGGCGAGCGTCCGCTAGATCAGGCACAACTCGCGAAGCTGCTGGGCCAAGGCGTATGGCAACTCCGCCTCCTCCGACCCGGCGCCCAGATCTTCCGGCGCGTCCTCCGCCCGCAGATAGCGCCAACCTTGGAACGCCCGGACCGAGCGGGCGCGGACGTTGATCAGCGCCGGGTCGAGCACGAGGGCGGCGCACGGCGTGCCATCCCGGCGAGTGGCCGGCTCGATGCCGACGATGGGCTGGCGGAGCAGCATCGCCCCCGCAATGACCCAATACAGCGAGCCTTGGCCCACGACCTCGTCGGCGCGGCGGGGCATGTGCCGGGTCAGATGGCGGGCGGGCGGGTCAGCCCGTAACTCGGCGGGCTCGGTCACGCCCACGCATAGCTTCATGATGTGGAGCATCCATACAGAGATGGCGGACGTTTCGAGCCGCGACAACCTTCGATTGACTCTCGTTGCGTTCGCGGCGATGTCCCGTTTCATGCAGGACTGCCCTGCGATTTCTGGGGGAAGCTAGTATGAACGGATTAAAGGCAGCCGGAGCGGCCGTGCTCGCCATCGGCGTGTCGATGGGCGGGGCCCCATTTGGGGTTGGTATGGGCGTGGCCCATGCACAAGGCTCAGGCTCGGCCACGCTCGATGCCATCAAGTCGCGCGGAATGCTGGTGTGCGGCGTGTCCACCGGTGTGGCCGGCTTCTCGCTGGCGGACAGCCAGGGCGTGATCAAGGGCATCGACGCCGACGATTGCCGGGGCGTTGCCGCCGCCGTGCTGGGCGACGCCACCAAGGTGCGCTTCGTGCCCACCACCACGATCAACCGCTTCACCGCGCTGCAGTCCGGCGAGGTCGACGTGCTGATCCGCGAGACCACGTGGACGCTGGGCCGCGAAGGCAGCCTGGGGCTCGAGTTCACCGACGTGAACTACTACGACGGCACCGGCTTCCTGGTGAAGA
>CAXTWC010000307.1:0-4422 GCA_964247805.1 uncultured Acetobacteraceae bacterium | reverse complement strand
TTCAGACCGGCAAAAGCACCATCCTTCAGCGCTGGCGACGCTTTAAACCTCACCGTCGCACCCGCCTTCACGGCGACCTTCTCTCCGGTTTTCGGGTTGAGCGCCGAACGCTTCGGTGTCTCGCGCACGGTGAACGATCCGAAATCGGGCACGGTAAATCGACCGGTGGTCACAATCTCGGTTTTGATGGCGTCGATGATCTCGGCAGCAAGCCGGCCGGATGCGAGGGCAGTCATCTCAGCGGATTGCTGAATGACGTCGGTGAGGAACTTCTTTGACATGGCCGGCGCAAATAGCTGGGAGCGCACCGAATGCCAAGATGGCTTGTGAGCGCGATATCGGGGGGCCAGAAAGGCCAGCAATTTGGGGGTTTCTCGAATACTTGCGCCTCTTAAAAAGGGATGATGCGCCCTCAAGGTGCCGCAGTTGGGCTTGCGACGGAGGGCGCCGTGGGTGACGTTACCGCCAGTAGACGATCAATGAGAGTACCTTCGTACGGCTAACACTGCCCGTTGCCGCTGAACCCATCCACACCTCTGGTAACTCGCCTCACTTTGACGCATACTGCGTCACCCGAGAGCATCAAGCTCCGGCTACCGAGGGGACACCCCGATGAGCGACGCCACCGCCGATTACGCCGCCCGCCTCAATCTTGCCGACGTCGTTGCCCGCATCGAGCGCGCACAGGCCGAGACCCGCAAATTTGTAGCCGAGCACGATAAGCTGGCGGCCGAGCGGTCCAAGCTGGATGCCGAGGCTTTGAAACTACGCCGTGATCGGTTCCTCGCCCCCGCGCTGGCATTGGCCGCCACACTCGGTGCCATCGCCACGTTTGCCCCGGCTATCATCCGCGCGATCGGAGGGCATGGATGAACGCCACCAGGCTGCGCGAGTGCCTGACCTTAATGGGATGGTCGCAGCGCGGGCTGGCCGAAATGCTGGGTCTACACGAGACACGGGTGCGGCGGTGGGCACGGGGATTGATGGACGTGCCGCCGGAAGTAGCCGCCTGGCTGGAGACTCTGGCCGCCGTGCACGCGGCGCACCCGATGCCGGCAGGGTGGAATAGGGAGGCGGCGTAATGGCAGACGGTTCCTACGCGTGGGAGAAGCTGTACGAAGCGGTCCTGACGCTGGCGCGCGGTCGGGCGCAACTACCCCAACGTTTGAGGGACGCCTACCTACCAGCTTTAAGCAGTATCCGACCGGAGCATCACTTCCCGTGGCCCGACCTGCGGGAGCGGTTTGAGCGCCTTCGCGACGATCTAGCCCCGAACGGGCGAACCGACATTGCAATGGCAGCTTGGGGCGAAGCAGACCTTCACCGCATCGCGACTGAGATAGTCGGGCTGTATGACGCAGTGCCTGCGGATCAGCGAAGTGTGCGGCCTGCGGGTCCGCCACTTGCAGCCGAATGGCGACGCCGGGCAGGTCAGCGTATTCGGCAAGGGCGGCCGGACGCGGACGGTGCTGTTGAAGGCCACGGTCTGGCGTGAGTTGGTTCAGCTGCGCACAGACGACCCAGATGCGCCGGTGTTCCGCTCCCGCCAGCGCCCCGGGCCGGCCAGGCGAGGGATGCGGATCAGATGAACCCCTCTCAGGTCCACAACATCGTCAAGGCGGCTGCCAGGCGGGCGGGACTGCCGGCGGGGGTATCAGCGCACTGGCTTCGCCACGCCCACGTCAGCCACGCCCTCGACAACAATGCACCGATCCACTTGGTGCAGGCGACCGTGGGACATGCCAGCTTGTCTACTACCAGCCGGTATGTCCATGTTCGGCCAAATGAGAGCAGTTCGACGTATTTGCCGGGATAACGGAGCGCAGCAGGGAGGTTGATATGCTACTCCGAGGGACCTTGATGCAGCGTCACTAATGCGCATCGCGATTATCGGGGCCTATGGGCTCATTGGCTCATACGTGTCCGCCCGGCTGTCCGCCGACGGTCATCAGGTAGTCGGGTTCGGCCGCAACATCGGCGCGGCCAGCCGCCGCCTCCCGGCCTTGGAATGGAAGCGCGCCGACCTCGCCACTTTCAGCGTTGAAGATTGGACCAGCCTGTTGGTAGAGGTCGACGCCGTCGTCAACTGCGCCGGCGCCTTGCAGGATAGTCCCCGCGACAACCTAACGGCTGTCCATGTCGAGGGCGTCCGCCGCTTGATCCAGGCCTGCAATCGCGCTGGCGTCCACCGCTTTATCCAGATATCGGCCGCTGGGGTAAGCGCCGAGCGGACGACCGCTTTCAACAGCACCAAGCTTGAGGCCGAGATTCTACTTGCTCAGAGCGCGCTGGACTGGATCATCTTACGCCCCGGCCTCGTCTTCGCCCCAGCGGCCTATGGCGGCACGGCCTTGTTGCGCGGCCTCGCGGGATTTCCTGGCGCCAGCCCCGTAGTCTTCGGCGACAGCCTGGTCCAGACGGTCGGTGCCGAGGACCTGGCGGTCGCGGTTGCGCGCTGTCTTTGTTCGGATGCGCCAACGCGCGTTCGTTTGGACCTGGTTCACTCCGAGGCGCTGACGCTGATCGACCTGATCGGCCGTCTACGCAGATGGCTGGGGCTGCGGCCCGCACCGACGATCCGCCTGCCGCTCATCCTCGCTCGAGCCGCCGTCGCCGCCAGCGACGCCTTGGCTTGGCTCGGCTGGCGCAGCCCTATGCGCACCGCTGCCTTGGAGCAGTTGCGGATGGGGGTTCGCGGCCGGGCGGAAGACGGCGCGCGCTTGGGCTGGACGCCGCGATCCTTTGAGGCCCTGTTGGCCGCCGCCCCTTCTGGCGTACAGGAGCGCTGGTTCGCCCGCGCCTATTTCGCCAAGCCCACCATCCTCGGCGGCCTGTTCGCCTTCTGGCTGGTGTCGGGTGTGATCGGCCTGACGGTGGGTTCGAGTAGCGCCGTCGCCGTCCTGACCGCCTCCGGCATGGACGCAGAACTGGCCGCCTGGGCGGTGATTGGGGGCAGCCTGGTCGACATAGCCCTAGCCCTGCTGTTGATTTGGCGACCAACGGCCGCTCGCGCCCTGCAAGGCATGCTGCTGGTTACAGCCGGCTATCTCGTCGGCGGCAGTCTGGTGCGTCCCGACCTGTGGCTCGACCCCATGGGCCCGCTGCTGAAGAGCATTCCCGCCGGGCTTCTGGCCCTGGCGGCCCTGGCTGTGCTGGACGAACGGTGATGGACCTCTACACGCTTTTGAAGGCCCTCCACATCATCGGCGCGACGGTGCTGCTGGGCACGGGCGCCGGCATTGCCTTCTTCATGCTGATGGCCCACCGCCAGCGCGACCCGGCCCTGATCGCCCACACCGCCGGGATCGTTGTGCTGGCCGATTCGATATTCACGGCCGGGGCGGTGATCCTACAGCCGATTACCGGCGCAACCCTGGCCCATCTGGCTGGTTATCCGCTGCTGTCGGGCTGGATCGGGCTGAGCCTGGGCCTCTACTTCATCACCGGCCTTTGCTGGCTGCCGGTCGTCTGGATCCAGATCCAGCTGCGAAATTTGGCCGTCCGAACCGTGGCCACAGGCGCACCTCTGCCCGAGCTTTACTTCCGCCTTTTCCGGCTGTGGTTCATCCTAGGCTTTCCTGCCTTCGCTGCGGTGTTGGCCATCATCTGGCTGATGGTCGCCAAGCCGTCTTTGTGAGGTTTTGACGCTGATCCTGCACAGCGTGCGGTTACCCACACTAGCTGCACGCGCTTAATCAATCTGGGCCACCCCAGCTATCACCTCGGCCGCAGTGCCCGGCCAGCGCCGCACCACCTCGTCCCAGAATTCCTGCCCGGACCGCGGTGCAGTCGCATAGGCCTCACGGACACAGTGAAACGGCAATAGCCGGATGAGGGCCACCAACTCATAGGTGCGGCCGTCATATTCCACCGTCGCGGGCATGACGTCGGCTGGTGCCGAATCCGGCTCGTGCTCAATCGGCACGACCGGAAGCTGGCGCGGGAACGGGATGACCTTGGCGTCAGACTGTTCGTTGCTCAATGCACACCCGCCTGTTCGTCGATTTCTCTGGATCCGGCGTTACTGTGCCGAGCACAGATGGATTGGTCTACCACCGGAATGGCGCCGGCCTGCCCCTACCCCGATGAAAGCGGCGAGCGTGAGCGGTGGCTGGAGGGTCGGCACGAGCCCGATCAGGCCGAGGCGGAGGAGCTTGGGTCGCGTGAGGGCTGTTTCGGTTTAGCTGGCCTGCAAGCCCGCCTGCTATTCTAACATCCATCCAGCCGGCATCGGCGCAAGAGGCGTGGACCCATCTGGCGTGCCTTCTTTACCCGTAGCTAGTTGCATCGCCACTAAAACGTAGGCGCCGGAGATGGTCACCAAGTCTACAATCTGCTGATCACTCATTACCTGCTTGGCGCGGGTAAACGTCGCATCGGATAGTTCGTGCTTCGTGGAAAGTTCGACGCACAGGTCGTACA
>CAXTWC010000306.1:0-4424 GCA_964247805.1 uncultured Acetobacteraceae bacterium | reverse complement strand
ATCCCCAGAAGGGCGGGGGCAGCCAGACCTGTCCAGAGTATTGCTGCGCCGTTCACAATCTCGCAATCACTGACAGAGCCTGAGCATGGCAATTGCGAAACACTGTGGCGGCTGAGCCACATCCCACTTTAACGCCAGAATACCATCGCAAACGACAGGAAAGATCGGAAATGAACGCCCAATCCGTTGAAGAACGCCTTCGTGAAGTCCGCGACCGAATTGCCGCCGCCGCCGCTGCTGCAGGCCGTTCGGCGGACGACATTACCTTGGTGGCAGTTTCCAAGACACACGACGCCCCCACCATCCAGGAAGCGATTACGGCCGGGCAACGGTGCTTCGGCGAAAACCGCGTGCAGGAAGCCGAGGCCAAATTCCCCGACCTCAAGGCCGCGACGCCCGGCCTTCGGCTGCACCTGATCGGCCCCCTGCAGACCAACAAAGTGCGGGAGGCGCTCCGTGTCGCCGATGTCATCGAGACACTCGACCGCCAGCGTCTGGCCGACGCGATCGCCGCGGCCCACGCGAAGGGGGACCGGCTGCCGAACCTCCTGGTCCAGATCAACGTCGGCGAGGAGCCGCAGAAGGCCGGCATCCCGCCCGGCGACGCGGATCGCTTCATCTCGGAATGCCAGGAACGGTTTGGCGACGCGCTCACCGGGCTGATGTGCATCCCCCCTGTGGACGAGGATCCCAGCCGCCATTTCGCCGGCCTCGCCGAGCGGGCCGCCCGGCACCATCTCCGCGTCGTGTCGATGGGAATGTCAGCCGACTACGAGATCGCCATCCGTCACGGCGCGACCCATGTCCGTGTCGGAAGTGCCATTTTCGGCACCCGCCCGACGCCGTGACCTGCGGCGCGCTTGAACACCGAGGGGCCGCGGGGTTATCTGCACCCGAAGCACGAGGCCGCACCGACGCAGCTGTCCCGGGCGGGGTGACTGCGGGAATACTGCTCCCCCGAATTGGAGTCTTGGAATGAGCCTTGTTGCTGCTGCCCCGAGCGGGATACCCGAGGGTGTCCCCCCGGGCGTGCCAGGGGACGTTCCCACAGGCGTTCCCAAGGACGTTCACGGCCATGCCAAAGGTCCGATCCGCGTCGGTGCGCTGCTGGCGGTCCTCGGCATCGTCTACGGCGATATCGGCACCAGCCCGCTTTATGCCTTCAAGGCCAGCCTCGACCACTTCACCACCCAGGGGGTGGCCGAGTTCGAAATCCTCGGCATCCTCTCGCTGATCTTCTGGTCGTTGATCTTCATCGTCACGATCAAATACGTCGTGCTCGTGATGAGCGCCGACAACAAAGGCGAGGGCGGCATCCTCGCCCTGATGGCGCTGGCCATGCGGGCAGCGCAGGACGGCCGGGGCAAAGCGATCCTCGCCACCATCGGCATCGTCGGCGCCTGTCTGTTCTTCGGCGATGGTGTGATCACCCCGGCCGTGTCGGTGCTATCGGCCATCGAGGGGCTAGAGGTGTCGGCGCCCGACCTGCAACCCTACGTGGTCCCGATCGCCTGCGCCGTGATCGTGGGACTGTTTGCCGTTCAGTATCGTGGCACCGGCCGGGTCGGGCGCGTGTTCGGCCCGGTGATGGCCGTCTGGTTCGCCGCCATCGGCGTGCTCGGCCTGATCGAGATCATTCGCGAGCCGTTCGTGCTGGCCGCCATCTCCCCCCACTATCTGGTGCTGTTCTGCATCCGCCACGGCTGGCTGGCCTTCGTGGCGCTCGGCTCCGTCGTGCTCGCGGTGACCGGGGCAGAAGCGCTGTATGCCGACATGGGCCATTTCGGCGCCGTCCCGATCCGCGTAGCCTGGATGGGGTTCGTGCTGCCCTGCCTGGTGCTCAACTATTTCGGCCAGGGCGCGCTGATCCTGCACAGCCCGGCCGCGATCGCCAACCCGTTCTTCCTAATGGCGCCGCCCGGCTTGCGGCTGCCCCTCGTGGTGCTCGCCACCATGGCCACCGTGATCGCCAGCCAGGCCCTGATCTCCGGCGCATACTCCATCGCCCGACAATGTATGCAGATGAACTTCCTGCCGCGCATGACGGTGACCCACACCAGCACCACCGCGGAGGGACAGATCTACGTGCCCCAGATCAACAGCGCGCTGTTCATCGGCGTTTTGTTGCTGGTCTTGGCATTCCGTAGCAGCGACGCGCTGACCTCGGCCTACGGCATCGCGGTCACCGGCACCTTCATCTGCACCTGCATCCTGGCGGCCTTTGCGTTCCGCCGCCAATTCGGCTGGTCACGCCCCCTGGCGGTCGGCGTATTCGGCTTCTTCTTCATCATCGATAGCGTGTTCTTCGCCTCCAACCTGCTGAAGGTGCCGGAGGGCGGTTACGTCCCCTTGCTGCTGGGGATCGCCCTCATGGCGCTGATGACGTCGTGGAAGCAGGGACGGGACCTGATGCTCGCACGCTGGAAGCAGGACAGCTTGCCGCTCGCCTCCTTCCTCAAGCGGCTGCCGCAATCCCGCACCATCCGCGTTCCCGGGATGGCCGTGTTCCTGACCGGCACGCCGGACTACGTGCCCGCCGCCCTGCTGCACAACCTCAAGCACAACAAGGTCCTGCACGAGAAGGTCCTGTTCGTCACCGTCACCAACGTGGACGAACCGGAAGTCGGGCCCGAGCGCCGCACCGAAGTGACCGAGCTGGCACCGGGTATCCACCGCGTGCTGCTGCGCTACGGCTTCATGGAGAGCCCGAACATCCCCCGGGCGCTCGAGGATCTGCGGGGCCGCGGCGTGGATTACGACCCGATGCAGGTCAGCTATTTCCTCGGTCGCGAGGTGCTGGTGCGCGCGTTGGTGCCGAAACTGCCGATCTGGCGGCTTTGGCTATTCCTGGTCATGGTGCGCAACGCTGTCCCCGCCACCGTGTTCTTCCGCATCCCGAGCGATCGGGTGGTGGAGTTGGGCGTCCGCGTCGCAATCTAACCAGATGGCAACGACCCAGGCCTATCATGCGTTAGTCCCGTGGGGATATTCCCAGGGGTTGGACGATGGTCAAGGTCACGATGGTGCTGGCACACGGGCCGGGTCACCCAGAAGGCGATCTGGACGATCGGATGCACCTGCGGGTCACGCTCAATCCACAGGGTCACTTGGATGCGGCGGCCTGGGAGACTGGGACCGTTCCGTGGCTCACCGGCCGTGAACGCGCAGGTCAGCCGGTACGATCGGGCGAGTTGGTGAAGATCGAGGACGGCTGGGCCCTACGTGGCCTCGGCAGTGAGGACGAGCCTCTCTACAGCTTGTCGGCGCAGATCGTCCGACCCGGCGAAATCGTGCGGGTATCGCGGCTGGATGGCGACGAGATGCTGTACCGGATCGTGGCCGTGGAGCCGGATTAGGACGTCTGCGCAATGGCTTGCGCGCTGTATTTCGCGCAAAGCGATAGCAATCCAAGGCCCGGGGAGATAAAAGGTATGCAACTGCGCACGAGAGTCGCTGTGCCGATGACCCTGACGATCACTTTGCTGCCCAACCGGCTTAGGTCTGCACCAGGTCGATTAGCGGGAGCGATGCGCTGATGTTCGGACCGGTCCTCCTACCGGCCATGGTCAGTACCGCGATCGGTGGTGCGGCATGGCTCGTCACGGTCTCCTCACGCAGCTTCTCGCAAAAGGAGCGGTTCAAGACGAGTGGAGCCCGCCTGGAACCTGTCTTGCTCGACGCGGAGCGCGCCAACTGGGCCCAGGCCCCCGTTCACCGCACCCCATTGCTGATCCGGTACCGGGATCCTGCCAGCGGGGTCATGGAGGGGATCATCCATCCGAAGACCATCATGGGCCAAAGGGTGCCGGCTCGTGGTATCAGGCCCGACACGGTCAATGCGTTCTGCCAGACCCGGCAGTCCATGTGCAGCTTCGACTATGAACACATCATCTGGGCCGCCGACGCGCAATCCGGCGAGCTGATCGAGGACCTCTATCACTATCTCGGCGGCGCCCAGCCCGGTGGCGCGCCCAGTCCCCTGTATGCCAAGACCGCCGCTGTTGCCGGCACGCGAGAGTGGAAGCGGCACTGGTAGGTCGGGTGGCCTACAGGCAGCCGTTCAGGTCGTCGGTGAAGAACGAGAAGAACCCGCTAGCAATGCCACTCGCGTCTGCGCCGGCATGGCAGGCGTCCTTCGGCTGCTGAGCCGCCTGCGGCTGGGCTTGCGGCGGTTGTTGCGCGCAACCTGCCAACAGGCCGGCTGCGCAGCCGATGATCGCCAACTTCAGCATGACTGCATCCCCAGGACGTAATCTCCGCTCTCTTCTCCCGCTCCCTCTGGGAGAGGGTCGGGGCGAGGGAGCTTCTTCGCGTGAGCACGTGACTGCGGCTAGGTCCCTCACCCAACCCTCTCCCAGGAAGAGAGGGCTCGACTAGCCAGCCACGTTCTAAGGAACACTGGAAGGACGCTGGTGGAGCCAAGC
>CAXTWC010000305.1:0-4481 GCA_964247805.1 uncultured Acetobacteraceae bacterium | reverse complement strand
CTCCCGGGTGCTCGCCCCGGCGCCGAAGCGCATCGTCAGCAACTGCTTGATCCGCATGGATAGCCTCTGTGTCGGCATCCCGCCCCTCCATCGATTGCGATAGCGGCACTGGAGCCAGGTCATTGCTGACCCGCGAGACAATCCTTTCCCCGGATGCCCGCTACCCAAGCAGGGTGGGCGGCATCATCAGAATAGTGGGCGGCTTGAGATTGAAACGGTGGGCGGCATCAGATCGGAATAGGTGGGCGGCTTACGTCGGAATCCGCAACCTAGCCGACATCCAGCCGCCCCGCGGCTACGGACGCGACTAACCATAACAACGAGGGAAATTTTCCACGCCCACATTCGAGCAAGATTCCAATGGCCGTTGACAGGCGCACTGCTAAGTGGATCAAGACTAGTATGGCGGCCGGAGCTGGTGGGTACCACAACACCTTGCCGCCGGACGGAGGGCACCGCCAGCAGAACCCGCATATCCACTTTGATGGAAGCCTGTCTGGCCCTGTTCGAGGCCAGCGGAGACGGTTTTTACGCCGATTTCACCGACACCCTGCTGACCTTGTTCCTGACGCGCTTCCATCATGCTCCGAGCCGCTGCATCGGCGAGTTCTTCGATGAGCTGCTGGATCCGGCGCCTGGCGAGGCCGGTGACCATATCGAGCCAGCGATCATAGACGTCGTCGGGCGGGAAGGGAGCATGCGGCGCGCCTCCTCCCGGCTTATGGCCGCAGACAGAGGCCCTGAAGGCTTATGTGGCCATGGCGGGTCATGACATCCATACGTTGGTGCGGCTGCAGGCCGGGATTGAGCATCTGCTGGACCAGCATCTGTCGGGCTGTCCCCGGGGCATGTGGCACGAGCATTTCGGCGCTAATGGCCGGCTGATCACGACAAGATTCCAGCCAGTTCGTTCTACCATATTTTCATGGCGTTTGCGGAGCTAGAGCGCTCCTGCGGCACTGACCAACCAGCCTACCCCTGCTTCTAGCTGACGTGAGTGCGCGTTCAGCCGATTGCGACGGCTGCGATTGGCTTCTCTTCCTCGGGATCGCGGCCATTGTAGTGTGCCATGACTTCGCGCGCCGGGCCGTCCTCCCGCACGCGGCCTTGGTCCAGCCAGATCACGCGGGTCGCCCAGTCCATCACGACGCTCTCGCTATGGGTGGACAGGACCAGGATCTCCGCCCCGTAAACCAGGGACTCGAGCCGGGCTTTCGCCTTGTCCATGAACGAGGCGTCGCCAGCCAGGAACCATTCGTCCATCAGCAGCACTTGCGGCTTCATCGCCGTAGCCATGCCGAACGCCAGCCGCACCGTCATGCCCGCACTGTAGAACCGCACGGGCAATTCCAGGAACTCGCCCAATTCGGCAAAGGAGGCCACGTCCGCTGCCATGGCGGCGATCTCGGGCGTAGACATGCCGTTGTACAAGCCGCGGAGCATGATGTTCTCACGCCCTGACAGGTCCATGTTCATGCCGAGATTGGCATCCAGCATCGACCCGATGATGCCGTCGACATGGATATGGCCCAGGACCGGTTCGTAGATGCCGGCCAGCACCCGTAGCAGAGTGGTCTTACCCGCGCCATTGCCGCCGACCAGGGCCAGGCGGTCGCCGGGCGTCAAGCGGAAAGACACATCCCGTAGTGCCTGCACGACGACCCGGTGCTGGCGATCCTCGCCAAATCTCCCGGAGGCTGCGGCTAGCACAGTTTTCTTCAGGCTGCGGGCGTTGCTGTGGTAGATCGGGAAGTCGATCGAGAGGTTCTCAACCAGGACTTGGGCACTCATGATCTCGCTACACCCAAAATGCGAGGCGTGAGCGGGTGCGAGCGAACAATAGCCAGGCGCCACTGCACAAGGCGGCGCTCCAAAGGCAAAGCGCGATCCAGGTGGAGATCCCGGGATGCTGGTCCAGCAGGGGTTCGCGAACGACAGCGAGCAGGCAATAGAACGGGTTCAACACTAACCAGGCGGCGCCGGCCCCGAGAGAGTCCTTGCGCCAGATGATCGGGGTGATGAAAAAGGCGATCTGCATAACGCTGCCGACGATCGGTCCGATATCGCGGAAGCGGGCGCAGAACGTGCCAAGCAGCAGGCAGATTGCCAGAGAATCGACGACCCAAAAGGCCATGCCGAGGATGCTTTGGCTGGCAATCGCCCCTGGCCAGACGTTGAAGAAGGCAAAAACGCCCACGATGACCACGACGTTGTGCCCAAGTACCAGCCCGTTCCGCACGACGGCACGGACGGCATAGATGGCGAACGGCATCCGTACGGCCCGGATCATACCCTCGGCAGAGGTGAAGCAGACGCACGCGTCGGTGACCATCCCGCTAAGCGCGTTCCACAACACAAGCGAGAGCGCTAGGAACGGCATGTAGTCGTGCAGCTCCATGTGGAACAGCTCGGCGTAAAGCACGCCCATGGCGATCACCATAACCGCCGTGGAGAGCGTCAGCCAGAATGGCCCAATCACGGAGCCGCGATAGCGTAGCTTGATATCCAGCCAACCGAGGGTAATCCCAAGCCGCCACTGCCGCAGAGCTTGGATCAAGTCCTGCAATGCAAACATTTGGCGTGCGGATGACGTGACGTTGGCCCGAAGGTCCAACGACGGTTCGGCACTCGGCGCGAAGCGTGACATTGCGCGTCGCGATAGCCGATCCTGGCGCAACCCGCAACTCGGGCCGCTGCAGGGGTTCGGAAACTTCAGGAAGGGAAAATCCAACAGACTTCCGAAAGCTATCCGGTACTAAATAGGTATCGGCCAACCCGTGGTGAGTCCCTATAAGGCGGAGGAAATGCTTCGAACCGGCCGCAGCGCTTCCCGCAGCTCACTATCAAATTGCCCGATCGAGCAGACCGCCGTAGACCAAATAAAAAAGAACGCCCGGAGGCGAACGCATGCCGAACTAATACGTCTTCGTCGCTTCCACGCCGGGGCAGACTTCGCAGCCGGTGCCTTACGTTGGCAGCAGCAGCATCGGCTACTCGACGGCGGTGTCCGCCGAGCTCTGGAATACCTCGCCGCCCACCAGCAGCAGCATGCTTCAGGTAGCCGTGCTTACGATTAGGTTCGCGCAGGAAGGCGGCGAGGTGAACCCACCGCCGGACATCATCGCCTACGACGGCGAAGCTTTGTTTTCCGCTGGCGGGCTTTGGGTCACGGACGGCACGCCGCTCGGGACGCAGGAGATCTCCACCGCCACCATTGGCGAGCTGTCGCCCGACAACATCGATCTGCAGCCGGCCGACTTCACCCCGTTTGAGGGCAAGATCCTCTTCGTCGCCTTCGCGGGCCCGTATGACCTAGTGCTGACTGACGGCACCGCGTCCGGCACGCAGCCGATCGGCGGTGGCGGCAGTTCCAGCACGGCAAACTTCGAGGTGCCGCCCCATGACCTGACACCGTTGGGGGGACTGGTGCTTTTCTCCGGCTACGACGCGGCGGGAGTCCAGGTGGTTTGGAAGACGAACGGGACCGGCAGTGGCACGCAGGTGCTCCACGACGCCGTTGGATCGGAAGTTCCCTACCCGTCCCAGTTCACTTCGATTGGACAAGTTGCATTATTTAGCGCCAGCGATGGGGCAAGCGGCTACGCGCTATGGCGGACGGCACGGCGGCGGGAACATACGAGGTGCCAGTTGCCAACGTTGCACCGGACGAGCCCGGGTCATACGGATTGTCGCCCGAATACATGGTCAGCCTCGGCACACAGGCCGTGTTCACCGGCAACGATGCGTCCGGCCATAACAGGCTGTGGGTCAGCGCCGGGACAACGTCCAGCACGGTCGAACTCGCGCCCGCCGGCGCATCCGCAACCGCCTTTGATCCCATCCTCCTTACCTCGATCGGCACACGCGCGATCTTCCAGGCCACCGACGCGAGCGGCCCAGTTCGGGCTGTGGTCCACAGATGGCACTTCGGCCGGGACGCAGGAGATCGCGGCGGGCCTGTTTTCCGCCGACTACAGCTTCACCTCCAACGGCAGTATTGCCCTGTTCGAGGGAACCCTCAACGGGCGGACTGCCCTTTACAGCACCGACGGGACGGCGGCTGGCACGGTGCAGTTGACGCCAGCCGGAGCGCCGGCGACGGGGCTGGTTGCGACCGGCCTCAGCACTAGCAATGGTACGTTCCTGTTCAGCGCGCCCAACGTCGCGGGCACCGAAGAGATATGGTCGAGCGCCGGTACCAGCGCCGGCACCACCGCTATCGCCTCAGCCCCAAGTTCGGAGGTGGGACCGCTCGACATCACCGAAGTGACGTCCCCCGCGCTGTTCCTCGCCAGCCTGACGAGGTCGGTGGCCAGCGGCACGACGCTGCAGCCCGGCGGCAGTGTTACGTTCACACTGATGGCCAACCAGCCAGTCACCGTAAACACCGCCCAGGGCACGCCCAGGCTCGAACTGGCCAACGGAGCCCCGGCCGTGTACCAGCCGGTGCTGAGCGGCTGGGACGCTCTTTTTGTCACCGA
>CAXTWC010000304.1:0-4536 GCA_964247805.1 uncultured Acetobacteraceae bacterium | reverse complement strand
GGGTAAGCTTGCCGATGCCAACGCCGCCTCGTAGTTGCTGACATCGGTGTTGCGGGTTCTGCTGGCAGCCCGGAGCTATGTCGACCAGGCCAGTGTTCCCGGCAGTCGTCGGCGCCCGTATCGATCCCGAGGGAGCCGCCGAGCATCAGAAGCGCGCTTAGCGGGAGCAGATATCCGGTGACCAGTCATTGCACACCCTCTGCCCCGCCACCCTGACTGCGCTCGATCGCGGGAAGGGTAACGTTCACGACCGACCCGTCAATGAATGCAAGGCTTGATGCTAGCACGCATGTAACAAGGATCAGGTAAGGTCGGAGCACGGCGACCTTAGCCGAGCAGTTCCACTTCCAAGGTGATGTCGGCGTTCAGCACCTTGGAGACTGGGCAATTCGCCTTCGCTCCTTGGGCAAGCTTCTCGAACGTCGCGGCATCCACGCCCGGGACCTTGCCCTTCAGCCTCAGATGCACGGCGGTGATGGCGAAACCATGGTCATTTTGCTCGAGGGTGACCTCGGCCGTCGTCTCCATGTTGTCAGCCGTAAGCCCGGCCTCCCCAAGGACGAGCGACAATGCCATCGTGAAACAGGCGGAAAGAGCGGCGCCGAGTAATTCTTCGGGGTTGCTGCCCTGCTTATCGCCAAATCGGCTGTTGAAGCCGTACGGATAAGACTTCAGGGCACCGCTGGCAGTTGAGATCTCACCGACTCCCTCCTTCAGTGATCCTGACCATGCGGCTGAGCCGCGTCGCTTTATCTTCATCGATAGTCTCCTGTTGGTAGTTGAATTACCCGAGCCGGGACGCCGACTGAACGCACAGCACGGCTTGGACCTACTGAAAGCCGCAATCCTTCATCACGCGCCGATGCCAGACTTCAGACGGGTAGCGCCATTACATGACGTCCGTCAGGCTACGATGTCAATCTTCAGGCAGGCCTTCGCTGCGCGTGGTCGGGCTAAAACCGCTGCGTAATCAGCGCGCACCGGCGTAGGTATCCCAGAACTCGTTAAGATGCCATCACGTGCTTGACATGCTGGCCTTCAGCGTCGATCTAGCATCACAATGCCTGACGGCCATAAGGCATCAAACGCACACCGCTGGAAGGCATCGCCATGACCCAGACATATGCCACCGATCGCACCGCTCTGCTGATCGTCGATCCCTACAACGACTTCATGAGCGAGGGCGGCAAGCTCTACAACGCGATCAAGCCGACCGCCGACACCTCGGGCATGTTCGGGAATTTGCGCAGGCTCATCCCGGCGATCCGCTCACTGGGAATCCAGGTCTTCATCGTTCCGCATCACCGGGCATGCGACCACGACCACCAGGGTTGGCAGCACATCAACATGTTCATCCAAAAGGGCGAACCAGTGCGGGCTTTCGAGGTAGGAAGCTGGGGTGGTGAGTTCAACGAGGAGTTTGGGCCGAAGGAGGGGGATGTCATCGTCAAGGAGCATTGGGCACAGAATGGGTTCGCCAACACCGACCTTGACCTCCAACTCAAGCAGCACGGCATTCAGAAGATCATCCTCGTGGGAGTGATTGCCAACAGCTGTGTCGAATCAACGGCGCGCTTCGGGATGGAACTTGGCTACCACGTGACGCTTGTGCCGGACGCCACGGCGGCCTTCAGCGCCGAGGGCATGGCCGCCGCGGCGACCAACGCTCCCATGTTCGCGCACGCGATTCTATCGACAAGCGAACTCATCGAGCAGCTTCCCTCGGCCTAAGGCAATCCGTCGGGGATCGTTGGGCACTTCGGGAGGGGTTCATCAATGGGCAAGCGCAAGAATCCAGGTCCCCTGGCCCATTTTCAGGGCCCCCCGGCCGGTGGCTCAGACAGCGGTGCGTCGCGGCTTTCCAGCGTCGGAGCCACTCTCGGCGAACTGCCCCATGACTGCCCGAAGGATCTCCTTCGAGAGAGCCTCGTCATCCACCGACCGGGCAAGGACCAGCGCACCGACCATGGAAGCCGTCATCCGAATGGCTTCTTTTCGAGCAGCGGTGGGCCGGGACCAGGGGAAATGCAAAACCAGCTTGCCGATGAAAGCCTGCACGTAGGTGGTCATGGCCGGGCGTGCGGAAGGCTCACGCGCGATTTCGGCTCCCAGTGTGGACATGAGGCACGCCTGACCCGGCTCGGCACGCGATGTCTCGCTCAAGTACATCGAGCCGAATGCCCGCTTCCCCGCCTCAGTCGGCTTGAACGCAGCGATGCGCCCCACTGCGCGAGGGTTCAGCCAGTCGATGCACTTGCCGATGAGATCCTGCTTGGACTCGAAGTGGTTGTAGAACGACCCATGGGTCAGGTTGGCGGCGGCCATAAGGTCGCCGACGGAGACGCCGGACAGCCCATTTTCGCGGAACAGCCGGGACGCCTCCTGCAGGATGCGCTCATGCTTCTCGGCAGTCTCGGCCGCCGGGTATCTCGCCATAGTCTCGTCTCCACGATTGAAGCGGTATGCGGTAGCTTGTTCATCGAACAGAGGCCGCGGAACAGGCTGTCAACCCTTACACCTATCATGTTGTATAGGTCCGAGCTTGGCTATTCTCCAAAAGCTGTGGTCGTCGGCGTCCCGGCTCTCGTGGCATGAGCCAGTCGGCGCTGCTGGCACCCGACTTGCGACCGACGGCCGATGCGAGTGCGCTTCCGCCGCCTCCGATGCTGCCCCCGACCGGCGTGGCCCCGCACGGAACGTCATGGCTATGGCCGCTGCTGCGGATCGCATTCATCGCCGCGGCAGGCGTCGCGGCCTGGTTCATTGCCAACAACTGGGATCGCTGGACTGGAGCCGGTCTGAGCCAGAGGACCGACGATGCCTTTGTTGCGGGCGATTTAACGCCCCTGTCGGCCAAGGTCTCCGGTTACATAGCGACGGTGAGCGTGCAGGACTTCGCAACCGTCCGGCGCGGCGATGTGCTGGCGGAGATCGAACCGTCCGATTACCGCGCCCAGGCGGCTCAGGCCGAAGCCAATCGTGCAGCCGCCCAGGCCACACTCGCCAACCTCGCAAACCAGAAGGCGGTTCAACGGGCCCTGGTTCGCCAGGCAGAGGCCACGATCGAGGCGGCCACCGCGGACGTAACCCGCGCCCATTTGGAGGCCAACCGGCAAAGGCTGTTGCTCGTCGGCCGTCTCGCCGGGACGCCGCAGGCCGTCGAGCAGTCGGACGCCAACGAGAAACGGTCGGCGGCGCAACTCGCGCTCAGCAGGGCGGCGCTCGACCAGCAAAGGCTCTCTCGGACAGCCTAGACGTCCAGGAGAAGCAGTTGACCGCACAGCGCGACGCTGCCGCGGCCCAGGTGCAATTGGCGGCGAACAATCTGGGCTACACGCAGGTCCGATCCCCGGTCGACGGAATGGTGGGGCAGCGCCAGGTGCGGCCGGGCCAATTCGTGAATATCGGCGCTCAGATCGTCGCGGTCATGCCACTGCCGAACATCTGGGTCATCGCAAACTATAAGGAGACGCAAATGACCCGCGTGCGGCTCGGGCAGCCCGCGCGCGTCACTGTGGATGCCTTTCCCGACCTGGTGCTTTCGGGCCATGTGGACAGCTGGTCGCCCGGCACCGGCAGCACGTTCGCCCTGCTGGCGCCGGACAATGCCACGGGCAACTTCACCAAGGTCGTGCAGCGGATGCCGGTCAAGATCGTCCTGGACGCCAACCCGTCACTGGGCGCCTTGGTGCGGCCCGGCATGTCCGTCGAAGCCACGATCGACACGACGAAATGATGAACGCAACGGGTGTCCCGGTCAGTGCCGTTGGCGTGACGCTTCACCGATCGCCGCAGGGGCACCCGCCGCGACTCCGCATCGGCAGCTGGCGCCCGTATGTCGGCATCGTCGGGGTTCTGCTGGGGTCTGTCATGGGCACGCTCGGGTCACGAACCACCAGCTTTGGCCTGGCTGACCTCCGCGGCGGACTCCATGCGGGGTTCGACGAAGGCGCCTGGATTACCACTATGTTCGGAGTCGGGCAGATGCTGGTCGGCGTGGCGTCGCCGTATCTGGGAGCGGTCTTCGGGGCACGCCGGGTGCTGCTGACCGGGATCACGGTCTTCTTCCTGACCTCGCTCCTGGCACCGCTGACCACGAACCTGACGGCCTTCCTCGGGCTGCTTGCCTTCGCGGGTATCGGCTCGGGGACATCCATTCCGCTGACGATCAGCTTCGTGATCCGCAGCCTCCCGGCCCAACTCGTGATCTATGGGCTAGCTGTTTATTCGATGAATTCGGAGCTATCCCAGAACGTCGCCGCATCCCTGGAGGGTTGGTATGCCGACCATTGGTCCTGGCACTGGATCTACTGGCAATACTGCCTGGCGCTCCCACCAATGTTCGCCGCGATCTGGTGGGGCGTTCCGCGCGAACCCATCAACGCCAAGCTGCTCGGGGATTTCGACTGGTCCGGGTTGGCCTACGCGAGCATCGGGTTCACCATGCTTTATGCCGGGTTGGACCAGGGCAATCGGCTGGACTGGACCAATAGCGGGCTGGTTGTCGGCCTCCTCGCGGGCGGAGGGGCGCTCGCC
>CAXTWC010000303.1:0-4565 GCA_964247805.1 uncultured Acetobacteraceae bacterium | reverse complement strand
GAAGCCGGCCGGGATCGCCAACCCGAAGGACTTCCGCAACGAGGTGGTGAAGTTCGCGCTCCGGACTCGGGCGAGCAATAACGGCAAGAATCCGTCTTGGACCAGCTACGAGAAGATCCGCGAGGTGATCGAGAAGCGGATGTTCAGCCAGGTGGAGGATTTGCTGCCCGTCATCAGCTTCGGCTCGAAGAAAGACAACGATACCGAAAAGAAGCATAGTGACTTCGTCAGCCGGATGGTGTCGCGCGGCTACACGGAACGCCAAGTGCGCCGGTTGGTGGAGTGGTACATGCGAGTGAAACAGTCGGCCTGAGAACAACCCATTGGACATCATCGATCGTAGGCCAAACCCCCACGGGAAAAACCTCGAGAACCGGCAACGCGTGATCGCCCGGGCCCGTGCTGCCGTCGCACGGGCGACACGCGACGCCATCACCGACGGGACGCTGCGCGAGGCCGGCAAGGAGCAAGCCGTCACCATCCCGTCGGACTCGCTGCACGAGCCGAGCTTTCACACCGTGTTCTCCAGCGGCCAGCGCCAGATGGTATTTTCCGGCAACAAGGAGTTCTCGACCGGTGACCGGCTGGCGCGCCCGTCGGGCCGGGGTGGCGGCGGTGGTGGCCAAGGCGCCGGCCAAGGTGGTGGCGATGGGGAGGATGGCTTCCGCTTCGTCCTGACCCGGGACGAGTTCCTCGACCTGTTCTTCGAAGACCTCGAACTGCCGGACCTGGTCAAGAACCAGATCGTGGCGACGGAGACGATGTCGCCGGTTCGCGCTGGTATCAGCGTCGATGGCACGCCATCGCAGATCGACATGGGACGCACGATGCGACAGTCGATGGCGCGCCGCATCGGCCTGCGCCGGCCCAAGCCGCCCGAGGTGCTGGCGCTTGAGGCGGATGTTTTCGCGTTGGAGAAATCGGGGCTCGAGCCGGAGCGGCTAACCCTGCTGCGCGCCGAGCTGGAGTTCGCGTTGCGCCGCCTGGCACGGGTGCCGTGGATCGACCCGGTGGATCTGCGCTACCGCCGATACAGCCACGTGCCAAAGCCATCCGCGCGGGCCGTCATGTTCTGCCTGATGGACGTGTCCGGCTCGATGTCGGAGCAGATGAAGGATCTGGCCAAGCGGTTTTTCCTGCTGCTGCACGTGTTCCTGGAGCGGCGCTACAAGCGCGTGGAACTGGTTTTCATCCGCCATACGGAAGTGGCGGAGGAAGTGGACGAGAAGACGTTCTTCACCGACCCGCGCAGTGGCGGCACGGTTGTGTCGACGGCGCTGGCCGAGCTGATCCGCATCCAGAAGGCACGCTATCCGAAGGACTCGTGGAACATCTATGCGGCCCAGGCCTCGGATGGCGACAGCTCCGGTGGAGACACGCAGAAGGCGGTGGCGATGCTTGAGGAGGACATCCTGCCGATGGTGCAGCACTTCGCCTATATCGAGGTCGCGGCGTCGGCGGCGCTGATACGCGGCCAGACCGATTTGTGGCGGGGTTACGAGCCGCTATCCAATCGCGCGCCGCGGCTGGCGATGCGCCGGGTGGCCGATAAGGGAGACATCTTCCCAGTGTTCCGCGATCTATTCGGGCGCAAGGCGGCTAACACGGCATGACCCTGCTCTACGACAGCACCGACTGGGATTTCCGAACACTCCGCCGCAGCTACGACGCAATCGAACGCATCGCGTGCGAAGAGTTGGGTCTAGAGGTCTATCCAAACCGGATCGAGGTCATCACGTCCGAGCAGATGCTGGACGTGTACACCGCCCATGGCATGCCGCTGACCTATCGCCACTGGTCTTACGGAAAACGTTTCCTGCAGCACGAGTCGAGCTATCGGCAGGGCTACTCCAGCCTGGCTTACGAAGTGGTGATCAATTCCAATCCATGCATCAGTTATCTGATGGAGGAAAACACCGCGACGATGCAGGCGCTGGTCATCGCGCACGCGGCGTTCGGCCACAATCACTTCTTCCGCAACAACCACCTGTTCCGGCAGTGGACGGAAGCCTCGGCGATCTTGGACTACCTGGAATTCGCCCGCACCTACATCAGCGGCTGCGAGGACCGGTATGGCGTGGCCGCAGTGGAGCGCGTGCTGGATGCGGCACACGCCTTGTCGCGCCACGGGGTGCACCGCCACGGCGGCGCGCGCCCGCTGAACCTCAAGCAGGACAGCAAGCGCGAGAAAGAGCGGCGCGACTACGACGAGAAAATCTACGACGATCTGTGGCGCACCGTACCCATCGGCAAGATAACGCCAGCGTCCGACCCGGTGGGTGAGCGCCGCCGCCATTTGGGGCTGCCGGAAGAGAATCTGCTATATTTCATGGAGAAGACGTCTCCCAAGCTGCGGTTCTGGGAGCGGGAGATCATCCGCATCGTCCGGCTGATCGCGCAGTATTTCTACCCTCAGCCACAGGCCAAGCTGATGAACGAGGGCTGTGCCACCTGGGTGCACCAGCGCATCATGACGAGGCTGCACGAGACGGGGCAGATCGACGACGCCTCGTTCCTCGAAGTGCTGCATTCGACCAGCAACGTGATTTTCCAGCCCGGCTTCGATCATCCGGCGAGCAGCGGCGGCTTCAACCCGTATGCGCTCGGCTACGCCATGATGACCGACATCGAGCGGATGTGCACCAAGCCCACACTGGAGGACCGCAACTGGTTCCCCGACATCGCCGGGAATGGCGACCCTCTGGGCACGCTGCGATACGCCTGGGCGAACTTCCGCGACGAGAGCTTCGTGCTGCAATTCCTTTCGCCGGCTGTGATGCGCCAGTTCCGCATGTTCCGCCTGATGGACGATACGACCGATCCAACCCTGCTGGTGGACGCGATCCACGATGACGCCGGGTATCGCGCCATTCGCCGCAGCCTTGCCCGAAGCTACGACCCGGGCGAGGGTGATCCGGACGTGCAAGTGGTGGACGTCGACTTGGCGGGTGATCGCCGGTTGATGTTGCAGCACCGCACGAAGCCGGGTCAGCTGTTGTCCAAGCGGGATGCGGAGTTGACGTTGCGCTACGTCGCGGCACTGTGGGGCTACGAAGTGCGGCTGCAGGAAGTGGACAGCGACACCGAATACGTGCTGGCCACGCACACTTCCAGCCCGCCGGCTGCTTAGCTCTCCCTCAATATCCTCTCCCTCTCCCTCTCCCTCTCGGAGAGGGTCGGGGTGAGGGACCTCCTGCCGCCGAAAGCCGCGAGAGTTCGGGAGCTTTGTCCGCCATCACCCCGGCCCTCTCCCAGGGGGAGAGGGAGTAGAATAGAGGTTGGCGGTCTAGTCGGCAGACCCTTAGGCCTCCGGATCGTCTTGCATTACCCGCGCGCCGTCCAAGCGCCTCGTCGCTTGTTCTGCGTGCAACCGATCCGATTCCCGCTCGGACAGGGTGCGGCCGTAACGCGCCCGGTTTGACTCAGCGTCGTTTGCCTTTGCCGCACGTTCCCTAGTCTTGCGTGCCTTGCGCAAGTTTATGATCTCGCCCATGGCACCATCGTGCCACGACCGACGGAGTGACGAAATGGGACAGTTAATCAAGTTGACCGCAGCCGACGGACATACATTCGGCGCCTACAAAGCCGGCCCCGAGAATGCCAAAGCGGGCCTCGTGGTGATCCAGGAGATATTCGGCGTCAACCACCACATGCGGACCGTGTGCGACCAATTCGCGGAGGCCGGATACGCCGTGATCGCCCCGGCCCTGTTCGATCGTGCCGAGCCCGGCGTTGAACTCGGCTATGGCGAAGCCGATCGCAAACGTGGCATGGAGCTCCGCGCCAAGGTCCCGTCGGAAGGCGTCATGGCCGACGTTGCGGCGTCCGCCGATGCACTCGGCGGCGCAACGCTGGGCATCGTCGGCTATTGCTGGGGCGGGACCATCGCCTGGTGGGGCGCCACCCGCATGGAACGGTTCGAAGCCGCGGTCGGTTGGTATGGCGGTGGGATCGCGTCCACCCGTGAGGAGCTCCCACACTGCTCGGTGCAATTGCACTTCGGCGCCGAGGATCACGGCATTCCACTTTCCGACGTCGAGGCCATCCGCGCGTCACAGCCCGGTGTGGAGATCTACGTGTACGAAGGTGCCGGCCATGGCTTCGGCTGCGAGGAGCGGGATAGTTTCGACCCGGTCGCCCATGACCAGGCGCAAAGTCGGACGTTGGATTTTCTCCGCCGCCACCTCCATCCCGAGTGAGGCGGGGGCACAGCGAGAAAGGTCAACCCTCAGCCACGCGGGTGTGAGAACTTACGATCCGGTAAGGCGTTCAAGTGGGGCAAGCAACACCGGAAGGGGTGTCACCCGTGGGTACGATTCTCGTCATCATCCTAATTGTTCTTTTGCTGGGCGGCGGCGGCTATGGTTATAGCGCGGGCTGGGGGATGGGTCCGACTGGCGGCATCGGCCTGATCGTGCTGATTCTGATCGTACTTCTGGTGCTCGGTCGCATCTAGACGAACGAGGCCACCCGCCGGGCAATCCGGCGGGTGGTGACTACGCCAGAACCCGACCGGCGACGGGGTCGAGTTTGGTCATCAATGCGGGAGCCCGTTGATCCGGAGA
>CAXTWC010000302.1:0-4575 GCA_964247805.1 uncultured Acetobacteraceae bacterium | reverse complement strand
TCGGTGACGTTCTCGTGCTGCCGCCGGATGATGTCGTAGATCAGCGAGGCCAGCAGATGAATGGTCCGGTTGCCGCAATGCCGGGTAATCAGGAGAGAGAACTCCGCAGCCAGGTCGGCGTAGCGAATCAGGTCGTCCTTTGCGGCGGCGCGGGCAGCAGCGATGTTGGCCTCGAGGGTGGCGACGGCCACCGGGTCGCGCAACATCGTCAGCAGCCCGGCGGCCGGTGGCTCGATGACGGTGCGCGCCAACCAGACGTCCTGCAACGTGGTGCCCTCCACTTGCAGGAACACGCCGACCTGGCTGGCGATCGCGCCGAGGTCGATCGACATCACCCGCGCGCCACCATGCTTGCCGCGTTTGATGGTGATGAGCGATTCGGACTCGAGCAGCCGCAACGCCTCGCGCATGGTGGGGCGGGAGATCGCGAATTCGGTCTGCAGCACGCTTTCCGGCTGCAGCTTGTCGCCGGGCTTGAGGCGCCCGGTGACGATCTGGCGGCGTAACTGCGCGGCAACGAGCACGGCGGCCTTTGGGGCCCTGGCGGGTGGAATCGTGTCGGTCATGAACCCTTGTAGAGCATGGTGGCCGAAACTTGATGGCCTTGGCCGACTCTGCAACCCGCTGCCGATGCTCGTTGCTGCGCAGCGATAATAGGTACATGATTAGTGCAAACGGCCCCGAAACGGGTTCTGCGCGCGCGTCGCGCCATAAGGGAGGGCGAGCAGATCATGACTCAGACCGACGCGGCACCGGCGTCGACGCCGTGCGCGGCCCTGACGGGGATCCGCGTCATCGAGCTCGGAACCTTCATCTCTGCCCCGTTCGCCGCAACGCTGCTGGCCGATTTCGGCGCCGACGTGATCAAGATCGAGTTGCCCGGCGCGGGCGACCCGATGCGCACGCTCGGCGCTTATCCGCCTGGCGGGGACAGCAGCTACTGGTGGTCGCAGATGGGCCGCAACAAGCGGTCTGTCGCACTGGACATTCGCCAGCCAGAGGGGCTGGAGATCCTCAGTCAACTGATCGCGACGGCCGACCTTCTGATCGAGAACTTCCGCCCCGGCACGCTGGACCGATGGGGCGCAACCAAGGCGTGGCTGGAGGCGCGCCGGCCGGGCCTGATCGTGGTGCACATCAGCGGCTACGGGCAGGACGGACCGTGGCGTGACGTGCCCGGTTTCGACCGTAACGCCCAGGCGTTTTCCGGTTTGGTCTACGTCACCGGGGAAAAGGCGACGCCGCCGCAACAGGCCGGACTGCCGGTGTGCGACTATACGGCCGGTCTGTGGGCGGCCTTCGGTGCGGTGGTGGCGATGCTGGGCAAGCTCCGCAACAATCAAAAGAATGGAAACGACGTCGACCTGGCGCTCTACGAGACGATGATCCCGTTCCTCAAGGACATGCCGGTGCGCTACCGGGCAGACGCCACCGTCACGGAGCGCACGGGCAACACGCCGGACTATGTGGCGCCCGGCGGGGCCTACCTCACCGGGGACGGCGACTGGATCTTCATCAGCGGCACCGGCGACCGGGTGTTCGCCCGCATCATGCACGCCATCGGCCGGCCCGAACTGGTCGATGATCCACTGTTCCGCGACAACAAGGCGCGGGTCGTTAACCGTCCGGCGCTTGACGCGCTGATCGACGCCTGGTTGCAGCAGCGGACCACGGCGCAGATCCTGGACGCCTTCAGCGCAGCGGACGTGCCGGCGCAGAAGATCCAGAACATCGCCGATTTGATGGTCCACCCGCAGGTCGTCGCGCGCGGCAATTTCGTCAGCGTGCCCGATCACGGCAGCGGCGAAGTGTGCCTGACCGCACCGGTGCCTCGTCTCGCGCAGATGGGCGCCGCGATCCGCTTCCCGGGTCAGCACGTGGGCGAGTCAACGACGGAGGTGCTGCAGGGCGAACTGAACATGTCGCCGGATACGCTGGTCGGGCTGCGGCAGCGTGGAGTGATCGGCTAACGTTGACCTATCCATGCGAAGTTATATAGTTAGATAATTACAACGCCGGCGATTGAACGAGCCGTGCGAACAAGCTGGGGGAAGTCGTGCGCTGGCCGACGGTCGTCTACAACGAAGAGGTGATGCGAGAGGGGATCGGCATCGAGGATGTCAGGATCCCGCTCGCCGATAAGGCCGAACTGTTGGACGCGCTGTCCCAGACAGGTTTGAAGCGCATTACCGTCGGCGCCTTTGTCAGCCCGAGTTTCGTGCCGCAGATGGCCGAGTTTCCGGATCTGCTCCGCGCCTTCCACCCGATGCCGGGCGTGACCTACTTGCCGTTCATCCACAACGCCAAGGCGCGCGCGCTGGCGCAACAGAACGCACCCCCGCTGACGGTGGAGGAGGAGTGGTGCACGCTGTTCCTCGACATTTGCGACGTCCATGGCCGTCGCAACGTCAACCGCTCGATCGAGGAGCTGATGGCGGGATGGCCCGCGCTGGTGGCCGACGCCAAGGCGCGCGGCGTCCGCAAGGGCCGCGTGGGCGTGGGCTCTGCCTGGGGTTCCAACTTCATGGGAGGCTTCGATCAGAGCTATCGTTTCGGCTTTATTGAACGCGAGATCGGGCTGCTGACGGAGGCGGGGATCGAGGTCGTCGAGATCGGCTTGCACGACTCCCAGAGCTGGTGCCTGCCGCACGAGGTGGAGGCGGACATTGCTGCGCTCCGGCAACGCTGGCCGGCGGTGCGGCAGCTCCACCTGCACATGCACAACGCCAGGGGGATGGCGCTGTCCTCGCTGTATGCCGGGCTGCGGTCACTCAGCCCGGCCGACACGCTGGTGATTGACGGCACGCTCGGCGGTATCGGCGGCGGCCAGTACGGCGGCAACGGCCGCGCCAGCGGCATGGCCGCGACGGAAGACGTGATGCACATGCTGGACGGGATGGGGATCCCCACTGGCGTGGACATCGACAAGCTGATCGACTGCGTTTGGCTGCTGGAGCGCATCATCGGCCGCCTCGGCTTCGGCCACGTCGCCAAGGCGGGGCCACGTCCTGCCACTGCGCGCGGCTACTACGACGCGAATATGCCGGCGGTAGAAAGTCTGGACGCAGCCAAGCATTTCCGCTTCGGCCCTGCCGCCTACCAGCGGGAAGGATACTCGCCCTGGAAGCGGCCGATTACGGGGCCGTATTACCAAGCACCAGCGCCACAATAAGCGGGAGGACACCACCATGAATTTCGGATTCAGCGAAGAACAGCAAATGATCCGCGACTCCGTCCGCAAGTATGCGGAGGCCGAGTTGCTGCCCAACTACAAGCGGTGGGACCGCACCGGCGAGTGGCTGCCGCAAGAGTTCATCGACAAGCTGGTCGGCACCGGCCTGCTGACCTTGCGCCTGCCGGAGGAATACGGGGGCCAAGGCGCGTCCTTCGTCGATTGCGGCATCGTCTGCGAGGAAATCGGCCGCTGCGACCACCAAATCCGCTATATCATTAGCAACGCGATCCACCTCGGCGAGATGGCACATGCCATGGCGCCGGAGCTGCGCGAGGAGTGGATCCCGCGGATCGCCAAGGGCGAGATGATGTCGCTCGCTTTCACCGAACCCGGCGGCGGCGCTGATGCCGGCAACATCCGCACCAAAGCGGTCAAGGACGGCAATCACTGGGTCATTAACGGCGAGAAGACCAGCATCACCTTCAGCGACGTCTCCAAGGTCGTGTTCCTCTCCGCCCGTACCGGCGGACCCGGCCCGCGCGGCCTATCGTTCTTCTGCGTGCCGACCGACACGCCCGGTCTGCATGTCTCGACATTCGAGCGCATGGGCCAGCGGCTCGACCGCGGGGGTAGCCTATTCTTCGACGACGTCCGCGTGCCCGCTACTAACATGATCGGCGAGGAGAACAAAGGCTTTATCTGGGCCATGACGATCATCGGCTACAATCGCTGCTTCGTGCCGCTCGCCTGCATCGGCGCAGCAATGAAGTCGCTCGAGGACACGATCGAGTACGTCAAACAACGCAGCGTCATGGGCCGCCAGCTCTCCAAGTGGCAGGCGGTGGCGACCGAGCTGGCGACCGAGTACACCAAGTTGGAAGCCGCCCGCTTGCTCTGCTACCGCGGGCTTTGGAAGAAGGATCAGGGCGAGCGCCACGACCAGGAGTCGTCGATGGCGAAATGGTGGGGTGTGAAAGTGGCCAACGAGGCACTCTACACCTGCATGCGCCTGAACGGCCATTACGGTTGGGCCAAGGATTTGCCACACGAGCAGCGGCTGCGGGATTGCCTCGGCATGGAGTCGGCAGACGGTCCGCGCGAAGTGCACCTTGGCATCATCGCCCGCGACCTGCTCGGCAAGGAGCACGCGCCGTTCTGACGCGTCGGACCAGCCTCGGGAGGCAAGGAGCGTGAAGCTGCAGGGCATACGCGTCCTGGATCTGTCGCGCTTCCTGCCTGGGCCGATGCTGACCCAGGCGATGGCGGATCACGGGGCCGAGGTCATCAAGGTCGAGTCCGTCGACGAGGGCGAGCCCACGCGCAGCGTTGGAGAGATGCGCGACGACGTCAGCGTTTTCTTCGCCAACTCCAACCGCGGCAAGCGCAGTCTCGCCCTCAAC
>CAXTWC010000301.1:0-4577 GCA_964247805.1 uncultured Acetobacteraceae bacterium | reverse complement strand
TCTTGCCCGAAGCCGCCTCGACCCACTTGCCGTCGATGAACAGGCGCTTCGCCTTTCCGGTCAGGAATGGGTGCTTGTTCATGTCGATCGGCGTGATGACAGCCATGACGATCCTCCTCCGTGTTGGTGAATTAGGGTGTTGTCTCGTGGCAGATCTTTTCGTCCGCCATTCCGGCCAGCGCGGACAGGAACGAGCCAAGGCCGGACGAGCGCAGCGGTGACCACGGCTTGCCAAGTTGGCGGCATAGGCGCTTCACCGTCAGCGCCGCATCGTGACTGACGCAATCGACAGGGAACACGACGTGATCGGCTTGGCTGATCAACCCGGCCAGCAAGGACGGTTGGTCATGCCGCCCCCCATCGTGGGCGATCAGCTCCCCCCCTGCGGCCGCAAGGGCGTCGCGCATCTGTTCGACCGCGCCGGGTCGGCCGCCGACATACAGCACGCGTTCTGCCGGGAGTGCCGCCGGGACCGTGGCATCCTCGGTTTCGCCTTGGTCCTGTTCCAAGGCGCACAATTCCCGCAGAAGGGCATTGCGCTCACCAGTCAGGGCAGCGGCACGCGACTTCCATGCCTGGCTCGTTTCGGACGCCTCGGTCAACCGGTCTTCCGCTCGTTCCCGCCGGGCCCGCTCGGCCGTGAGCCGGGCTTGCAGATCACCCACCAAGCGGCGAAGAGCCGCGAGTTCGTCATTCGGCTCGGCCTTGCCGGCCTGTGTGACCTGCTCCGCGGCGAGCGAACTGAGGCGCCGGATGGTCGCGTCCCGCGATGTCACGGCTTCGCACAGCCGCACCTGTTGGCGTTCGACCTTGGCGAGCAGTTCGGCCTTCTCCGCTTCCAGCACGGCCAGGCGCTTGATGTCGGCGCGGTTGGCGGACCCGATGAGGTGCGACAACATGTGAACGTCGCCGAACGCCTGCCGTATGCCGGTCGAGCCTACGTCGGGGTGGGTCAGCACGGCCCAATACGCGCCGGGTATGTCACCAGCCTGCCGCGCCTCGCGCCACCGTTCCATCACGGTGGCCTCGCCTTGCAGCCGGGCAAACTGCTTGAGGACCAGTTGATGCCGCTGGTCGAGCGTCTTGTTCAGCAGTTTCGAGCACGCATTGTGCACCCCGCACAGGCCAACGGCTTCGGAGTGCAACTCGTGGTCGGTCAGGTGCCCGACGTCGCTCTTCGCGAACTTGCTCATGGCGCGGCGGAGTTCGCCGGTGGTCAGGCAGGTGCCGATGATCGAGCAATGGATAGAGCCGTTCAGCTCCCACAATTTGGCACGCTGGCGGGCTGGGGACGAGCACAGCGGACGGGGCTGTCTCTCCAGCGTGGCCAACATCTCGGCCGAGAGCGCGAAGCCTTTGACCGGGCCATGATGGGCACAAACTTCGGCGTGGCGGGGCAATGCGATCATGGCGTCGCGAGCGTCCTCATCCGATCACAGCCGCGCGCATGTCCAGGCTCCGTTATGCACGGACAGATATAACGACTCGATTTTCAGCGTGTCCAGCCCTGTGGTGGCGGGCCACCACCGACGTGACCCGGCTGCCTACCGCGCTCGCCGCTCGACGCGTTAGCGCGGCTACCGCGCCGCCGGCGGGGGCCTATAGCCGCTGGACTGCAGGATGCTGGCAACTTCCGGCGAGCGGAGGAATGTCATCAGCGTTTCGGCGGCGGTCCCCTCGGACTTGATCGTCACCGCGACCGGATAGACGATGGGCGGATGCGTCGCGTCCGGGAACGCTCCTACAATGCTGACGTTTCCAGCACCCTGGACGTCCGTCGCGAAAGCAATGGCCGCTGCCGCCTCGCCACGGTCGACCAGGAGGACAGCGCGCAGACTGTTCTCCGCGATGGCGAGCGACGCCTGAACGGCGGACCATGCACCAAGGCTTTGTAGACTTGCCTTGGCATAACGCCCCACCGGGTCACTATCCGGATCGCACATCGCGATCCGCCCACGTGCGACCAATGCCAGGATCGGCGCTGCATCGTGGACTTCGTGTGGCGGCGTATCGGACCGTGGACCAACCAGGACCAACTCGTTGCCCATGAGGTCGAGCCTGGTCTGCGGGCGGATCAGGCCCCGCCCCGCCGCCTCGTCCATCCAGTTCGGGTCTGCGGAGAGGAATATGTCGGCTAGGGCGCCCGCCGCAATTTGCTGCACGAGCACTGGCGTGGGCGCATACACAGCAATGGCGGCGCGACCGTGACGCGGTACGCCGACAGAACTTTCTCCAGCACGGTGCGGAAGGTTGCCGCTGCGTAGATCTGCACCGGCTCCTCAGCGGCACCACCAGCACAAGGGGCGACACTGGCAACGGACGCAAGGCGGATCAACAAACGACGTGACATGGCGCGGTGCAAAGGCTTCATCGAGCAAGCTTTCCTGCCGTGAGACTGCCAAGAATCACTCGGCATCCGAGTGGGGGACGTATCGGCGCCATAACGCAATCGGGCTAGGGCTTTGAGGATGGACATTTTCTCTCTGACGAATGCGGAGTGGCAGGCCGTCGAGTTGAGTTTGCTCGTCTCCACATCCAGCGTTGCCGTGTCCTTGATTCCAGCGATCTTTGTCGCTTGGCTCCTCGCCCGTCCACAAATGCGCCTGCGGTGGATCTTGGACGCAGTTGTGCACCTCCCGCTGGTGCTATCCCCCGCGCTCGTCGGATGGATGCTACTGCTGCTGTTTGGCATCCGCGGGCCGTTAGGGTCGGTGTTGTGGACCTGGTTTGGCATACGCCTCGTCTTCACCACGGCCGGCGCCGTGCTGGCGACAGCGGTGATGACCTTCCCCCTGATCGTGCGCTCCGTCCGTCTGTCATTCGAGGCGCTCGACCCTTTGCTGGAGGCGGCCGCCCGCACCCTGGGTGCCAGCCCGTTCCGGCGCTTCGTGGCGGTCACGCTGCCACTTGTGGCTCCCGGCATTCTCTCGGGCGCGATCACGGCGTTTGCTGCCGGGCTGGGCGAGTTCGGAGCGGTCATCGTGTTCGTCGCCAACATCCCGGGACGTACGCAGACATTGCCGCTTGCGATCTACTCCGCAACTGAAATCCCGGGCGGAGAAGTCGCGGCAGCCAAGCTCGGGGGAGTGGCATTGCTATTGGCAGCGGCGAGCCTTCTGCTAGCAGACATCATCTCCCGCAGCCTCGCCCGCCGGCTTGGTCGATCGAGGGGCCGACAGCCCTAGTTCATGCCGCAGGGTTCTCCCCCGTCTTGTTTGGGTGGATACTCCGTCCAGGCATACGCGAGAGGGTCGCCAAATGGTTCGCGAATCAGAGATCCGCCCGTCCGAAGTCGCTGTCCCGCCGCCGGATACCAAGGATGCCGGGCTGGTGTTCATCGGCCGCATCCGGACGCCCTGGACATCGCGCATGGAGACGCCGCGGCAGGGCCGCATTGATGGACCGGTCTGCCGGTTGGAGCTGTTCGAGCCCTGGGCCGCCGCCTTGGCTGGCCTGGAAAGTTATCAGCGAGCGGAGGTGATCTACTGGCTGCACCTCTCCCGGCGCGACCTGGTTTTGCAAAGCCCGGCCAACGACGGAACGGTGCACGGCACGTTCTCGCTCCGCTCCCCGGTGCGGCCCAACCCGCTCGGCACGTCGATCGTGCAGATCGTTGCAATCGAGGGGGCGACCGTGCTGGTCCAGGGTCTCGACTGCCTGGATGGCACGCCGCTGCTGGACATCAAACCTGACCGGAGCCTGTTCACCCCGCTCGCCCCCGCACAGCCCGGCGATTTCGAGATCCAGGACGGCAGCTAAGCGGCCGCTTGCTCCGCAACGATCGCCAGGCGCCGCCGGATCGTCTCCAGGGCCTCGCCATCCTCTACTCGCGGGGCACAGTAGCCATCCCTCGACAGACCATCCGGATACAGCGCCTCGAATTCCGCAACATTGTGGAACATGCCTCGGCTGTTGTCGTCGTGAAACGATTCCGACGGAGCACCCTCGGCGAGCAGGATATCGTGCGTGTCTAATTCGACGTGGAAGTAGTCGACCCGATCGAGCCCGCGCTCCTGCACGATGCTGCTGCCATTCAACAGGCAGTCGGCCGGCACAAGTACACCGTCGAGGAACATGGCATGCTTGGGCGACACCAGAAGGTCACGTTGCGGCAGGCCGGCGCCGAGAGACCCGGCGGCAAACCGGATTGGCTGCACCTGCGGATTGCCGCGCAGGAACCGCCCGGCATAGCTACGGCGGCCAATCCATCGAACCGGGGCGAGAGCGCCGCGGGCGGTCACGACGCGAATCCCGACGGTAAGCTGCTCGACGGGCACATCGCCAGACTCGCTCAGGATGCGGGTGCCCTGGCAGAAGCAGGCCACCGCGACAGTGATGTCCTGGATGTTGGAGTCGTATCGTCCGCCCTTGCTGTCGCCTGGAGCCGTGGACCGGAAAACCCCACCATTGCCGCTGATCGACGGGTAGGTTCCGGTCCCATCATCATAGGCGACCAGGGCTACGGGGCCGCTGCGGTATGCCGCATCGATTTCACCGAGGGAGTAAACAGTCGAATACCCGTCACTACCGGTCACGACGGTGTACTCGTCCAGCACTTGTGCCTGGTTCGTCGTATC
>CAXTWC010000300.1:0-4616 GCA_964247805.1 uncultured Acetobacteraceae bacterium | reverse complement strand
CGCCTTGGCATTGCGGTCGAGCGGGATCGCCCTGCCCTCGCCGAACACCTTCTCACGCTTGGGACGGCCAATCCGTCCTAACATTTTGCCTGTCATCGGAGGCTCCTCCCCGACGACCGGCCGTCTGGCTCGACACCCAGCAGATCAGGGCCGCCCACGATGGACAGACCCCCTATCCTATCCCCCGCCACGTTATACCAGGGCCAGCTGCGCCGCAGGTTACGATCACGCGCCTTCCGTGGCGATGCCACATAGTTCAATCCGCGCCGCCCTGGGCGCAGGTGTCCGTTCCACATCGTCGGTCTCCCGGCGAAGGGCGGTGATCGAAGGCCATGGCTCTCCCGGCTCAAGCCGAAAGGCTTGAAATCGGACCGCATAGTAGGCAGTATCCAAACCGCGACGTAAGGATCTTGCCCCGTAAGGGGTGGGGAGAGGCGGTTCCTTCGGGAGCCGCCTTTTCGCATTCTAGGTCATGTTCGTTCCAAGCCGACCATTCGGCTGATCACAAACGATGGATCGTTTTTGGCAACGGCGCAAATTTATTCTCTCGCACTATCAAAGACTTAGTGTTGGATTTCAGAACCTCCAACACTCCAGTAATCCAAAGGGTCAACGATCCAACGCTCCAACATGGGGAGCAAGCTGTAACCCATTGTGATCCCAACGTTCCAACGTGTTGGATTGACAGCGGCAAGAAGCTCTGTCTTGTTGGATTTCCAACAGTTTGGATGTCCAACATGAAAACACTGTCGCTCGTGAGCCAGAAGGGTGGAGCTGGCAAGACGACGTTGGCAATTAATCTAGCTGCAGCCGCATCTCTTCGTGGCCAAAAGACCATGCTCATAGACCTGGATCCGCAAGGCTCCGCAGCACGATGGGCCGACCTTCGAGGCGAGCGTGAGCCGCATGTCACGGCAGAGAGCCCGGCCCGCGTAGGACGCGTTGTCGACGAGCTACGGAGGCAAGGCTATGACTTCATCGTCATCGATACTCCGCCTAATGCTGATCAGCATGCGAAACAGGCGGCTCTCTGTGCCGATCTGGTAGCGATCCCGTGCCGCCTATCCTTCCTCGACTTGGATGCAATTGGAGCGACAATCGATCTATGCGAGTTGGTGAAGCGTCCAGCGCGCGTCGTCTTCAACGCTGTTCCGCCCACTGCCATGCGGTCGATTGAAGAGGCTTCACAAGCTATGCGAGCCCGCAACGCCATTCCGTGTCCAATTTTGATACGAGAACGCGCGGTTCTGCGACACGCTATTACGGACGGGTTGGCCGCTCAGGAGTACGAGCCGGATTGTCGCGCCGCTCAGGAGATCTCAGAATTGTTGGATCTCCTACAATCCAACATTCGGGATTGCCAACTGTCCAACGGGACGGAGCACTGACATGGCACGCCGCCCAAGTCCAATCGGTCCTGCACTTCAGCGCCCCCGCACAGACGTCATACCCGAGCCCGCCTCGACAACGGCACCGGTTCCCACGCCCGCCAAGACGACCAAAGTCCGTGGGGTGTTTCTTGGCGGCTACGTAGACCCGGATACCAAAGTTCAGTTCAAGCAGCTGTTGGCCAAACGGCGAATGACGGAGCAGGCAGCGCTTGAGGAGATGCTGAACGACTACTTTTCAAAACATGGCGTGCATCGGATTGCCGGTTCCGCTGACACTTCAAGCTGACTAAAACACCACCGTGTTTAATTGTTGGCGTGTTGGATAGTCGGATTAGGGAAGAGAAGTGGAGAAAGGCGGTAAGGTTCGCAGTGCAGTGGCAACGGCCTTCAGTGCCGATGCGCCCGCACGGGCGGAGCCGGAAGGGGCAATCGAACAGGTAGATCGAGTCCATGCGGTCGTAGCGCCAAGTGCTCCGGTCCGGATCGATAAGGATCATGCTAACGCCCTCCGGTAGGAAGGACAGCCGGAGCGGCGCTGGGACCCGGTTGGGGAGATTGGGCATGTGTGCCCAGGAAGTGTATCGGGTTCGGTGCGCTGGCACGACG
This sequence comes from uncultured Acetobacteraceae bacterium, assembly GCA_964247805.1. GTDB lineage: Bacteria > Pseudomonadota > Alphaproteobacteria > Acetobacterales > Acetobacteraceae > LMUY01. Next base: position 2,619 of record CAXTWC010000300.1, on the reverse strand, counting down.
AAAGTCTGGATTAGGCCGGTTTCAGCCCCGAATCTACTACACTATTAGCAATACGGTAGCTGGCTCCGCTTTCATGATTGCCAATCTCTGGGTGACACGGGCCTGGAAAGCAGCGGAACGCAAAACTGTGGATCAGAAGGACACATGACCCCCCATCGGGGTACAGAGCTGGCCTAACTGAAAATACATAACTTCCTGTTTAGGCTATTCAGAATAGTCGTCTACCGGGGTCACCCTTGGACGCTGATAGAGGTCAACCTTCGAAGCCAATCTACAGGTGCCCACCAATCCAGCGCCGCCAAGCGAATCACACCCAACTCACCGGACCGACTCCTTTCCCGAAAGGCTCTGAATGAATGAACTAAGCTCGTTAAAGACCCCCGTTCAGTCCAGGCTGAGGGTAAGCAAGAAGCGCCGGTGTTGCTTTTGGATCAGAAGGAACTAGAGCAGGAATAGAAAGAGCCCAAAGTATGAATTTACTCCTGGCTTCTTCAGGATCAAGATAATCCTTTCCGCTTTCAATGGCACCGCCTCTAAAGCAGACTTTATCGAACTTATAGTTAGCAAAGGATTCTACCCCTTTTGAGCAGTAAGGGTCCGGTACTGACACGCTGACATGACCCATGATGCTGTGCTGATCGTCTCGACTCATGATGGAGCGAGCGGCGAGTGGACGATCGACAGGAACAATGGCGCGGGCACATGGCGCGCCATCGCGCCGAGGGTGGTCCAGTGCAGACCTACTGCGAGCGCCACAGGCTAAACTCCAAGACCTTTCGCACTTGGCGCAAGCGGCTGAGCGTGGATCTAGCGGATGCACCCGATGAGGAGACGGCAGGAGGGTCTAAAAACGTCTTTAGCCCCTTCTCTGGCGCCCGACCGGTGCCCTTTCACGTCGAGCTGCTGACCAACGTCCGTCAGCGTCGCTCGTGGCAGCCAGAGCAAAAGCAGCAGATCGTTCTCGATCTGGTCCGCTCCGGTCTGTCCGTGGAGCGCTTTGCCCGTCAGCATGGGCTGACGCCAAGCGTCGTTCACCGTTGGCGCCAGGAGATGATCGCCGAGAGCCGTCGTCTACATAGTTTGTCGCCAGATGCGCCTGCGTTTGCGGCCGTAACCGTAGCCACCGTTTCAGCTCCAGAGCCAACACCGGCCGCAACATCTTCATCCACGCAGGATGGTCATTCGGCCGATCGAGTGGAGATCGTGCTGCTCAATGGGCGGCGACTGACAGTGGATGCCGGGATCGCGCCAGGATCGCTACGCCGCCTGGTGCAGGCGCTGGAGACGTCGGCATGATCACGGTGCCGGCGGGCGTCCGTATCCACCTGGCACTTGGCCCGACGGACATGCGCAAAGGGTTCGACGGCCTGTCGCTGCTGGTGCAGGAGGTGCTACGGGCCGATCCGTTCAGCGGCCACCTGTTCGTGTTCCGCGGCAAACGAGCCGGGATGCTCAAGATCCTGTTCCATGACGGCAGCGGCATGTGCCTGTTCGCCAAGCGGCTGGATCAGGGTGCGTTCACCTGGCCAGCGACGCAGCCGCAGGCAGACGGTACCGTCTCGGTGACGCTGACGCCGGCGCAGTTGTCGATGCTGCTTGAGGGTCTCGAGTGGCGGGCGCCGGTGCAGACGCGGCGGCTGATGATCGCGGGCTGAGGGCGGTTTGCGATGTACAGGTTCGCCTCCGACCGGTAACCTCCGCTCATGCGGATCGCGCTCGACAGCCTGCCAACCGACGCCGCCATGCTGCAGCAGCTGGTGCGCGACATGGCAGCGGCACTGGCCGAGGGACAGGTCGAGATCGACCGGCTGCGCCTGATCATCAAGCAGTTTCAGCGGGCGCAATTCGGACGCAGCGCCGAGCGGCTCGACCCCGACCAGATGTCTTTCGGCCTTGAGGAGCTGGAGGCCGATCTTGCGCGGGCAGAGGCGCGGCGAGCGGCAGCCATGCCGCCAGCCTCGGCTGATCCCGCTCTGGAGGCGTCTGCCAAACTGCCGCATCGGGCGCCGCTGCCGGCCCACCTGCCGCGCATCGAGACCGTCATCCCGGTGCTGCACGAGGCCTGTCCAGACTGCGGCGGCGCCCTGCACGATGCCGGCGCCACCAGCAGCGAGATGCTGGACTGGATCCCGGCGCAGATCCGCGTGGTCCGCATCACCCGGCCCAAGCGGGCCTGCCGCTGCTGCGGCACCCTGCATCAGACCCCAGCCCCTGAGCGGGTGCTCGCTGGAGGTCTCGCTACACCCGGACTGATCGCCCACGTGCTGGTCAGCCGCTACTGCGACCACCTGCCGCTGTATCGCCAGAGCAGGATCTTCGCCCGGCACGGGCTGGAGATCAGCCGCTCCACCCTGTCGGGCTGGATCGGTGCCGCCTGCTGGTGGCTGGAGGCGCTGCACGAGCGGCTGGTCGCGCACGTGATGGCGGGCGACCGGGTCTTTGCCGACGACACCCCGCTGCCCGTGCTCGATCCCGGGCGCGGCAGGACCAGGACCGGCCGCTTGTGGGCCTACACCCGCGACGACCGCTCCTACGGCAGCAACGTCCCGCCCGCCGTGGTCTTCGTAAGCGTCCGGCCGAGGCCGCGGCGATTGCGTGTTGACTGATATTAGGTTCGGC
>CAXTWC010000299.1:1276-4634 GCA_964247805.1 uncultured Acetobacteraceae bacterium | reverse complement strand
CCACGGCGCGCTCACCGCGCGGTGCCAAACCCGTTAGCCAAGCGTTCTTCACGGCGCTGGAGACGATCCCAGAAGCAAGCCGCGTCGCCGTCGCAAAGGCAGCGCAGGCGCTGATCCGCGATCAGATCAAGACGCAGCGTGAGAAGGCCAAGGTCGGCGCAGCAAAGGCGAAAGCTGCCGCTGCTAAAGAGAAGGCTTCGCATAAGCTGGCTTCAGAAGCCCCGGTCGCCGCGAAGGCTGCGCCCAAGGCCAAAGTCACGTCCGAAACGAAGCCGGCACCGAGGGCTACGCCGGCAAAGCGCCGTCCGCGCAAGCCCGCTGAAGTGCCAGCCGCTGCCTGACGCAAAGGGTGCAGGGCATCGACTCGGCACCGCGAGTTTCGGGCTAGACGGCGTCCTTTAGGTCCTTCGAAGCCCGGAACGCGACCTTCTTGCTGGCCTTGATTTGAATGGCTTCACCGATCGCTGGATTACGTCCCATCCGCGCCGGCCGGCTCTTCATCTCAATGACACCCAGGCCGTTGACGCGAACCCGATCGCCAGCCTTGAGATGGTCAACGAGCTGGCCGAACACATGCTCGACGATGGCGACGGATTGCTGCTTCGGCATATCGTGCCGCTCCATTAAACCAGCCGCGAGATGTGTTAGGGTGACCGTACTCGCGGCAGCGGGCTTTGCGGACGTGGGAGGGAGGGCTTTGCTCGCCGGAGTGCGGCCCCCTTTCCCGGGAGGCAGGACCTTTGCCGGCATCGCCTTCTGCTCGTCGCCTTCGCCACCGGCTTAACTGCCATAATTCAATGGGTGATACTGTCGCGACAGACTTGCCTACGGTCGCCGCGCAATCGCCAAGCCCTGACGTTCCTCCGCAACCCCGTCGATTCCGAAACGGTCCGGAAGCAGTACGCCGCGTTCGGCCTGAACGATTCCGAGGTGGATTTCATCGTCGGGCGCACCTTCAAGGAGATGCGTTTCGGCATGCTGGTGAAGCGGCAGGCCGCCAACGAATCCTCGGTCATCGACTTCGGCCTGAACCGCCTGGGGGACTACCTGCGCGTCTTCCAGTCCGGCGTCGGCGAGGTGCTCGAGTTGCACGACCTGATGGAGCGCTACTCCGTCGAGGAGTCAGTGCACCGGTACCTTCGCGGTGGTTGCTGAGAGAGAGAAAATGCCGTCCAAATCACCGCCTGAGCAGGGTTTTCCAGTTGCTCAATCGTCCATCGGCGCTCCGCCGGAAGTGCCGATCGCTTCTCAGCATGCGATCGAACCCGGAGAGTCCGCTATAGAACCTCCCAGTTACACGGTTCCATACGGCGCCATCAAATTAGCAATTGATAATCGACGCCGCGCACAACGGCAGGCAGCTTTGGTAAACTTCGCAGCGTCAGTGCCCGTGTTCGGCTGGTCCGAGTCGGTCTCTGCCGTGTTGAAAACTTTGAGCAAGCGCCACAGAAAAAACTTTAAGGATTATCTCAACACGTCAAGTCGCGCTGGAATTGATCCCATCCCAGTCACACCAGCGAAGCTGGAGAGCGGGCGGGCCTATCTCGAAGACGAGGGCAACAGCCACCACAGGCAACGAAGGGCCGAGTGGGAGCGGGCCCTCGACAGCCTCGCCCCAGAGACACAAGCACAGTTCATCGCGCCCGGCGAGCCGCTGAACGACGCGCGGCCTCGGGTGTCGAGATATACCGGCATCTTTTCCGAACTCGAGCAAGAGTTGGATGGTTGGCAGGCGAAGGCCATTCGGCCCGCGACCGGTTACACAGATGTTCACGATCCCGATGGGAACTGCTTGATTGGGCGCGGGCCTTGATGACAGCAGCAGATAGAGTGTGAGGCCCGACGCGAGACGCGCCTATCCCTGGCGAGCGTGGCCGCAAGCGTGGCCGTCCAACTCGACTATGCATTAAGACCACAAGATCTGGCAAGTTTACGCATCACTGACACGGCCGGCATACAAGTGAAAAACTGGATTCTGAAAGCGAATTGCGATATCGCCACGACTGACCAAGTTCGTGAGTTTGTGGCAAAGCTGCAACTCCTGCGCAGACGCCTCAGATGCGGAAACCATTACTTGTTCCCAAAGAGCCGCAGTGACAGCCATTGCGACATTTCTCAACTGAGCCGGCATCTGGAGAGAGCTTTGTTGCTCAGTCACGGGCTGGCTGCAACTAAGCCCGACTCTCCTGGAATCCGTCATTTTACCTGGACGACGCTTCGCGACTTAGGAGCAGTCCGCTTAATCAGGCAAGATGCTACTCGGCTGCTGCGAGTGGCTGACCTTCTCAACCTTTCCAGCGTCGCCCAAGTGACCAAGCGCTTTGGACCATTTCTACCCGGAGGGTCTGGTGGGCGCTGATTTCTACGTAGGGCGAGAATCATCTCTACGAGATGAATTGCCAGAGGAACTGCGCACCCGTTGGGATGAGGTTCGGTCGGGGCGCGCCGAAAGTCGAGCACGGTCGCCCTGCCGACGGAGAAAGTTTCCCACACGCAAGGCGAAGCCGCCGGACATATGGGCACCGGCCACGGCCGTCAAAAATCTTACCGGTCTCCTATCCTATTTTGACATCTGCAACTCGCTGTCACTACTGGTTGAGACCTGTGCCGACTTCTCCGCAGCGGTTCAGCAAGACATGGTTGAGCGTGTGTGTGAGTTCATGTTACGGACCTGGCCCGGAACGACCATCTTCAATACACTCTATGAGGTCCGGGCAATGTCGGCCCTACTCATCGATCTTAATCCTGAATGGATGTGCGTGGCCGCCAGGAAGTGTCGGTCGCGTAATCCTGTGCCACCTCGCTTGACTTATCCCGGACTTCTCATGCAGCTCACAAAACTCGCTTTCAGCATGGCGGCAAGCATTCCGGCATTGGGTGTCTTGACGGGAAGTCAGGCCCTCATCCTGCGCGATGCCGCTCACATGGCGCTTATCGCAGACTGGGCGTCTCGACGCAGCGAGATTGCTTTGATGTGTGTCCGCCACGTCCACCAAACAGGTACCTCTGCGCAGGCTCGTATTCCGAGTGCCGGAAGCAAAATGCGGAATGGTCGGATGCCGGTCCATTCCCAGGAAACCGGCTGTCTCCTCGTTCGGTGGCTCCAGCAAGGCTGGACCGTTTTAGCTCGGCGACTCGAACCCAACGGTGATGATCCATTCTGGCTCAAGAGGTCGGGAGCGCCTGCCGACGGAACTGAACTGGCCGCCAATCTACGGCGGCGAACCCTATCGCTGAAGCCAAGCGGAGTCTCGTACAATGATCTTCGTCGATCGGCTGTTGCGGGTCTAGAGGATCGGGAGATTCCGCGCCGTCTTGGCCAAAAGGAAAGCTCGCAAACAGGGATCAATGTCTATGC
>CAXTWC010000299.1:0-1266 GCA_964247805.1 uncultured Acetobacteraceae bacterium | reverse complement strand
GTCTATGCTCAGCGTGACCGTCAACGTGCTATCAACGATCTTGATAAGACTCGTGTCGAGAGCCATGGCTATCGCCGGCACTTGAAGCCTGACTGATAGCTTATGAGGGCTAGGATGCGCCGGAGGTCGCCGTCGTGGCAGCGCTGACGCATATTCGCTCGCGTGCCTGGCTCGAGCAGATGGTGGCACGGGCCACTCGGGTTGATCCGCATGGCGGCCCCTATGCGGCACAGCGGGCCACGGTGTTCCATCCGGACGATCCCCTGTTCGCGCGCTTCCGCCATAGTATCGAGACGGAGCAGGGCATGATCGCCAAGCGGGTCAAGCCACCCTCGCAATCGAGCCTGGCGGACTGGCTGTTCGACAACTCGCCGCAGCGGATGGCCCAGGCGAAGGACCGTTTCACCACCCAGCGGCGCGCGGCAGCAGCACGAACCCTCGCTTTGCTTCGGGCACTGACGACGTGTAGCGCGATGCCCCGGCCGCCGCGGCATCGGCGGCAAGGCGTTTGACCGCGGTGCGGTCGCCGACATCGGCCGGGGTGACATGCGGCGCGACTCTGTTGCATGGATCACCGCCGCGTCCACTGGGGTAGGCTGATGCGGGGGCCGTTCCCCGTCACTGTCTGGGGTGGATTGTCGTGCCATTCAAAGCCAATGCCGAGCGCCGCCATCATATTCCAAAGCAGCGGCATCGCGTCACGAACTCCGCTGTCTACAATGCAGCCCTGCGCCAGCGCGGCAGCCTGACGATCTGGTTTACCGACGCGGCAATCGCGGCCTGGAGCGCTGAACCCCGCACCACGCGAGGCGGCCAGTCGCGCTATTCGGCCCTGGCGATCGCAACGGCGCTGACGCTGAGAGCGGTATTCCGCTTGGCGCTGCGGCAGACCGAAGGATTGATCGGCTCCATCATCGCCTGCTCGGACTCGATCTCGCGATACCGGACCACACCACCTTGAGCCGCCGGGCCGAGAGCTTGGACGTGGTTCGCCCTCGGCCAGGCTCCGGTCCCGTTCACCTGCTGGTGGACAGCACGGGCCTCAAGCTCTGCGGCTCGGGCGAATGGCTGGTCGAAAAGCACGGCACGAGAGCGCGGCGGTCGTGGCGCAAGCTGCACATCGCCGTAGACCCCGACACCGGGCAGATCGCGGCGGCGGCGCTGACAACCAACGACATCGACGAAGCCTCGCAAGTTGGGTCTTTGCTCGATCAGGTGGATGGCCCGGTCGCGTCGTTCACTGCCGACGGTGCCTACGACCAGGAC
>CAXTWC010000298.1:0-4724 GCA_964247805.1 uncultured Acetobacteraceae bacterium | reverse complement strand
GGCGCAGCCCGAACGGCACGATCCGCAACATCCTCGACGGCACGATCTTCCGCGAACCGATCATCTGCAGCAACGTGCCACGCCTGGTGCCGCACTGGTCCAAGCCCATCGTGATCGGGCGGCATGCCTATGGCGACATCTACCGTGCCACCGAGACCAAGATCCCTGGGCCCGGCAAGGTCACGATGGTTTATCATCCCGAAGGCGGCAAGCCGGTCGAAATGGAGATCTTCGACTTCAAAGGCCCGGGCGTCGCGATGGGCATGCACAACACCAACAAGTCGATCGAAGGCTTCGCTCGCGCGTCGTTCAACTATGGCCTGGCGCGTAACTACCCGGTGTATCTCTCGACCAAGAACACGATCCTCAAGGCCTATGACGGCCAGTTCAAGGACATCTTCCAGGCGATCTTCGACACCGAGTTCAAGGCCGAGTTCGAAAAGCGCAAGCTCACCTACGAGCACCGCCTGATCGACGACATGGTTGCGGCGGCGCTGAAGTGGGAAGGCGGCTACGTCTGGGCCTGCAAGAACTATGACGGCGACGTGCAGAGCGACATCGTGGCGCAAGGGTTCGGCTCGCTCGGCCTGATGACCAGCGTGCTGCTGAGCCCCGACGGCAAGACGGTGGAGAGCGAGGCCGCACACGGCACCGTCACCCGCCATTATCGCGAGCACCAGAAGGGGCGGGAGACCAGCACCAACCCGATCGCCTCCATCTTTGCCTGGACCCGCGGGTTGGCCTATCGCGGCCGGTTCGACGACACCCCGGAAGTCACCAAGTTCGCCGAGACGCTCGAGCGCGTGTGCGTTGAGACGGTGGAAAGCGGCTCGATGACGAAAGACCTGGCGCTGTTGATCGGGAAGCAGCAGCCTTTCCTGAATACGCAGGATTTCCTCGCCAAGATCGACGACAACCTGCAGAAGGCCATGGGCTGATCACGGAGATCGGCTGACACCAACGAGGGAGAGCGGCGTGTTGGACGGATTGCAGGGACTGCTCACTCCGCCGCTCGCCCGGCGTGGTTTCGTGATGACGACGCTGATCGCCGGCTTCACGCTGGCGACCGAGCGTGTGGACGCGCAGGCGATCCACACCGACAGCACCGGGCTGGTGGCCGGGGAGATGGACGTGCCGGTGGCCGACGGTCACCTGCCGGGCTATTTCGCCCGGCCGCAGGGCGCCGGCCCCTTCCCCACCGTGCTGGTGGTGGAGGAGATCTTCGGTGTGCACGAATACATCAAGGACACGTGCCGCCGGCTCGCCAAGCTCGGCTACCTGGCAGCCACAGCCGAGTTGTACGCCCGCATCGGCGACCTGGCGAAGATGACGGACATGAGCGAGATCATGGGCGTGATCCGCAGGGCGCCGGACGCGACCGTGATGACGGACCTGGACTCGTTGGCCGCCTGGACGGTGGCCAACGAGGGCGATCCGAACCGGCTCGGCATCACCGGGTTCTGCCGCGGCGGGCGGGCCGTGTGGCTGTATGCGGCGCACAATCCAGGCTTGAAGGCTGCTGTCGCCTGGTATGGCCCGATCGGGGGCGAACGGACCGACATCCAGCCACAGACGGTGATGGACATCGCCGACAATATCCGCTGCCCGCTGCTGGGCCTGTACGGCGCCAAGGACCCGGGCATTGCTCCGGCCGACGTTCAGGCCGCCGCTGCCAAGGCCCGCGCGGCTGGCGGCACGGTGGAGATCGTGGAGTATCCGGACGCCGCCCACGCCTTCCACGCCGACTACCGGCCCAGCTATGTGCGGGACGCGGCGATGGATGGATGGGAGCGGATGCAGGCTTGGTTCCGCAAATACGGCGTGGCGTAGCGCGGCTCCAACACCGGGGACGGGCCGCGGCTGAGGCTAGGGCAACCGGGAAGGCCGCCACCAGTTGATGCATGCAGACCCAACTGGAGGAGTGAGACCATGTCCGACGACAAGCACGAGAAGGCGCTGGATCTTACGGAACAGGCGCTGGAGAAGCTGACCGAGGGTGACGACAAGGCCGCCGACAAGCTGCTGAACGAGGCCAAGAAGCTGGACCCGACCGCACCTGCCGAAGTCGTGCAGGATTTGGATGAGGACGCTGCCACTAAAGAATAATAGCCGGCCAAGGGGAGCCACGGGGTGCTGCGTCTACGCGGTAAGCACCCCGTGCTGAACCAGTTTTTGTAAAGGGTATCCGCGGCAAAACTTCTAGCTGCAGACCTTCGAAACTTCCGCTTTTGTTATGCTTTCTTGCGGCACCCGCCGCAATTCTGCTGCGGCTATTGTTCAGGATTTCCAATGCCGCAGTTCGACGCCACCATCAAGCACATTGCCGACGGCCTGAAGGGCTTCACCGTCAAGGCCGCCGTGAAGAACATCGAGGGCTGGGAAGCCACGCTCGAGAAGATCGAGGCCCCGGCGGCCAAGACCATCATCAAGGATCTCGAGAACCTCAAGAAGCATCTCGAGGCTGAGAAGATCAACGGCGAGCAGGTCAAGAAGCTGGTTCTCAAGCTGGGCAAGGAAACGGTGAGCATCGCCGGTAAGTCCGACAGCAAGAACGCCGAGAAGATCAAGGCGTTGGGCGAAGCACTGACCCATGCAGCCGAGACGGCGACCGAAGAGGCGTAATACTGCGCCGCCTGGCTTCTTAAGCCCTCTCCCTCTGGGAGAGGGTTGGATGAGGGATCTTTCGGCCAGCCTGCCGAGATGCGGACTGCGAAAGCTCCCTCATCCCGCCCCTCTCCGAGAGGGAGAGGGGGAAGAACAGGGGAATTGAGCGGCCAGAGCTACGCCGCCCGCAACGCGGATCGAATTGCCTCCAGGGCATCGTCGGCGCGGTCGGCATCCGGGCCGCCGGCTTGCGCCATGTCTGGCCGGCCACCGCCACCCTTGCCGCCGACTGCCACACTCGCCGCCCGCACCAGATCGACCGCACTCACCCGTTTGACCAGGTCAGACGATACCCCGACCGCAACAGACGCCTTGCCGTCAGCGGTGGAAACGACTGCAACGACGCTGCTGCCGGCCTGCTTGGCGATCGCCTCCACCAAGCCGCGGAGTTCCTTGCCCGGCACCTCGCCCACATTGCGGGCTGCCAACGGGATGCCGTTGATCTCCTCCATTTCCGGCGCGCCAGTGCCCGTCGCCAGCTTGCGCTGCAACTCGCTAACCTGCTTCTCCAGGCGCTTGCGGTCCTCGACTAGCGCGGCGATCCGGGTGGCCAGATCGGCCGGGCTCGCCTTCATCAGCCCCGCCACTTCCTCGAGCCGCCGTTCGCTCTCGCCGATCAGGGCCAACGCGGCCTGCCCCGTCACCGCCTCGATCCGGCGCACCCCCGCGCTTACCGCGCCCTCGCCCAGCAGTCGGAACAGCCCGATATCGCCGGTGCGGCGGACGTGGGTGCCACCGCATAGCTCGATCGAGTAGGCCAGGCGTTGCTCGTCGCCCTCCCCCATGCTCACGACACGGACCTCGTCGCCGTATTTCTCGCCGAACAGGGCCATCGCACCCTCGGCCACCGCTGCCTCCGGCGTCATCAGCCTCGTGGTCACGGCGGTATTCTCGCGAATGCGGGCGTTCACTTCCGCCTCGACGGCCTGCAGGTCGGCCTTGGCGATCGGGGTCGGCTGGCTCACGTCGAAGCGCAGGCGGTCCGGTGCGTTCAGGCTGCCTTTCTGCTGCACATGCGTGCCCAAGCGACGGCGCAGCGCCTCGTGCAACAGGTGGGTGGCGCTGTGATGCGCCCGGATGGCCCCGCGCCGGGTATGGTCCAGCTCGGCAAGCACGGCGGCGCCCACCGTGACCGACCCGGCCTCCACGGTGCCGATGTGGGCGAACACATCGCTGGCCCGCTTCTGCGTGTCGGTGATGACGATCCGCAGCCCGTCGGGCCCGGTGATCACCCCGGTGTCACCGACCTGACCGCCGCTCTCGGCATAGAACGGCGTTTGGTTCAGCACGACGGAGACCTTGTCCCCCGTCTCGGCCCGCTGCACCGACATGCCGCCGATGACCAGCGCCATAACCTGCGCCTCGGCCCGTTCGGTGGTGTAGCCCTGGAACTCGCTGGCGCCGACCGCCTCGCGCAGTTCGAACCACACACGCTCGGTGCCAGCGTCGCCGGTGCCGGCCCAGGCGGCGCGGGCGCGGGTGCGCTGCTCGGCCATGGCGGCGTCGAAGCCGGCTTGGTCCACCGTGCGACCCTGTTCGCGCAAGGCGTCGGCGGTCAGGTCGAGCGGGAAGCCGTACGTGTCGTACAGGCGAAAGGCGACGTCGCCGGGCAGCGACTGCGAGTCGCCGAGCTTGCCCACCTCCTCCGCCAGCAGGCCGAGGCCGCGGTCCAGCATCGCCTTGAACCGCCCCTCCTCCAGCCGCAGCGTGTCGGTGATCAGTGCCTCGGCGGCGGGCAGTTCGGGGTAGGCTGCGCCCATCTGGCGGATCAGCACGGGGACCAGCTTCCACATCACCGGGTCGGTGCTGCCCATCATGTGCAGATGGCGCATGGCCCGGCGCATGATCCGGCGCAGCACATAGCCGCGGCCCTCGTTGGACGGCAGCACGCCCTCCGCGATCAGGAAGGCGGTGGAGCGCAGATGGTCCGCCACGACCCGGTGGCTGGCGCGGAAGGGGCCGTCCGGCTCCTGCCCGGTGATCTCGGCGCTGGCCAGGATCAGGGCGCGGAAGGTGTCGGTGTCGTAGTTGTCGTGCACGCCCTGCAGGATGGCGGCGAA
>CAXTWC010000297.1:0-4767 GCA_964247805.1 uncultured Acetobacteraceae bacterium | reverse complement strand
ACAGCTTGAACCGCGGCGCCTCGACCTCGACCGTGCCGAACAGGGTCTGCAGCCGACGCGTGCGCCCGTCCTTGACCGACTGCAGCACCCCGCATGCCGCACACACTCGGTGGTGGGCCGCATACGCCGCCACCTGGCCACACAGCATGCTCGCCTGCAGCTTGGCCAAAAGCACCTTGCTCTCGGCGAGCATGAGGCCGATCTCCGCCAGCGTGCTGACCACCGCCGGCCGGCTGAACGTCACCAGCTCCGTCGTGTTCACCTAGCCAGCACTTGTCCTCGTCTTCACCCGCACCGTCCACTACGTTACGTCTGCTGCTCTCGCGGTCAGACATAAGCCAGGCTGATCAGCCTGAAAGAAGCAAGTAGGTTGCCCCAGGTTTTGACACTCCCGATGTGGACTCAACTTGAGACACCGCCCATCTCGCCGCGAGGATGCCACTCCGGACGGCAATGCCGAAGCAGCTTGGCTGCCAGGTCGGCCGAGACAGGACGTCCGAACAGCCAGCCTTGGCCCACATTGCAGCCAAGCTCACGAAGCAGTTCCGCGGTTTCCTGGTCCTCAACGCCTTCCGCAACGGTCGTTAGGCCCAGGCTCTGACCCAGCCCGACCACGGCGGCAACGATCTTGCGGCTCCCGAGGTCCCTGGTCATGGCGCCCACGAAGCTGGCGTCAATCTTGACTTTATCGAACGGCAGCATTTTGAGATGGTGCAGGCTTGAGTAGCCCGTGCCGAAGTCGTCGAGGGCTAACCGTACGCCCCATGATTTTACCTTGTTCAGCACACTGCGCGCCAAGGCCAAGTCGCCAACCAGCGCGCTTTCCGTAATCTCAAGCTCAAGGCGGTGCGCCGGCAACCCGGATTCCTGCAATGCAGCAGAAACCATTCCGGGCAAACTCTGGTCACGAAGTTGCAGCGGCGATACGTTGCAGGCAACAAAGATATCATCCGGCCATGCTGCAGCAATGCTGCACGCCCTGCGCAGCAAATGGCTGGTCATTGGACCGATCAAACCAATCTGTTCGGCAATCGGGATGAACTCGCCTGGTGGCACCATGCCACGGGTCGGGTGCTGCCAGCGCGCCAGCAACTCGAACCCGATCACGCGCTCGTTGGTCATTCCGACCAGCGGCTGGAAGTGCGGGGCGACGCCGCCGTTTGCAACGGCATCTCGTAGCTCGCTTTCCAGTAAGGCGCGCGCCTGGATATCCTCCTCCATGACCGGATCGAAAAAGCAGTAGCGACCCCGCCCGTCCGTCTTTGCGCGGTAGAGCGCGACGTCGGCGCGCTGCATTAGCGTGACAACGCCCTCAGCTGTCTGTTGTGACAATGCCAGGCCGATGCTGATACCGACCCGCACCACCGTTCCGCTGGACAGCGTGAACGGCTGCTCCAGCGCTGCGATGATTCGCTGCGCCAATTGCGTGGCCAGCTCGCCCGCATGGCATGACTGCCGCAGCGGATCGAGCAGGGCGATCAACGCGAACTCATCCCCACCAAGGCGGGCGACGAAATCGCCAGTGCGTGCCGTGGTGCGCAGCCGCATGCCCACTAGCCGCAGTAGCTGATCGCCAGCGGGCTGGCCATGCACATCGTTAACGGTTTTGAACCGGTCGAGGTCCAGCAGCAGGATCGCCACGGTGCCGTTGTTCCGCCCTGCCCGTGTCAGCATGCCTTGCAGCACTTCGTGAAGATGACGCCGATTAGGCAGACTGGTCAGATCATCCGTCCGAGCAACCGCCGCGGTCTCGTTGAGTGCCACTCGCAGTTTCTGGTGTCCGCGGGTGGCGACGACAGCCGCCACAAGGAACACAGCCCCCATCACAAGCCCGGCTGCCTCGATCCAGGCACGGTCGCCCAGCGTCTTGGCGCGGGCTGCAGAGAGCGTCATCAACTCCTGACCCAGTGCCTCTATCCCCGATGTGTAGCTCGCCTTGAGGTAGGCGAATTCTGGTCCGTTGAGCAGTGCCTGGGCGCCGTCGTGATCGCCAATAGCGGCCTTCGCCAGCGCTGCCTGCTCCATCTGGGTCAGGTCGCGCCGAGCCTCCTCGGTGGTTCGTGCGAGCACCGCGCTGACTTCTGGCGTCGAGAGTGCGACTGCCTCGGCAATGGCTGCCGCGAGGTCAGGGCCAGCCTCCTCATAGCGGAACATCCAGCGCGAGTCTCTGGATGACGCCGCCATGTGCGCCGACATGGTGAGCCTCTCGTCCAGGTAGGCGAACGTGCCGCGCAATTCGGCCACACGCATCGCGTGGCGCTCCGCCAGCAGCACTTCGTTGCGCGTTCCTGTCTCGATCCAGCTAAGCCCAGTCACGGCACCAAGGGCGAGCAGCCCGGCCAACAAGATAGCCCCTACTCCGACAGACTGGCCGTGGAGGCTCTTGGTCAAAGCCAGGACTATACGACGCTGGAAGAATATGTCTGCACAGTGCGATGGGGAGGTTGACGAACCATTACCGGAGAATGCCGGCAACCTTTGCCGTCGAAAGGCCAGTTTGGCCAAACGCGTGGCTATTGGAGACGCAACAAGACGTTTGGCGAAACGTGCCGGTGGGTGTTCTACATTGATACTACTGTCCTTGGAAGCAGCGGAGTTTGTCGGTGCGCCAATAGGTGTGCCTTCGAAAACCAGATCGTAATTGGTGATGGTTACACGATCGGACAATCCAGAATACCTTAACGACGCTTAGGCACCATCGTGGTCACAATGCTCGCGCACACGACCAGCTGCTGTTGTGTTCATATCTGCTAATCATGCCAAAGAATGCTATAAAGTGATCCTAACGCCTTATTATGAGTCATGCAATAACAGCAAAGGACTGCAAAATCCGGCCTGGATCAGGAAGCATCTTTTCCAGATGACGCCGGGAATTGATAGAGCTCTATGGTGTAGGGATTTTCCGTTTGAGGCGTTGTCCCGATTTGAACCACGCCGATGCGAGCAAAGTTGGTGCGCCCGCTCCTTGATCCATGCACTATGTTCCCCCAGAGAACTCGCCTGCAGCTTCAGGAGTACGGAGGCTAACTTGCTGGGTTCGCCTCACCCGTGGTCAGGCCTGCACGGTGTCCCGTCCCGCCGCCTTGGCAGCGTACAGCGCCGCGTCGGCGATCCGGACCAAAGCCTGCGAGTTCTCGCCAGTTCGCCCCGATGCCCGGGTTGCCACTCCGGCGCTGAAGGTGACGACCCCTCCCAGGGCAGGAGCCTGCGGCATGGCCACATGGTGCATCGCGAGGCGCATCGTCTCAGCAAGAGCGAATGCGTTCGCCGCGTCCAAACCCGGCAGCAGCACAGCGAACTCCTCGCCGCCGTAGCGCGCCGCGAACTCGCCGGACCGCCGCAGGCAGCCCTGGATGACACGGGCGACCGTGCGCAGGCATTCATCGCCAGCTGGGTGACCGGAGCAGTCATTGTAATCTTTGAAATGGTCAATATCGATGAGGACGACCGAAAGCGGCTGGCCCGACCGAGCCACACGGCGGATCTCCCGCTCAATCGTCTCGTCGAAAGCGCGGCGGTTGGGAAGGCCGGTCAGGCCATCATGCATGGCCTGCCTGGCGAGCATACGGGACGCAGCCATGGCATGTTTGCCCATGACTAGCAGAACCATCATGACGCATCCCAGGATGATCGCATGGGTGGTCAACTCTATGCGCAAGCTGCGCTGCACGTCCCACTCGGATTGCGACACCAGGGTGCTCATCGGAAAGTGGCTCAGATGGTCATAGGAACCGCGCCGCCGCACGCCATCGATGCTGGAGTCGTAGGACAGGCTTCTGGAACTGTGATCGTCGCTTAAACTCCGCCGCGCGTTGCCGAGATCCCGGCCTTCCGTCACGTCCGGCCCGACGGGCGGGCTGCGGGCAAGGATAGTGCCGTCGTCAGCGATCAGCGAGATAACGCCGCCCGACCTGGCCTGCATCCGGTCAAACAATTGCTGGAAAAAGCTGAGCGAGACGCTGGTAACCGCGAGCCCGCCGAAGCTGCCGTCCGGGTTGTTGATCCGGCGAGTCACGGTGACGCTGTAGTTGCCGTCGATCTTGCTTTGGATGCGCGCGCCGATAAAGGGGCCACGATCGGTGTGGGTTGCGTGATAGCGGAAATACTCGCGCTCTGCGTAGTTCAAGCCGTGCGGGTTTGGCTTCAACGATTTGGCGATCGCATTGCCCTGACTGTCGACAATCCCCATCTCGTGGATGGCTGGAAGTGCGACCGCAAGTGAGGTCATCAGCCGGTAGAAGCGAGTGAGAGCCTCCGGGCCGGTGCCTTCGTCCTCGACCTGTTTGACCAGGGTCGCGACAACCGTGTCCGCGGTCTGCAAGGTCGTCTCTGCCTGCTCCGCCATCGCACGGGCAGTGTTTGAGGAGACAATATCGGTCTGTTCAATGTTGGCCCGGTGGACCTGCGACAGCTGCCAGACTTCGGTGCCGATCAGCGTGGCACAGACGCAGACGATCAGGCTCAGGATCCCGTTGCGCAACGTGTTGGTGCGCCACCCAGTGAGCGACAAATTCATGACCTCGTGAGAGAACGGCACCGAGTGACTCATGGGAACTTACCTTGGTAGCCGGTGCCCTCGGGAACCACACCCGGAGTTCCCCGTACGAGACGGCTCTACGTTGTAGTCGATACAATAGTCGTTCTGCTGCGGATGCTGGATTATAAATCGCCGGGTTCTGTTGCAAACTGTTGGCTGGCAGCGTGACTCAAAGCTGAACCGCGCCGGGTTTGCCGGAGGCGTTTCGGTTTGAGTGCTACGCGGCCATG
>CAXTWC010000296.1:0-4838 GCA_964247805.1 uncultured Acetobacteraceae bacterium | reverse complement strand
GGAAGTAGCTGCCCTGCCGCAGCTTGGGGATCCGCAGCTGCAAGCTCCCCAGCCGGGTATCGAGCGTCCGGTCCCGGTAGCCGTTGCGGTAGGTCGCCCGCTCGGCCGTTCGCTCGTGTCGCCCGGCGCCGATCAAGCCCTCCACGTCAGTCTCCATCAGCAACTGCACCACGGCCTCCGCAACACTGCGTAGGAAGTCGCCATCTCCGGCTTTCGCCAGCAGCTCAGCCAGCGGTAGTCTGTCCTCGGTCATCGGGTCCTCATCGGTTCAGGTTGAAGCTCGCAACTCCACCTTAGCCAGCCGATCCGGTGACCACCTCCGCCTACACCGCCGTCGTCAGCAAATTCCACCACGAGCGCGGACGCTATCAGGCCAGGCGAGCCTCTCCCTGCCGAATGGCTTCCTTTGCCAGCCAATAGCGCAGATCCCCATCAGCGGCTCCTACCTCAATGCCATCGGGTTCTTCGATGGGAAGGGTCTCGGCCACCGGCAACACCAGCCGTCCCACAACAATGAACCAGGGCGCGCTCACGTGGGGTTGGCAGCCCGGAGTTGAGCAAGCCTGGCCGCAACGGCAGCGCGAGCATCATTCGTGGATCGTCCCCAGCCGATGGCGAGTTGATGACCGTCTATGCGGCGGATGATGGTCCACTCTGTGGGGTGATCGGCGTCAGGGTCCGACGCATCGTCGGTGTAGAATGCCTGCGTCTGATACTCCCCGTCGTTGACGATCCAATGCTGGTGCTCGGACACGGCATGGCTCCCTGACGCCCAGGGCAGCGGCCTGGCGTTCTACAGAATGCACATAGAACGATGCTCGCATGAAGGGCGGGGCTTCCTCAGGCTATCTAGCAGCGCGCCGTCCCGGTCGTGATGTCAGGGTCAGGGCATCATGACCCCGACCGTTCTCATCCTCTCCGTCCTGCAAATCGCCATCCCGGCCGCGCTGGGCGCGCTGCTGCTGCTGGCCCGATGGCGAGGCTGGTAGCCGGGTGCAAAAGGAAATGGCCGACCCAGTGCTCGGAGCCAAAGCACGGCTAAATTTCCAGCTTGGCTGTGGAGGATTGCAAGAACTTGGCAGATGCTCTGGGAGAGGGCGGGGGATTGGGTGGCGAAAAGGATGCAACAGACCAAGGCACCTTTGGTGCTGCATTCCTCCGGAACGCAGAGATCTAGACCGCCCTAACTTTCCACCCGGCCCGCACCAGGTCCGCTTTTTTCTGCCGCCATTCCCGGTCGTTGTTCGCGCCCTTCACCATCGCCCGCCAGGCCGCTGCCTGGCTAGTAAACGGCCGGTTCCACGCCTTTCCGTCCGGCCGCACGGCCACGTACCACGGTATCGGCGAGGGTAGCTCCAGGCCCGCCAGCAAGCTGCTCACTAGGTGCTTGATGCCAGTGTCGTTCGCGGCGACATGCGGCCCGGGTAGCAGGCGGAGCGCGGTGCAGAACGGGCCGGACCGGTGGGGCACGAACTCGTACGCGCCGTCTCGCCCCTGGGCGATGGTGCCGACGTAGTTGGCGCCGAGGAACACGACGACGCGGGCGAGGCCCTGGTAAGGCTCGGACGGTTCGAAGCGGATTTGGTTGGGCAAGCGCCTAAGCTGCTGCCTGCGCGACCGTAACACCCCGCGCCGCGGCTCCGTAACGGGCCACTGAGGAGGAATAGGGGAGGGCTCGTTCCAAAACATCCGCCAGGACCTCTCCTGAAAGCTGTCTGCGCTCCATTAGAGCGTGTGCCACTTCGGCAACTGCTGATCGATGGCGATGAACGACCCCGGCCGAAATGCGCCGAAGGCGTGTCAGCATTTGGCGTACATTCCCCTCTGCGGGAACGATATCATCGATCATCCAGTTAGCCTGGCGGAGGTCATCGGCAGCTCCTGCGCTAGCGCGGCCAAGCAGTTCCCGTTCTGCCCCTGAGCCCGCCAGCATTGTGATAGCAGCGGCTGTCGCCGCCGATTTCCTGCTGCGATGCGAGATGCCTCGGCGTCTCCACAATTGAAGCGCGTCAAATGGATCAACCGAGTAGATGCAGTATCCGGCTGTCATCTCGTCCGGATCGGGAATGATGCTAATCTCGGTGCAGCCTAAGCCCAGAGCCTCGGCCACCACTCCGTGCCCAGCCTCATGAATGGCAGTCCTGTAAAGCGCTGCCGTGGTGCGGCGATATGTCAAACGGACTTTGCCCACGCCTGCCACTACGCCGCCTCCCTGTTTCACCCGCCGGCTTTGGATGCGCCGCGGGGATGGTGCCAGCGGCGATTATGGAGCGCCCGGTGTTGGCCAGTTTGATATTGTTCACATCATTTCGCGTAGCAGGTTTACTGCAATGTGCCCGCCCAGATCGTCGCCAACGTCCAGGTCTCGTCAGAACCGTCTACCCGGCGAGCAACTGTTGGGCGCGACCCACGCCAGGCGCTCCGAACAATGCGGCAGGCGGCGCTTGCGCGTAAATCTGGAAGCAGGCGTCCACAAACTCGGCCCCCGACATTACTGGGTCCGGGAGGGTGGCCCCGGACGGGACGACGTTGAAATCTAGGGATCCCGGGACACCGAGCCGGGCTGCAATGTCGGGATAAACTGGGACACGAGAACGTTTAGCTAATTCATCCGGCACCTCGTCGAGGTTGATCGTCGAATCAAAAGGGATCCCCGTCCTACTCAGAGCTACGCGCATCAAATCGCTCAGCACGAGCGGCATCGGGTGGTTTGGAGTGTGCATAAAACAGCCAAAACTGCGCCAACGGAAAAAGCACGGCGCGATTTCCATTTGATACAGGCGAAACATCGAGCATACCGCTTCGACCTCTTGGTTGAATGCATCGAAATAGCCCAATTTTCCGAATACTAGCGGATTGAACAGGCCAAGGGTTTCAGGCGCCGTTCGACCGGTCACAAATCCGGTAATTACAACCCTCGAATGGTAGTCGGCGATCGGTGCCGGAAAGCGGACACGGTATGGGTCTGGCAGCGATGCCATATCCGGGTGAAAGCCGAAGAAGACGAATGGCGGAAAAAGCACGACCGCGGGAAGCGCCTTCGCGACCTGATCGGCGGCGAACACTCCGAACTGCGGCCCGAGCGGGGCGATGAAGACGTGGTCCATCGGAGCAAGACGTTCCAAAGCAGCACGGCGCTGCTCCAGGGTCCGTAGATGCCAAACCGGCAACTCGAATATCTCGAAGTCCGGCAGAAGCTTCCGGGCTGCATTCGCAAGTCCCGCCCCATGGCAAACAGAAACAATCCCAACTGTCCGTGTGGTGGCCGGCACCTTATTTCACCTCCAGCAAGTTCTCGTCGCAGATAATACCGGTCAGCTCTTCCCGCTCTGGAAACCACTCCGGCGCTTTGTCTGGCACTGCGATAGATGGCGCCTTCCAAGCTGGTTGGTCGGCAGGCTCCGCCATGTAATGCCGCTGGAATACGCGCATGACATGCGCCACGCCATCTGTGCTGACGTTCCGGAAGTCGCTCTCAAAGTATGAGCCGCCAGAGGCGTGCGACGTGACGATCTCGTAAGACGGAAAATAAGCGACGTCCTTCTCCGCCTTAACAACGCACTCGGCCGCTACCCGGAGGGTCGACTTGCTGAACGTGTTTGCAACCAGAACATGCTGGTTTTCGTAGGTTGCAACCAACGGAACGGGAGACACGGTCAGGATTACGCGCAGCTCCGGGTTGACCAGCCGGACGTCGGCGACGAAGCCGCGAAGCTCGTCGGTGATCTCGTTGGAACCGTAATTCCGGAAAACATATGGGCCATCGCCGGCGCGTATCGCGACTGCACCGGGCGGAACCGGCAGAGCCACCCCGTCACTCGCATTAATCCAGGTTTCCGTCAGGCCCAGGGTGAAGACGAAGACCTGACATTGCTCGAACAGGCGTCTTACCTCGCGCAGGTGCCGGTCGCGCTCTTCACGAACGTCGGCTTCGCTCGAAAATCCCAAGGGGAAGAGTTGTGGCCGGAACGGATCGATGAAGCGGCCATCCGCCCGCTCCCAAGCGATGTCGCGGGGCCGCAGCAATCCGTACGCACGGTGCAGGAGTTGGCGGAGTTGGTGGGCAGTGTAGACGTTCCCGTACTGAGCTGAGAACGCAGATGTTCCGCCGTCCGGATCAGGTTCGGTGCACAGGAAGTTGAAACCCGCTTGCCTCAAATGCATGGCGATGTTCTGGGCGAAACACGACCCGGCCGTCGCAACACGCTGGCTCTTTCCAATCGTGAACGGCGCTGAGATCATGGGATCGAGCGCTCGTCCAGCCAGTGCCGCAACGCCTGTCGACCAGAACGACCAAGGCGGTCTCCCGCGGTAGGGGTGTTCAAGGTCGTTCCCGAAGACTTGCCCATATGACGCTGTCGTCACCGGTTTCTGGGGTGCAACAACAATTTGAAGCCGGGCAGGTGCGCCACGGTCCTGCGGGACCCATTCCAAACCTTCCCGCAGCAGGCCGATGTCTAACCAGAAACAGCCGGCTCCAAGCAGGTCAATATCGAACCTGATCTCGAATTCGCCTGTCTGGCCTGGAGCGAACCGCTCAGGAAGGCGTTTCCGGCCCTCGACCGCCGCCGTGCTGGCTCCCGGCCGCGTCAGGCGGAGACCCAGGATCAACTCGCCGACACCTTCAACCCGTTCCCAAGCGGCGGGCGAGTAATTTGTCAGGCGAACGAGAGCCGTTCCAACTGCACAATCCACATCAGCTATGACTAGATCGTAGGAGTACAAATCATACTCCGTCCATTGTTAGCGCATGTTTGAGGCTAGAGCTTCCCGCTGCCGTTGTGCAACCAGTCTGGTAGACTTTATGCAACCATGTCGCAGCGGGAGGGGCTGGCGAT
>CAXTWC010000295.1:0-5012 GCA_964247805.1 uncultured Acetobacteraceae bacterium | reverse complement strand
GGTGAAAGCGCCGGGCACGATGTTCGGCACCGGGGCACGGCCTCGCCAGACAACGTCCAGGTTTTCGGCATAGAGGGCGCAGTCCGTGGCACCTTGCGCTGCGCAGCCCTGGAGCGCGCCGGAGCGCGCCATCTCAATGTCGCCGGAGCCGACACGGTATCCATCACTGCCGTAGGAGCCGAAAGCGCCGTTGGAGCCGATGGCGAAAGCGCGGGGTACGTCGGTCAGCAGGAAGTCGGCATACGCTTGTCGACCAGCCCCGTTGAGGCCAGGCACGGCGGCGACATCAAGTTCGGTCTGGGCACAGGCCGGACAGATAACGAGCAGTGCCAGCAAAATACCACGAAACATGGTACCCCCCTTCAAAATCATTGGACAAAGTTGCTGGCTCATGTGTCTTGCAATCAGAGTTCGCGGCAGCTGCATAACGCTGCCAACGTCAGATGCGGACCACGCCCCGGGAGGGCCAGCCGCTCAACCACTAACGTCTGGTCCGGTCGTCGAGCATCCATCACCAAGTATCCACTGCCGGAAGGTCGCCACGTCCGGCCGGTCGCCGTCCACGGCGCGGCTGACCAGATGGTAAGCCTCCTTTGTCCTCACTACGAGAGGATGCAGAGCCAGGAGCCTGCCTGAGTGCAGGTCGTCGGCCACCAGCGCCGTGTGCCCCATGGCCACGCCCAGTCCGTCGATTGCTGCCTGGTAAGCCAATGACGAGTTACCGAACGTGAGACTTTCACGCAGGACTGCTGGAGCCACACCCGCCGCCTCGAACCAGGTTGGCCAGTCATGTGGCCGCTTGAGCGAGTGAAGCAGCGTCCGACTGGCTGCTGCCTCAGGTGACGTGAGCGGCGATTGCTGCGAGCCTCCGACCGCGATAAGCTCAATTGCAAACAGCTTCTCGTAGCGCAAGCCCGGCCTATGCTCGGGCGGGATCTGGATTGTCAGATCGACATCCTCTTCGCCCATGTCGACCAGCGTGCTCGTCGTGGTGACCTCGACGTTTATGGCCGGGTGCAGCTCGTGGAAGCGAGCAAGCCGTCCCATCAGCCACTTCACTGCCACTGTCGGGAACAGCCGGATACGGACGGATCGACGCTCGTCGTCAGCCAAGCGTTGCCGGGTCGCGGCTTCGATCTGCTCGAATGCGCTGTGAATGGCCCTGGCGTAGTCCTGCCCGGCTGGTGTGAGCGTCAGCTCCCGAGGACCCCGGGTGAAAAGAGCCGTACCCAGAAACGCCTCCAGCTGGCCGATGTGACGGCTGACTGCGCCTTGCGACACATGCAGCATCTGCGCGGCATCGGTGAAGGTGCGCGCCCGGGCTGCGACCTCGAATGCCCGTAGAGAGTTCAGCGGTGGCAAGTGCCGGGTCACAGACGCCTCCGACGTATGAGGCCCCAGCCTAGGCCTGCCATCAAGAAAAGTCATGCTTCCGATGAGAAGATTGGCATGTCACTGCCCGGCACGAGACGCCTATCGTCATCCACTGCCCGGCATCGAACGACCGGCGTGATCAGGGGATGCGACAATGGACCGTCCGGTGAATGCCGCGGCCAGGCTGGACCGGCTGCCGATGAGCGCCTTCCAGTGGCGGATATTGACCCTGGTCGGCCTCGGCATGTTCTTCGACGGCTTCGACAACCAGATGGCGGCCAGCGTTTTGGGCAAGCTCGTCCAGGAAGGCTGGTCGAACATGCAGATCAACGCCCACTACATCTCGGTCACTTTTGCCGGGCTTGCCGTGGGCGCACTAGCGACCGGGATTATCGGCGACCGCTATGGGCGGCGGTTCGCGTACCAGTTCAACCTGGCGATCTTCGGTGTTATGTGTCTGGGCTCGGCCCTGGCGCCGTCAATGACGGTGCTGACCACACTGCGCTTCTTCATGGGTATCGGCATCGGCGCGGAATACGTCGTCGGCTACGGCATGGTCTGCGAGTTCGTGCCACCCCACAAGCGCGGCTGGGCACTGGGCCTGATCAGCGTGGTTTCCATGTCCAGCACGTTCGCGGTCAACCTGACAGGCTTGCTTGTCATTCCATTGTTTGGCTGGCGGCCGATGTACCTGGTCGGCGGCGCCGGTGCGCTCTGGGTGTGGTTCCTGCGGCGCAAACTGCCCGAGTCTCCACGTTGGCTAGAGGCGCGCGGCCGCACGGCAGAAGCCGAAGCGGTCATGACGGCGATCGAGGCCGAAGTCGGGCAAGGTCAACCCTTGCTGCCGGTGCCTGCCGCCGCGGTGCTGCCACCCCGGACGGTGCCGATCTCCGTCCTGTTTACCCGACCTGTCATCGGTCGGACGCTGCTTGCCATGGCGGTCTGTATAACCTGCCTCATGGGCTCCTACAGCTTCTCGTACTGGGTGCCGACCTTCTACATCAAGTCGGGGATGAGCGTCACGAAGTCGCTCTCCTATACCACCATCCAGGCGCTGGGGAGCTCGCTTGGCCCGGTTGTGGGCATGCTGCTCTCTGATCGTATCGGGCGTCGACGCGGCATTCTCTTTACTTCACTGGCGTGCGGTATCTTTGGCTTGCTGTATTCCCAGATGACCACGACGACCGGAGCGCTGGTGTTCGGGTTCCTGCTGCAGGGCGGGATGAGCCTGATGATCGGCTTCGGCCTGGCCGCCTACACCCCCGAGCTATTCCCGACGGAATACCGTTTCCGCGGCGCGGGCGTAGCCCAGATGACCGGGCGCCTCTCGGTCATCGCGTCCCCCTACATCGTCGTGTCCTTGTTCGACGCATACGGTCTTCCGGCAGTGCTCTACGCCATCTCGGCGCTCTATCTCGCCATGGCGGCAGGCATCGCCCTGTTCGGCATTGAGACCAACCAGCGCTCGCTCGAAGCCCTGGCCCCCGAGCCTGCGACGTCCGCAACCCCTGAAACTCTTCCTGCCTGACAGACGGAGGTTACCCATGGACCAAACCCTTCTAATACTCGGCGACACCAACATCCAGGGACGCGAGGATCCCGACAGCGCATTCGTGCACGTCAAGGAAACGCTTGCAGCGGCGGACTTGCTGTTCGGCCACCTGGAGGGCCCGCTGGCCGAGCCATCCGAGGACCCGTCCCGCCCCGACATCCCGCACAAGGCTGGGTGGCGGCATTCCGGAGCACGAATGGCGTCGGCGCTAAGCAAGGCCGGTTACATGGGCGTCAGTTGTGCCAGCAATGTGTCACACCCCGCCTCCGCCGCCGTCCGCAGCGTGGAGGTGCTGGATGAGGTCGGCATCAAGCATTGCGGCGTCGGGCGGACCCTTGCGGAGGCACGCCGCCCGGTGATCCTGGAACATGGCGGCGTTCGGGTTGGTTTTCTCAGCTATACGTCGGTGTTCTGGCCGAGCGACCATGCTGCTGGCCCACAGGCGCCGGGCTGCGCCACCATCAAGGCGCACGCCGCCTACCAAGCCAATCACCGCGCGTTGGAGATGCCCGGGGCCGAACCGATCACCGTCACCTACTGCGACCCGGCAGAACTGGACGCGATGCGCGAGGATGTGCGGCAACTGCGCGGACAAGTGGACATCGTGATCCTGTCCTGCCACTGGGGTGTCTCCTCCAAAGAGGAGCCGGTGGACTACCAGAAGGAGATCGCGCACGCTGCCATCGATGCAGGTGCGGACATGGTGTTCGGTCACCATCCGCACGTTGTGCAAGGCGGCGAAATGTATCGGGGCAAGCCCGTGTTCTACAGCCTCGGCAATTTCGTGTTCGACTGGACTGTGATGCGCAATCGTCACCTGGACGGGATCGCGCTGCGCTGCACGCTCTCCGAAAAGGCGATCAGCGCCATCGAGTTGCTGGCTGCCCGGCGCGGCGGAGATAACGACATTCGCTTCGAGACAGCCGACGGTGCCCCCGGGCGGGACATCCTGACGCGGTTCGAGGCACTCAGCGCGAAGCTGGGCGAAACCATGACGCTCTCGGCGAGTGGCCACGTGGGGATGCCGACCGCACAGGCAGCCTGAGAGGGATTCGACCTGACGGATTTTCGCGCACTGTTCGCCCAGGCCGGTCAAGCAACGGGCGTCTATATCGACGCAGGTTTCCCAGACCGGCCGTTGACATTGCACGTGGCACGGTCGGAACGGTGGACGCCCGAAACCCGATCGTGTTCTCCCATCACGGCCGTAGCCGCAACGGCGCCGACTATCGGGACTACTAACTGCCGTTCGTGGGTTTGGTCCAAGCTCTGTTTACCCGCACGCTTGCGCAATGTTGATGGCACCCGTCGCCTTTCCATAAGCTGATCGTTCAAGCGCGTGCCATGCTGCACGAATCTACGGGCTATGCGCGATTAAGGGGGTCGGTTCGATCAGGGCAAGAACTGAAGCGGAGGCTCAGCGTTCCAGCACGCTTGAAGGGGGAGCGTTGGAATGACGAAAATGCCGAAGAAGGGCGATAAAGTCAGTTGGGGGACGTCACAGGGCGATACCCACGGTAGCGTGGAGAAAGTCGTAACCTCAACTACGAAAATAAAAAGCCACGTTGCGAAAGCGACAAAAAATGCACCCCAAGTCTTGGTCAAGAGCGATAAGTCCGGAAAAGAAGCGGTTCACAAGCCAGAAGAGTTGAAAAAATCTCGTTAAAACTGGGCGCAAGTGATTACAGGGCGGGAAGCTCCCCCTTTTCAAGTTCAGGCAGCGCAGTCATTAAAGCTAAATCGCATGTTGAGCGCTTGAGCAAAATTGAACCATCGCGCATTCATACGGACGGGTTTGTCGCAACCGGTTGCCCGACATCCCACATGCCGCATGTCAAAACGAGGTTCACCATGCCTGCTGAAAACCTCCTGCGGCGCGAGCGATCGCCGTACTTGCTACAGCACGCAGACAACCCGGTGCACTGGCGCCCGTGGGGCGAGGCGGCATTGGACGCAGCAAGGCAACTGAACCGGCCCATATTGCTGTCCATCGGTTACGCCGCCTGCCACTGGTGTCACGTCATGGCCCACGAATCCTTCGAGGATACCGGCACGGCAGAGCTGATGAATGAGCTGTTCGTCAGCA
>CAXTWC010000294.1:0-5106 GCA_964247805.1 uncultured Acetobacteraceae bacterium | reverse complement strand
GGCTTAAGCATTCCCCAATAATACTCGGCGGTGTTCGGAACGTGGGCAGCATTGCTTGCGACAACCCCCCGATCCGTTGGCGGCAGCTGAGCACCGGGTGTCAGTGGCATGCGATCCCGAAGGATTTGCCGCCGCGAAGCACGATCAACCACTATTTCTGCCGCTAATACTCAGACTCACTGAGTGTGACCCATGGCCCAGTCGCGCAGTCCGATGGACATGACGCGCCAGGGTCGATCGACGAGCTGGTTCCAGGCGTAGCAGCAATGGTCGACGATGGCGTCGTAGGACTGGAACACGCGGTTGGACAGCCAGTTGTCGCGCATGAACTGCCAGACGTTCTCGACCGGGTTCAGCTCCGGGCACTTGGCGGGTAGCGGCACGATGGTGATGTTGGATGGCACCGCCAGGCGCTCGGAGATGTGCCATCCGGCCTGGTCGACCAGGAGCGCGCAGTGCTTGCCCGGCGTGACCCGGGCGGAGATTTCCGCCAGATGCAGGCCCATAGCTTCGGTGTTGCACCAGGGCAGGACCAGGCCTGCCGCCGCTCCCGTTTCGGGACAAATCGCGCCGAAGATGTAGGTCGACGCCGTGCGCTGGTCCTGCGGCGCCGAGGGGCGCGTGCCTCGTTTTGCCCAGCGCCGGGTGATCTTGTTCTTCTGCCCGATCCTGGCCTCGTCGCCGAACCAAACCTCTACGCCACCGCGGCCGACACCCTGCGCGCGCCCGATCGCGTCCAGGCGCGCGGGGAGACTTTTTTAAAAGCCTCGATGGCGCCCGCCGCCTGCGCATGGTGGCGTGGCCGGGCCGACAGCTTGCGGTAGCCGAGCGCCCGCAGCTCACGGGCCAGCGTCTGCTTGGACACGGTAAGCCCGAACTCCTCGCGCACCCACTGGCACAGGTCGATCACCCGCCAGCGCACCACGCCGTGCACCGCCGGGATCGGGCCGTCCTCAACCGCCTTCATCAGGGCTGTGCGGTGCCGATCCTCCAGCAACGAGCGAGGACCAGGGGCCTTGCCGCCGACCAGGCCGTCCAGTCCGCGCTCGTTCAGCTTGACCACCCAATCCCGGACAATCTGCAACGTGACACCGCTGATGGCCGCTGCTTCCGTGCGCGTCGCGCCGTCATAGATTGCCGCCAACGCCAGCAATCGCCGGGTCTGACCCGCATCATGGCTCTGGCGGGCAGCGGCACAAAGCCGGGCAGCATCATAGTCAGACCTCAGCGCGATCGGCATGGCGGCAACCTCCGCGTCACCGCACCGAATCAGATCATCGCCGCGTCGGGCAAGCCCAGCGAGTCAGGAACCGCGATCCTTGGTATCAGGCCGCGTTCAGTACGCCGCGTCGCACCTGATCCTCCTCGATGGAGAGAAATAGCGCGCGGAAATTGCCCTCGCCGAACCCCTCGTCGCCCTTGCGCTGGATGAATTCGAAGAAGATCGGCCCGATCGCGTTGGCGGAGAATATCTGCAAGAGGACCTTGGTGGCGACGCCGTCGCTGGTGCCTTCGCCATCGATCAGGATCCCATTACGCTGCAATCGTGCCAGATCCTCGCCGTGGCCCGGCACCCGGCCCTCCACGCGCTCGAAGTAGGTGGTCGGGGGTGAGGGCATGAACGGCAGGCCGTCCGCACGGAGCCGCTCTATGGTGTCGTAGACGTCGTGACAGCCACAGGCGATATGCTGGATGCCCTCGCCATTATAGGCGTGGAGGTACTCCTCGATCTGACTGTTGGCGTCGGCGCTCTCGTTGATGGGGATGCGGATACGCCCGTCCGGGCTGGTCAGCGCACGGCTGTGTAATCCGGTATATTCACCGTTGATCTGGAAAAAACGGATCTCACGAAAGTTGAACAGCCGCTCGTAGAAGCCGGCCCAAACGCCCATCCGCCCACGTTGGACGTTGTGGGTCAGGTGGTCGATGTAGAACAGCCCGGCACCGGCGGGGCGGGGATCGGTTCCATCGAGCCACTCGAACCCGCAATCCGCTAGGCTGCCGGCGGCACCGTGCCGGTCGATGAAGTAAATCAGCGAACCGCCGATTCCCTTGATCGCAGGGACATCCATCGCGAGCGCGCCCTCCGCCGGGTCGGCCGGCTCGGCACCCATGCCGATGGCTCGGTCGAAGGCGTGTTTCGCATCTGCCACGCGCCAACCCATGCTGGGGGCACATGGGCCATGAGCTTCAACGAAGCGCGTCGCATGACTACCTGGCTCCTCATTGACGAGGTAGTCCACATCGCCCTGCCGGTAGACAGTGACGGCGCGTGTGGCGTGGCGGGCGACGGGCGCGAACCCCATGAGCCGGAATAGGTCGTGCAGCTTCTGCGGCTCCGGGTGGGCGAACTCCACGAAGGCGAACCCGTCCAACCCGGCCGGATTGGCCTCGGTAATCATCGCGGCCGGCGCGTCGTGCGGATACGGACCCATAGTGGACTCCCCTGCTCGTGAGTGAACATCGTTCCACAAGCTTGGGGCAAAATGTGTGCAAACTATCGCATAATTACGTGGTGACGCGCACAGATCGTGCGGACTATGCTGCTTTCATGCAGGAAATCCCCGCCTTAGACGGATTCGACGTCAGGCTGCTGTCTCTGCTGCAGGAAGACGGCCGCATGTCCGTGCAGGACTTGGCAGATCGTGTCGGGCTGTCTGCCTCGCAGTGCTCGCGTCGGCGCGCCCGGTTGGAGGAGGCTGGTGTAATTGCGGGGTATCACGCCGAACTAGATCCGGACCGACTCGGCTTTGGCGTCACGGTGTTCATCCAGGTGACGCTGGCCCGCCACTCCGGCGATAACGCCCGACTTTTCCGCGAGCTGGTGGAGCGCACCGGCGCGATCCAGCAGGCTTACGCCGTGACGGGCGATGCGGATTACATCCTTCGCGCCTCACTTCCCGATCTGCGAGCCCTCGCCATCTTGGTAAATGATGTGTTGCTACCACATGGTACTATAGCGCACGTCCGGTCCCTAGTCGCACTGGAGAGACTGAAGGACACGACGAAGCTGCCGGTGACCGACCGACACCCGTGAGCAACCTGCGGGCGGAGACGGATTACTGAGGTTGAAGGCGTTTAGATTTGGGTTGGCGTGGCCTCAGTTCGCGAGACTGTTCGAGTCGCGACACGTGAACCCAGCGGTTTTTGACGGCGCGGTACCACGGGTGTGGTGTTGTCGCCTGGCTCCGTAAGCCGATCATGAATTTTGCAAGCCATGTCCGTGCCACAATGCCGCCACGCGTCACATAGAAGTGACAGGTAGCAACGGCGTTTGCCTCAGGCTTCAAAAAACTATCAGGTTCGCGGTTTTCTGCTTTATAAGCTCTGCTAATGGTGGGTCGATGCAGTTCGCCGAAGATGCCGCGAGAGCAGCCCAAGAGCAGGGCCATCGTGTGGCATGCAAAACGACACAGCTTCCGGCTATCCGGGAGCAAATAACTGCAGACTAGATCCTAACCTTTTCGCTTTTACGACCGAGCTTGATGCACAGGTCCGGTAAATTAGGTGAGGTTTGAATGAATCGACAGGACGACATCTTCTCGCTCCACAGCAGCATTCGCGATCAGATGCGCGAGGTCGAGATGAGCCTGTCTGATTACCTCGACGCCTGCCGCGACGATCCGCTCTGCTACGCCAGCCCAGCCGAGCGCATGTTGCGTGCCATCGGCGAGCCCGAGATGGTCGATACCTCGCGCGATCCGAGGCTGAGCCGGCTGTTCCTCAACCGCACGATCCGGCTTTATCCGGCCTTCGCCGAGTTCCACGGCATGGAAGAGACGATCGAGCGCATCGTCGGCTTCTTCCGCCACGCGGCCCAGGGCCTCGAGGAGCGCAAGCAGGTGCTGTACCTGCTCGGGCCGGTCGGTGGTGGCAAGTCTTCGCTCGGTGAGCGGCTGAAGGCGCTGATGGAGCTGGAGCCGATCTACGTGCTCAAGGCTGGCGATCAGCTCAGCCCTATTTTCGAGAGCCCGCTCGGCCTGTTCGACCCGGATACGATGGCAGACGCCCTGCTCGAGCGTTACAAAATCCCGCGCCGGGTCCTTACCGGCATCGCTAGCCCGTGGGCGCTTAAGCGGCTCGACGAGTGGGACGGCGATTTGCAGCGCTTCCGCGTCGTGAAGCTGTATCCCTCCCGCCGCAAGCAGGTCGCGATCGCCAAGACGGAGCCGGGCGACGACAACAACCAGGATATCTCGGCCCTGGTCGGCAAGGTCGACATCCGCAAGCTCGAGAGCCACAGCCAGAACGACCCGGACGCTTACGGCTTCTCGGGCGGTTTGAACCGCGCCAACCAGGGCATTCTCGAGTTCGTCGAGATGTTCAAGGCGCCGATCAAGATGCTGCATCCGTTGCTGACGGCAACGCAGGAAGGCAACTATCTCGGCACCGAGAACATCGGCGCCATCCCGTTCCAAGGCATCCTGCTCGCGCATTCCAACGAGGCGGAATGGCAGACTTTTCGGAACAACCGCACCAACGAGGCCTTTCTCGACCGCGTCAGCGTGGTGAAGGTTCCGTACTGCCTGCGGGTGACCGAAGAAGGCAAGATTTACGAGAAGCTGATCAGCGGCTCTGCCCTGGCCGAAGCCCCTTGCGCGCCGCACACGCTGGAAATGCTGGCCCGCTTCGCCGTGCTGTCCCGCCTGAAGCCGCACGCCAACTCGCGGCCGTTCGCCAAGATGCGGGTTTACGACGGCGAGAACATTCGCGAGACCGATCCCAAGGTTAAAACCATGCAGGAGTATCGGGACGCCGCCGGCGTGGACGAGGGGATGGATGGGATCTCCACCCGGTTCGCCTACAAGGTGCTGTCGGCGACCTTCAACCACTCGTCCAACGAGGTCGCTGCCGATCCGGTGCATCTGATGTACGTGTTGGAACAGGCGATCCGCCGCGAGCAGTTCCCGGCCGAGACCGAGGCCGGCTATCTTGCCACCATCAAGAGCGAGTTGGCGTCGCGGTATGCCGAGTTCATCGGCAACGAGATCCAGAAAGCCTATCTCGAGAGCTATGGCGATTATGGACAGAACCTGTTCGATCGTTATCTCGACTACGCCGACGCTTGGATCGAGGATCAGGACTTCAAGGATCCGGACACCGGGC
>CAXTWC010000293.1:0-5106 GCA_964247805.1 uncultured Acetobacteraceae bacterium | reverse complement strand
CTGGGCCAGCGACCTCGCCGCACGCGGCCTCGTCCTGCCCAGGCGCGCCGCATGGATGCCAAGCCGGCCGTCACCTTCTCCGATGCGCTCGCCGCCGTTCGCCGCCAGCTCTGGATCGTGCAGGCTTTCTCAACGTCGCCGAACGCCCAGAACATGGCAACAATCCCACGCGCACTACTCGACAGCCTTACCGAAGCGGCGTGCCACCCAGCCTGAAATGGCCATAGTCGAACTCAGGCGTCCACACCACAAGCTCCACGACAGCCAAACTGTCTGGAACACAACCAGGACGCCCCCAGTCAGACCACCCCTCGAACTCAACGACCTTCTCAAACAGGGTCTGAGTGCTACGGCATGCCTCTTGCATCACTAC
Organism: uncultured Acetobacteraceae bacterium; assembly: GCA_964247805.1. Taxonomy (GTDB): domain Bacteria; phylum Pseudomonadota; class Alphaproteobacteria; order Acetobacterales; family Acetobacteraceae; genus LMUY01. Next base: position 4,733 of record CAXTWC010000293.1, on the reverse strand, counting down.
GCTATCGTCATAGCCGTTCAACAAACTGGACCGAGGAGGAGTTGATCATGCGTTTGAACCGCCGGAATTTCGTGGCTGCTGCTGCAGCTGTTGGGTTGGCTACGACAGCACGTCGCGCCACCGCTGCACCGTCGTTCAAGACCGTAGCGCCCGGCGTGCTGACAATCGCCAATAGCGGGGAAATGCCAATGGTGGGCATGGAGGACGGCAAGCTTGTTGGATGCGACGCTGAAATCGTTGCCGCGATCGCTAAGCAACTCGGTCTGGGCGTAGTGTCTGCGCAGATGGAGTGGTCGGCGACCGTGCAATCCGTCAAGAGCGGGCGCGCCGACATCATGATCGGCAACATGGGTTGGACGCCTGCCCGCGCCAATGCACTGCTCATCACCGACGCGATCTACTATGCCGGCGCTTTTGCCTGTATGAAAAAGGACCAGCCTTTCACCAGCGGCATTACCATTGCCGACATCAAGGGCCACTCGATCGGCACAGTGAATGGCTTCACCATCGTGCCCGAGATGAAGAAAGTCCCCGGCGTCACCGAGGTCAAGCTTTACGATAACAGCGACGGCTGTGTTCGCGATGTCGTCGCCGGCCGGCTAGACTATGCCGTGCTGGACGGTCCGCTGGTCGACTACATGATCCTTAAGAACCCCAATTGGGGCCTCAAGCAGGTCGCGATCATGCCGGATGCAGGCTACCCTCAACTCACCAGCAAGCAGAACACGGTCATGGGAATGAACCAGGAGAACCACGACTTGTTCGACGCAGTGAACGCCGGCGTTCACTGGATGTGGAAGACCAAGCAGAACGCAGCGCTGATGCAGAAGTATGGAGTTAGCAACCCCGATTATTTGGTGCCGCCTGACAAGAATCCGCGCATCGGCATCGACCGCGACGCTCAGGGCAACGCCATCGGTGCCGGCGGACATACCGCGAAAGACTTTGCCTCGCTGTTCGCCTGACACTGCCAGGCAACGCGGCCATGACAGTCAACCCTGTCGAGGTAGTCGGCGTTGGCAAGCGCTACGGGGTGGTGGATGTCCTGACCGACATCCATCTTACTGTCGGCTCCGGCGAGAAAGTGGCCATCATAGGCCCGAGCGGATCTGGTAAAACTACGCTATTGCGCTGCGTGGCGCATCTGGAGCGCCCGACGGCCGGGCACGTCGAGATCGCCGGCGAGCGGATCGGGCAGAAGGTCGTCGGCGACCTTGTCCGTGAAATGCCGGACCGAGAAATCGCTCGCATCCGCACCGGTATTGGTATGGTCTTCCAGCGCTTCAACCTATTCCCCCATCTGACAGTGCTGGACAACGTGATGCTTGGCCCTATCCGCGTGCTCAGACGCCGTCGGGCGGAGGTGGAGCCGCTGGCGCGCGAGCTGCTGGCTAAGGTCGGCCTCGCACACAAGGCGAAGGACTATCCGGAACGCCTCTCGGGTGGGCAGCAACAGCGGGTAGCAATCGCCCGCTCGCTCGCTATGCAGCCCAAGCTGATGCTGTTCGATGAGGCGACCTCGGCACTCGACCCCGAGCTGGTCGGCGAGGTCCTGAGCGTCATGCGCGGCCTGGCACAAGACGGCATGACTATGCTGATCGTCACCCATGAAATGCAGTTCGCCGAGGATGTTGCGGACCGGGTCATCTTCATGGATCACGGTCGGATCGTCGACCAGGGGCCGCCGCACGAACTGTTCCGCGCGCCGTCCCATCCGCGCACCCAGGCCTTCCTGCGCGCTGTCATGCACCGCCAGACTATGGCTGAACCCGTGGTGGGGATGCCGATGGCGTGAGCGCCTTGGTATCTGTCTGGGGCTTGCTTCCGCTGCTTCTGCTGGCAGCCGTGACGACCTTGGAGGTTACCGCTGGCGGCTTCGTCATTGCCGTGGCAGTCGGGCTCGTGCTGGCGACCATTCTCAGCTTTCGGCCCCGCGTCCTCGGCGTACTCATCGCCATCTATGTCGACGTCTTCCGCGCCGTTCCCGTGCTAACCCAGCTATTCATCATCTATTTCGGGCTAACCGAGATCGGCATCCGACTCGATCCAGTGCCTGCCGCCATCATCGGCTTCGGCCTCAATGGTGGAGCCTTTCTCACCGAGGTGTTCCGCTCAGGCATCGCCTCCGTCTCGCAGGGTCAGATGGAGGCCGCTCAGATGCTCGGCATGACCCGACTGCACGCCATGCGCATTATCATCCTGCCGCAGGCAATGCGGATCGTGCTGCCGCCGCTCGGCAACTTCGCTATCGGTTTACTTAAGGACACCGCTCTTGCCTCCGCCGTTGCTGCGCCCGAGCTGATGTTCCGAGCTCGCAACTTGGTCGACAAAACATTCCTTAGTACGCAAATCTATGTCGCCACCGCCGCCATATACCTCGCCATGAGCCTGCCGCTCGGCTACGTGACCAGGCGGGCAGAGGCGCGCGTCGCGCGGGGGCGCCGGTGACCTGGGATATTTTAGTCGACAGCATGCCCGAGCTGCTGCAGGCGGCACTCGGCACGCTGCAGATGACCGCTGCCGCCTTCGTCATCGCTGCGATCCTCGGCCTGCTGCTGGCGCTAGTGCGCATGGCGGGTGGCCTGGCGGGCGGGCTGGCACTGACCTATATCGAAGTCGTTCGCGGTACCCCGGCGCTAACACTGCTGTTTTTGATCTATTTCGGTCTCGTGCCGCTCGGCATCGTGCTGCATTCCTTCACTGCCGCAGTGGTGGCGCTAGGCTTCAACGGCGCCGCCTACGCCGCCGAGATCTACCGCTCCGGCATCCAGGCGGTCGACCAGGGCCAGCGCGAGGCGGCGCAGATGGTCGGCCTGCGCCGTGGCCAGATATTCCGGCACGTTGTCCTGCCGCAATCACTCCCGGCTGTGCTGCCGCCGTTGGGCAACTATCTCGTGTCCTTGTTGAAGGACACGTCGATCGCCTCGCTGATCTCGGCGCCGGAACTGATGCTGCGCTCGCGCGACCTAGCCGGGACTTACTATCTGCCGATGGAATTTTATCTGCTGTCCGGCGTCGTCTACTTCGTCATGGCCTGGCCGCTGATGCACGGTGTTCGTCGGCTGGAGCGCCACTTCGCGCGCGGCCGGCTTCAGGGAGGATGAATATGGACGCAGCGCCAGGCCAGGTGGATGCCATCGTCATCGGCGGCGGCGGGCTGGGCACGTCGGCAGCGTATCACTTGTTGCGGGCCGGGCTGTCGGTGGCGCTGGTCGATAAGGTCGGCTTCGCGTCGCAGACCTCCGCCCGTGCCGCCGGGCTGAGCGGCACGCTGCGGCCGGACGACACGATGACCCGCATCGCCGCCTGGTCGGTGCAGAAGATCGAGCGGTTCGCCGAGGAGACGGGTGAGCCGCTCACCTACCACCAGCCCGGCAGCCTCAAGGTCGCCCGGCGCCCCGAGCACGCCGCCCAGCTCGTAAACGAGACCGCCCGCGGCAAGCAGCTTGGGCTGGACGTTGACCTGCTGACGCTGCCCGAGGCCCGGCAGCTAATGCCTTACCTGTGCACCGAGGGCGTCCTCGGCGTGATGCATGTGCGCAGCGACGTCTACCTGGATCCGGCGCAAATCCCTGCTGGCTACGCCCGCGCCTGCGGCCGGCTGGGCGCCACGCTGCTGCCGGATACGGCGGTACACGAGATCGTCGTAGAGGATGGTGCCGTGACAGGCATCCGCACCAGCCAGGGTGATGTGCGCGCGCGCATCGTCGTTGACGCGGCCGGTGCCTGGCTGCGAAGCGTAGCAACCCTCGGGCACGCGGTGGTAAAGATCGTGCCGACCCGGCATCAGCTGATGGTGACAACTCCGCTGCCGGAGGTGCGAAACAACCAGCCGATCACCCGTATCATCGACGCCAACGTCTACATCCGCCCGGAGAAGGGCGGCCTGATGCTGGGCGGCTACGAGGCGAACCCGCGGCAATACGACGTGGCCGAGACGGGCCTGAACTTCCGTATCGAGGATCTAGAGCTGGATATTGCCGTGCTCCGCCGCCTCGCCGATATGGTTGCCATGCAGTTCCCTGTGTTCCAGGGCGTGGCGCTGCAGGAACATCGCGGTGGCCTGCCCACCATGACCGCGGACGGCGAGCATGTGGTAGGGGCGGCGCCGGGCGTGCAGGGGCTATTCGTCATTGGCGGGTGCTGCGTCGGCGGCCTGACTACCGCGCCTGCGCTTGGCGAACTGCTGACGGAGTTGATCGTGACGGGTCGGGCATCGATCGACATCGGCTTCATGTCGCCCGCCCGGCTCGCTGTCGGACTGCCAGAGGGCGAGCTGCGAGATCTCTGTAAACTGCGCTATGCGCATCATTACTGGTCGCCGGAGACGGTCCCAGGATTACCGGTTGCAGCCAGTGGAGGTGGCGGTGACGTCCGCACGGACGGAATGCTGCCCGATACGCCTTCCGATGGGCCGTTACTCGGCGTTGGTGCATTTGGCTGGAGAAGGTTGAGATGACCCTTGACCCTAAGCTGCTATGCCATAACCGGTGGACGGAGTCCGGGCGTCCGGTCGCCGGCATCCGGTTCAGCACCGCAACGCCCATGGCCGCCTCGGTCTGCTGGGTGGCAAAGCCGCGGGCTCGCAGCCGTGGTCCGATCACCGCTTTGTAGCGGCCCATCGTCGTTCCCACCAACGAACGCTGGCCGTAGCCAGTCGCGGCCTGCCAGGCCAGGCATCCTTGTTCCGCGATCATGGCCAGGTGACGGTCGCGCTGTGTCGGCGAACCCGG
>CAXTWC010000292.1:0-5152 GCA_964247805.1 uncultured Acetobacteraceae bacterium | reverse complement strand
GTCGCCACCATCCTCTCGGCTGCCATGATGCTGGACTGGCTTGACGGGAAGCATGGCGATCGCCGCTGCGCTGAGGTCGCATCGGACATCCGGGGCGCTGTCGAGGCCGTTCTGGCCAACGGACCGCGAACGCGAGACCTTGGAGGGTCTGCCGGAACCAGTGAAGTCACCCGCGCCATCGTCGCCGCGCTACCCCGGCGCGATGTCGCCGGTGCGGCCTGAGGAAGCCACTGTAGGCCGAGCTTCATGATGCAGAGCTTGGGCTTACGTGATCGCGCCCGCTATGATGGGGCGACAAACTGGTCAGCGGAACGCGCGAGCTTTACCGCACCCGCCTTCTCAGTGCTCCTGGCCAGGCTGCACGGCGATCCCGAGACTGCGCAAATTTTCGAGGGCCGTAGTGTCGCCATGTGCAGCAGATAGCCGCCACAGCCGGGCCGCTTCACGCTTGTCCCGCTTAAGGCCGCCACGCCCTTGAGCATACATGACGGCCAAGTTGGTTCGTGCTTCCTCCTCATTGCCCTGTTTAACCGCAAGCGTCCACAGCCGCACAGCCTCGCGGTCATCATGCGGAACCCCGCGGCCGAACGCGTAATCGGTGCCAAGAGCCGTCATCGCCAAGGTGTAGCCCTGGTCCGCAGCGAGCCGGTATAGCCTGGCTGCTTCCGTCTGGTCCTTGTCGACACCCAGGCCGCCTGCATACATTGCGGCCAGCCCATCCTGACCCACTGGACTGCCCCGGTCGGCTGCCAAGCGATACAGCCGCAACGTTTCCCGCACGTCACCCGTCTTGCCGGCGGCTCGGCCAGCGTAGGCCACGAAGCGCACGTCGTCCGGCCACTTCGCCATAGCCTGCGCGCAGGCGGCCTGCGCAGCTGGCGCATCCAGCTCTGTCATCTTCACCCCATCAGCGACGGCGACCAGCCGACCCATATCCACCCGCGCCGGCTGAGCCAGGCGGTCACAGTCCTGCACCGGCGCCGGGCTGGACGACTTGGCGGTCGAGGTATCAGCCGCGACCGCGGGTGGGTCTGTCAAAGGTAAGGTGCTCGCCGTTGTTGCAGGGGAATCCGGTGGAACCGCCGCACCGGGTACGAACTCGAACGTGCCGAGCGATTCGTCGTAGACTGCCGGCGTCTGGAGATGGCCCACAGAGCGCGCCGATGCGGCGACGGACTGGCGCACCCGCACCGCCACCTCCTGCACACTCAGGCCCGGCACGGTCATCGTGCGTAGCCATTCCCGGGTGAACACCCCGTTCGGATCGGTATCTTTGTCGGACAGCCGGTCCAGCGCCGTTTGGTTCGCACCGGCGGAGTACACCACCATCATTCCATCCGCGCTGGTGCCGGTCACTAATCCCCTGGCCACGTTCAAGGAGCGATCGGCCAGACGGAACGGGTTGTCCCGGCAGGCGTCGATGATGGCAAGCGAGAACCGCGCGCGCGTCGCCGACACCCTTTCCAGCGTGCGGGACAGGTCCATGCCGTCTGCGGCTACATCGTCGGCCGTGTCGGGATTGATGTCGGTGGGCAGCAGGTAGTTTGTCGCACCTATCTGCACGCCGTGACCGGCATAGTAGATCAGCGCCACTGTGTCGGTGGTCAACCGGCCGACGAACTCGTCCAGCGCGCGGTTCATGGTCCGCCGATCGGCATCTTCCCGGTAGATCACGTCGAACCCGGTGGCCGTGAGCTGCCGACGCATGGCACGGGCATCCTCGACCGAGTTCTGCAGACGTTCCACGTGCGTGTACGCCGCATTCCCGATCACCAACGCCAAGCGGGTTTCAGCACGTGCAGTGCTTGACACCAGGGCAGCCAATCCGAGCAAGACAGGAACAAGGAATTGCAGAGCACGCAACGTGGAAGAAGCGCGATCTGGGCTCATAGGCGCACACCGCATTGCCGGTTCTCTGGAAGCATTCCAATAGCTTAGCCGGGTGGTCGACTCTGGCAACCCTGGCAGCCTTTTTCGGCCCAAAACCAGCACCCGGCGATGCTCCCGATGACAACCCGACCTGTGTTGCTGTGTTGAAACGGTACGCGTCAGGGAGTCAGCCGATGAATCGCCGTTCCTCCACCCCGGCCTTGCTACCCGTTTTGGCTGCCGGCGCCGCGATGTTCGTCGTCGCCCGGATGGCACAGCAGCGCCGAGCCCAGGCCACGGCGCCCGGTCGGCCGCGCTGCCGCGTCGTGGTGCTGGGGGCCGGCTTCGGCGGCCTGAACGCTGCGCTGCCGCTGGCGCACTCTGATGCGGTCGAGCTGACGGTGATCGACGTGCAAAACCACCATTTGTTCCAGCCGCTGCTGTATCAGGTTGCCACCGCGGCGCTATCGCCGTCCGATATCGCCTCGCCCGTGCGCGACGTGATCCCGGCGCTGCCCCGCACCCATGTCATGATGGCCATGGTGACCGGCATCGACACTGGTGCGCGGCAGGTCATCTGTTCCGGCCAGCGTGTGCCGTATGACGAGCTGATCGTCGCGACCGGCTCGCAGCCCAGTTACTTTGGCAACGACAACTGGGCGGCATTCGCACCAGGCCTGAAGACGCTGCACGATGCGTTAGACCTGCGGGGACGCATCCTGCTCGCATTCGAGCGCGCCTGCCTCGAACAGGACGAAACCGAGCGCGACCGTCTGCTCACCTTCGTGCTGATCGGCGCCGGGCCGACGGGGGTGGAGATGGCCGGCTCGATCGCCGAACTGAGCCGGGAGACGCTGGCGCAGGACCACGAGCTGAGCCAGGTCACCCCCAAGATCATCCTGATCGAGGCCGGGCAGCGCGTGCTGGAATCGTTCCCGGAGGATCTCTCGTCCGATGCGGCCCGGGCGCTGCAAACGCTAGGGGTGGAAATCCGCACCGGCACCAAGGTGTCCGGAATACAGGACGGCGTGGTGCAGCTGGAGCACGGCGCCATTCGCGCCGCCACCATCGTGTGGGCCGCTGGGACCACGGCGACCCCGGTCGCGCAGTGGCTGGGCGTGAAGCCAGGCCACGGCGGCCGGGTGGAAGTTGGGCAGGACCTGATGGTGGCGGGCCATCCAGGGGTGTGGGTGATCGGCGACGCGGCCTTGGCCAAAGGGGTGGACGGGAAACCGCTGCCGGGTCTGGCGCCGGTGGCCAAGCAACAGGGCGAGTATGCCGCGAAAGCCATCCTGCGCCGCCTGGCCGGCCGCCCTGCCCCGCGCCCGTTCCGGTACCGCGACTATGGCACGCTGGCGACGATCGGGCGCGCCAAGGCGGTAGCGGAGTTCGGCTCGCTCCACTTGAACGGGCTGCCCGCCTGGCTGCTATGGGCCTTGGCGCATATCTTCTTCCTGATCGGTTTCCGCAGCCGTGTCATGGTCAGCCTGCAATGGGCCTTCTCGTTTCTGGCCGACCGCCGGCCCGGCCGCTTGATCGCCGGCGCGGAGTCACCGATCGATGCTATGGTGACGGGCCACACAGCCCATCGGTGATCGAGCCAGCGCCAGCGGGACTGGGGGTGCAGTACAGCGCGTATAGCCAAGCAGCTGTTTGCCGCCGGCTACTCGGCCCGTTCTCAGCCCGGGCTGGACGCTGGGTTGCGTTTTCGACGTCAAGCCACGCGCGGCGCGAGCTTTGCCGCGGCGCCCGAAGCGATCTGGCTGCCTAGCGCCGCCTTGAAGTCCGCGAAGGCAAGGCAGAACACCACGTTGGAAGATTCGTCCAGGTAGTGGATCGCGTCGCCAGTCGTCCCACGAAAGCTGAACAGCACGATAGCAGTCTGTTCTCCGGCGCCCTCCGAATGGGGCTCCCCGTTAGCGGTCACCTGAACGTGGCTGGCGGTCGGGCGCACCTCCTTGAACGATCCGTCCGGACGCCAGAACCGCAACTCGCCTTGCAGGACGAATGTGCTGAAATCGCAGACATGACGGTGCAGCTTGCCGGGCGTGTTCGCCGTGAAGCGAATGAGGACGTCGGCGATGCCGAGCGCCTCGTCGGCTGCGAGAACGTAGATCTGCGCGCCGATGAACTCGACGGTCTGCCAGGTGACATTGCGATCGTCGAACTTAACCGTCTGCACTGCGGAGTCCCTCTCGATCATGGCGATTGCGCTTCTTTCGACGGGACAACGTCGAACCCGTTGCGGGGAAAATGTAGGTTGATCCGGCCGGCCAGCGGGTCGGTGCGGCCGACTGTGATCGTGTCGCGTGACGCTGCGAGCAACGTGCCGCGCACAGGATCGCGTCCGGTGTCGTCCGGGGTCACGCAGACCTCATCTCCGAGATCGAATCCGGGCAGTTCAGAGGGCGCCTCGTCCAATGCCGCGGGCTCAGCGGCGGCTGCGACGGCGAGCGCGTCCGATGCCTTGAGGGCTTGTGGCTTTCCGTGCCCGATCGCCTCGACGCGCTCGTACCAATCGCGCAGCTTCGCCAAGCCGGGCAGGAGGGCGCTGGCTCGCGGGCCGCCATTCTGCCGGATGAACCAGAGGGGATGAAAGGCCGCCAGGTCTGCCGCACTAGGGGCAGCGCCGAGTAGGAAATGCCGCCCGTCTCGCATCATGTGGCAAAGCCCGTCGATATACAAAGCGAGCCTCTGCAGGAATAGGGGCTGCTGAGCCAGCATCGCTGCCTTGCCGATGTCGAAGCCGAAGAACGCGTGGCGGTCCTTGAGCATGGCCGGGTCGGGCGAGGCATTGGACAGCGCCCGCACGAGGCCGACAGCGGGCACGAAGCTGGTCCGCTCGATCCACAGGCCGAGGGCGGTCGCCACGGCCTCGCTGCCGTCAGGGTAAAGGCTGGGCGCTGGGTGCATATGCTCGAGCTTGCGAAGTATCGCCAAGGTATCGCAATACATGTCGGCGCCGACCTGCAACACCGGCGTTCGGCGGTATCCGCCCGTCAGTGGCATCAGGTCCGGCCGCGGCGGAAGGGCGGGGATCGTGACCGTGTGATAGTCCAGCGCCTTCAAGCCGAGGGCCACTCTCACCTTTTCCGAAAACGGCGAGCGCGCGTACTGGTGCAGGATGATCGCGGGCACCTCAGGCGACCCCGGTCACAACAGGGCCGGCCAGTGCAGCCTGGGTGATCGCCGAGCAGGATTCGTGCATATCCAGGTCTCTCATAGTGAAGCGTGAACGTCGTCCGGCACTCAGCCGTTCACGACCAGTCGGTCCAGCCCATAG
>CAXTWC010000291.1:0-5181 GCA_964247805.1 uncultured Acetobacteraceae bacterium | reverse complement strand
GATCGGCAAGGCAGAGGCCGGCGCGTTCGACGTCGAGGTCGAAGCCGCCGACCTGATGCTCGTCTGGCCATCGCGGCGCTGAATGCGGCCATCCAGGCCAGGAAGCCGAGCGCCGGGTGCGTTCATCACAGCGACCGTGGATCGCAATACGCGAGTGCCGCCGATTGCAGGGTGCTCGCCGACCATGAGCTCGTTAGATCCGTGAGCCGGCGCGGCAATCCTACGATAACGCCAAGGCCGAGAGCTTCATGAAGACGCTGAGGGTCGAAGCGGTATATCCCATGGCATACGAGACGTTCGCCGACGTCGCCTTCGATCTCCCACGTTTCATCGACGAGGTCGACAATGCATGCCGGCTACATTCAGCCCTGGGCTACCTGAGCCCTGTCGCCTTTGAAAATCAACACGCCCGCCAGATGGTCAAAGTCGCCGCCTGAAGTCGTCCAACCACAGGGGCGCACTCTTCTCCGCCGCTTCCGCTTCGCAAGAGGCACCCGAGTCGCGCTCAGGATCAGGCAGAACGCCTGACCCAGCAGGTCCTTTTGAGAGCAGGCGGATCACTGGTGCGAGTGCTGACAGAACCGTGCGCCGCGCTCGACCTGAAATAGCCATACAGCCGAAGCCCTGCCATAGCTCAGCAGGCCGGCGCTGGCTGCACCACGGCGCGGCACTCGCCGAACCCGATCGGGACGAACCCCCTACGGCTGGCCCATGCGCGCAGCAGCACCTCGTCGCCATCCTGTAGAAAATGGCGCCGCTCGCCGCCGCCGAGCATCACCGCATGCCTGCCGCCGCTGGTCGCCTCCAGCAGGCTGCCGAAGCTGCCAAAATCGGGGCCGGAGATGGTGCCGCTGCCGAGCAGATCGCCTGGCCTGAGGTCGCAGCCGCCGGAGGCGTGATGGGCGACCATCTGCGCCACGGTCCAGTACAGGTGGCGGGCGTTGCTGGCCGCGAGCCGCGACGGCGGCAACCCGTCCTGACGTTGCGCCGGCGTGTTTAGCCAGACCTCCAGCTCCAGCTCCAGTCCTCCTACCTGGCGGTCCCGCGCATCCGTCAGATAGGGCAGGGGCTCCGGGTCGCCGTCCGGACGGGACGGGACCGCGACGCGGAAGGGCGCCAGGGCCTCCGGCGTCACGATCCAGCAGGATATCGTGGTGGCGAAGTTCTTCGCCAGGAACGGCCCCAGCGGCTGATATTCCCAGGCCTGAATGTCACGGGCCGACCAGTCGTTCAGCAGGCAGAAGCCGGCGACATGGTCGTGCGCGTCACCGATCGGGATCGGCGTCCCGCTGGCGTTCCCCGTGCCGATCCAGGTGCCTAACTCGAGTTCGTAGTCGAGTTGCTGGCTGGGGCCGAATGACGGCGCGGGCTCGCCCGGCGGCCTAGTCTGTCCGAGTGGCCTGCGCACCGGAACGCCGGACGCGCGGACCGACGAGGCACGTCCGTGGTAGCCGACCGGCACGTGCCTGTAATTCGGCAGCAGGGGTTCGTCGGGGCGGAACAGGGCGCCGACATTCCGGGCGTGATGGATGCCGGCGTAGAAGTCGGTGTAGTCGCCGATCGCGCAGGGAAGATGCAGCGTACACGGCGCCATGGCATGCAGCAGCGGGGCGATCCGCGCCTGCTCCGGCGCCTCCGCACGCAGCAGCGCCGAGAGCCGCCGCCGCAGCGAACGCCGCGCTCCGGCCCCGAGCGCCAGCAGGTCGTTCAGCGTCGGCCGAGCGATTGCGCAAGCGATGTCCGGGGCCGCCTCCCCAAGCAGGCCGCACGCATGAAGACCCGGCAGGTCCAGGATGCGGTCGCCGATCGCCACCCCTGCGCGCGGCGTCTCCCCGGGCGGCGAGAAAATGCCGAGCGGGAGGTTCTGCACTGGGAAGTCTCCGCCTTCCGTTCCGATCACCCAGCTCCGCAACGCCGGGTCGTGGGTCTCGTCGAGGCCGGCGGTCACGGTCGCGCGGGATCGAAGCGGCGCGTCAAGGCGAGGCCGTAGTCGCCGTAATCAGGCTGCAGTTGCGCCAGGCCGGCGGCGTATGTCGTCACCTTCTGCGGGAAGCGCGTCTCGAACATGAACGCCAGCGTGCCTTCCAGCTTGCGCGGACCGAGTGCCGCAGCACTCGCCGCCTCAAACGCATCGTGGTCCGGCCCGTGCGGCTGCATCGAGTTGTGCAGCGAGAAGCCGCCTGGAACAAATCCCTGCGGCTTTGCGTCGTAGGCGCCGTGGATCAGACCCATGAATTCGCTCATGACATTCATGTGATACCAGGGCGGCCGAAACGTATCTTCCGCCACCAGCCAGCGATCTGGAAAGATCACGAAATCGATGTTCGCCGTTCCCGGGGTTTCGCTCGCCGAGGTGAGCACCGTGAAAATCGACGGGTCTGCATGGTCGAACAGCAGCGGCCCGACTGGCGAGAAGCGGCGCAGGTCGTACTTGTAGGGCGCATAGTTGCCGTGCCACGCCACCACGTCGAGCGGCGAGTGTGCGAGCTCGGTCCGCCACAACGCCCCGCCCCACTTCACCGTCAGGAGCGAGGGCGCGTCGCGATCCTCAAATGCTGCCACCGGGGTCAGGAAGTCGCGCGGGTTGGCGAGACAGTTGGCGCCGATCGGCCCGCGTTCCGGAAGAACAAAGCTGCCGCCGTAGTTCTCGCACAGATAGCCGCGCGCCGGACCGCCGCGCAGCTCGACCAGCAGCTTGACACCGCGGGGGATCACCGCGATCTCGCCAGGGGCGACGTCGATCGTGCCGAACTCGGTGCGCAGCCGCAGCGCGCCCTGCTGCGGCACGAACAGCATCTCGCCATCCGCGTTGTAGAAGTATTCGTCGGCCATCGACCGGTTGATCAGGTAGATGTGCGCGGCCATCCCAGCGTGCGCCCCGGCATCGCCCGCCGTAGTGATGGTGTGCACGCCCTGCACGAACGTCGCAGCGTCGTCCGGCAGCGGGAGCGGATCCCAGCGCCGTGGCGCCGGCGGCAGCGGCGGGACGGCATCGGGCGCCGTACGCCACAGCCCCGCACTCGCCGGTTGGAACCTGCCCCAATGCGCGACCGTCGGACGGATGCGGTACAGCCAGCTTCGCTCGTTGGCAGCGCGCGGCGCGGTAAACGCCGATCCGCTCAGCTGCTCGGCGTACAGCCCGTATGCGCAACGCTGCGGCGAATTTCGCCCCACCGGCAGCGCGCCCGGCAGCGCCTCGGTCTCGAAACCGTTCCCGAACCCGGACTGGTAGCGCGGCTCGGCCGGTGCTGCTTGGCCTGCCGGGAGGGAGGACGGGGCTACGTGCATGGCAGGCTCCTTGCGAACGGCGAGGGTCGAGCCCGATCAGGCGGCCGTCAACACGCCCCGACGAACCTGGTCTTCCTCGATGGACACGAACAGAGCGCGGAAGTTGCCCTCGCCGAAGCCGTCGTCACCTTTGCGCTGGATGAACTCGAAGAAGATCGGACCGATCGCGTTGGCCGAGAAGATCTGCAGCAGCACCTTGGTCATCGTCCCGTCTTCGGCGCCGGCCGGCACGGCGCCTTCGCCATCCACCAGGATGCCGTTGCGCCGCATCCGGTCGACATCCTCGCCGTGATCGGGAATGCGATCGTCCACCCGCTCGTAGTACGTGTCCGGCGGCGGCGGCATGAACTGCAGGCCGCGCGCGCGCAACGCCTCGACCGTCTCGTAGACGTCGGTGCAGCCGCAGGCCATGTGCTGGATGCCTTCGCCCTTGTAGGCGTGCAGGTACTCCTCGATCTGGCTCTTCTCGTCGGCGCTCTCGTTGATCGGGATGCGTATCTTGCCGTCTGGGCTAGTCAGGGCGCGCGAGAACAACCCGGTGTATTCGCCCTTGATGGAGAAGTAGCGGATCTCCCGGAAATTGAAGATGCGCTCGTAGAAGCCGGACCAGACGTCCATCCGGCCGCGCCCGACGTTGTGGGTGAGATGGTCCAGGTAATACAGGCCCTGGCCACTCGGATACGGGTCGACCTCGCCCAGCCACTCGAACTCGGCCTCGAATGCGGAGCCCCGGGCGCCGTAGCGGTCCAGGAAATACAACAACGAGTTGCCGATGCCCTTGATCGCCGGCACGTCCATCACTGTCGTCCCGTCGGCCGGATCGGCGGGCTCTGCCCCGTTCGCAATGGCGCGGTCGTAGGCTTGGCGCGCATCCACCACCCGGAATGCCATGGATGCGGCGCACGGCCCGTGCGTGTCGGAGAACCGCTTGGCGTGGCTGCCGGGTTCCTCGTTGACCAGGTAGTTCACGTCGCCTTGCCGGTACAGGGTGATCGCCTTGCTGCGGTGGCGGGCAACCGCCTCGAAGCCCATGATCCGGAACAAGGCGTGTAACGATGCCGGGTCCGGATGGGCGTATTCGACAAACCCGAAGCCATCCGTGCCGGCCGGGTTCTCGTTCGAGATCACGGCAGCCGGCGCGTCGTGCGGAAAGGGGCCCATGGCAGTCATCCTGGCTATGATGAACCATCTTAGCGTAGCCATCCCGATCATATCATGCAAAAGCCTAGCGTCGGCGGGCGATTAACGCACACAATCCGCACGAAATAGGCAAAGGCCGCACAATATGATCAAGCTCGACGATTTCGATCTGCGGTTGCTCGGCGCTTTGCAGGACAACGCCAGGCTGACCAACAACGAAGTGGGCGATCGCATCGGCTTGTCGCCGTCCCAATGCTCGCGCCGTCGCTCGTTGCTTGAAGCGGAGGGCATAATACGTAGCTACCGGGCGGAGCTGTCCGCCAGCGCCGTGGGGTTGGGCCTGTTGGTGTTCATGGAGGTCCGGCTTCGCAAGCACAGCAACGACAATGCGGCTCGATTTCGTGAATTCATCACCCAGCGCGCCGAGGTGCAGGAGGCCTATGCAGTCACCGGAAAGAGCGACTACCTGCTTAAGATCGTGCTGGCCGACCTGGAAAGCCTATCGGTGTTCGTCAACACGGTTCTGCTGCGTCACGAAAGCGTCGCGCGCGTTCGCTCCACCCTGGTCATGGAACGCTTGAAGGAAACGACGCAGCTCCCATTGCGTAGCCTGCCGCGGCAGGTTGTAGCCTGATCCATGGCCTTGCCAGAGCGGCGCCTCAGACCGGAACTATTTTGGTATGTCTGGTCGACGATGAAGGAAAATGGAACGAGGCGTCGCTCACCGACGGATGCTCCGGTTCTGTCAGCCCT
>CAXTWC010000290.1:0-5247 GCA_964247805.1 uncultured Acetobacteraceae bacterium | reverse complement strand
ATCCGACGGAGGGGGCGCGGCCACGGACTGAGTGTGTGGCCGCGCCCCCTCCACCGTGCTTCGCATGGTGCCCCTCCGCTTCGCAGGGGAGGAACGCGAAGTGCGGGAGAAGAAGTCGTTAGACGGGCTCGCCGATATCCCACCACAGGCCGGCGAAGGCGGCGATGCCTTCGCGCGCCGGGGCGAGCAGCAGGTGCTCGTCGGGGCCGTGCTGTTTGCAGCCATTGTAGCTATGCGGGATCCACACCAACGGCACGTTCAAGTGGTCGATGAACACGTCGCCGGGCAACCCGCCCCCGCTATTGGGGATCAGCTGCGGCTTGCGGCCCAGCGTGCGTTCCAGGCTGGCGGCTGCGCGTCGAACCCAAGGGTTGTCCGGATCGGTGCGGCTCGCGGGCATGCGGATGCCAGCATTCTGGATCGCCACCTCTGGGAAGCCGGTCTCGTCCAGATGCGCCCGCAACGCCGCTTCGAACCCGGCGACGTCGCTGTCCACCGTGTAGCGTAGTTGGCAATGCGCACGGGCATTGGGGGCCACGGCGTTCACCGGATTTTCTGGCCGCCCCGATACCATCGCCAGCACGATGAAGCTGGTCCAACCGTACACCTTTTCCGCCGCACTCAGGCCCGGCTCGCCCCACGCCGGGTCGATCGTGGCGGCCTCCCCCTCGGCGCGTAGTTCCAGCCCGGCCAGCGCGTGCCGCACCGAGTTCGGCATGCCGTGCGGCGGCAGCCAGCCGGGCACCAGGATGCGGCCGTGGCGGTCGGCAATGGCGGACAGCGCATGGGCCAGCACGATCGCCGGGTCGGTGGTCATGCCGCCCCAATTGCCGGAATGCACGCCGCCCGGACGGATATCCACCACCAGGTCGAAGTGGAACGTGCCCCGTGTCCCGGTCGAGATCGTGGCAATGTCGGAGGCGACCCGCGGTCCGTCCGACGCGATCAGCACATCCGCCTTCAGCATCTCGGCATGCGCTGCGATGAAGTCCCGCAGCCCGAGCGAGCCGCGCTCCTCCGCCGTTTCCAGCACCATCTTCACGCTGAACCCGAGCTTGCCGCCGCGTTCCGCCAGCACCGCTTCCAGCGCGTGCAGGTTGATCGCGTGCTGGCCCTTGTTGTCGGCCGAGCCGCGGCCGTACCACTTGCCGTCCTCTTCCGTCAGCGTCCACGGGTCGAGGCCTTCGCGCCACTGGTCCGCCAACCCGCGCACCGTGTCGCCGTGGCCGTAGGTGAGGATGGTGGGGCCGCCGTCCTCCATCCGCTCCGCCGTCAGGATGGGGCCGAACCCGGCGCGGGGATTGGGGTGGATCTGCACCGTGAAGCCCATGCGCTCCAGCCACGGGCGGATCGCCTGTTCCAGATAGGCGTGCAGGTCGGCCTCGTGCCCGGGATCCTGCGAGGTGGATTTGTAGGACACCAAATCGGTCAGCAGGCGCTTGAACCCGCCATCGTCGAACCCGGCCAGCGCGCGGGAAACGGCTTGTTCTCGGGACGCGCTCCCAGTCTCCATACTCATGGGCGGGCCATCGTGTGATATTCGGCGTTCGGCATCATGTCCACGGCGTGTGCTACCCTGTTGGTATAGTTGAAGAATGCGGCGGTTTCCGCGATGTCGAAGATATCCTCGTCGGAGAAGCCTTCTTCGCGCAACGCCTGCCGGTCGTCCGCCGTGACCTCATGCGGCGCCTCGGTCAAGAGCACCGCGAAATCCAGCATCGCACGCTGCCGGTCCGACAACTCGGCGACCCGATAGTTGAACGCCATCATCTCGCCCAGCTGAGCATCGCCCGACAGCTTGCGCACCGCCGCCCCGTGCGCCACCAGGCAGTAGTAGCAGCGGTTGGTGGCGGACACGACGACGGCGATCATCTCCCGCTCCAGCTTGGAGAGCCCCGAGGGCGCCAGCATCAGTTCGTCGTAGCTGCGGATGAAGGTGCGCAGCTTCTCCGGCCGCAGCAGCCAGGCGCGCAGCACGTTGGGCACGAAGCCCAGCTTGTCGCGGCACTTGGCGAAATAGGGCTTCAAGTCCTCGGGGAGGGTGTCCTCCGACGGCTCGCGCAGGTCCATGACGTGATTGGGCTGGGGCATTGAGCGACTCCCGACAAGGCAGGCGGCGGACGGTCGTCCCTCTCACCCCTGGGATCAAGTCCCATCCTGGTGGGCGGCGGTCCCGTCCTTGGCGTCAGCACTCACGCGGGAGATGGCCCAGATGCCGCCGACCAGCACGACGATGAGCGCCGCCAGAACCCCGAGCTCTATCATCGAGGACTGGAACAACGTCTGGTTGGCCGGATTCCACTTCTCCGGCTGCGTGATCTGCGACGTCTCCAGCGTGATCACCAGGATCCGCCGGATGCAGGCGATCAGCCCCACGATCAGGAACGGCTCGCACAGCAGCGTGCCGGAGCGGATGGAGGCATGCACCGTGTGCAGGATCTCCACCAACATCAGCACGAACAGCAGCCGGTCGATGATGCGGTAGACGGAATCCGTCCCCGTCCAATCCTTCACGCCGTCGAACAGCAGGCTGGCGCTCCCGGCCAACGCGATCAGCAGCGCGGCCACCAGCATCAACCCGGTGATCGCGTAGACCAACTGCTCGGCCTTGTGCATCAGGTCGGCGGTGGAGCGCACGCGCGTGGCAAAGGCCGAATTCTTGTCGGCGTGCTCGGCCCGTAGCGGCGGCGCCTCCACCGCGGGGTCGGTTTCGCCCTGTCCGATGTCGGCCATTCTCTGCCCTTCGATGCCGCGAGACCGTTACGATACCTCAAAATTGGGCGGATTGGCAGCATTCGCTTACAAACCAGTCGCACGGCGATCCCCAGGCAGCACCGCGGGGTCAAGCACAGGAGAGGCAGTGATGACCTTGGACGGAAAGCGCATCGTGGTCGTAGGCGGCAGCTCGGGCATCGGCCTGGCGATCGCGCAGGCGGCCGCGCGGGAGGGTGCGGCCGTGGTGATCGCCTCGAGCCAGCAAGTGAGGGTCGACGCGGCGCTGGGCCAGCTACCCGGCGCCGAGGGGCACGCGGTGGACGCGGGCGACGCCGCCGCCCTGGAGGCGCTGTTCGGCCGCATCGGCGCGTTCGACCATCTCGCCTACACGGCCGGCGAGCCGCTGGCCCTCGGCAGCCTGGCCGACACCGACCCGGCCGCGGCGCAGCATTTCTTCGCGGTGCGGTATTGGGGAGCCTTCTTCGCCGCCAAATACGGTGCGCCCCACATCCGGCCCGGTGGCTCGATCGTGTTCACCTCAGGCACTGCGGGGCGGCGGCCACGCTCAGGCTGGGCGCTCGGGGCCAGCATCTGCATGGCCATGGAGGGCCTGACCCGCGCCCTGGCCGTGGAACTGGCGCCCACCCGGGTCAACCTGGTGGTGCCAGGGTTCGTGAAGACGCCACTGTGGGCCGGCATGGCGGAGGCCGATCGGGAGGCGTTGTTCGAGCGGACTGCCAAGACACTCCCCGTCGGCCATGTCGGAGAGCCGGAGGAGATCGCCGAGGCTTACCTGTATTTCATGCGCCAGGGCTACAGCACGGGTCAGTCCGTGGTGGTGGATGGCGGTGGTTTGCTGGTGTGATTGCAACGGCGCCGTCATGCCGAGCGGGTTTGCCGCTGGTGTGACGTCCTGAAGCCGATCAGCTCGTATCATGGTTGGGCCGTTCGGGATGCAGCGGGCGCCCTGCCTCGGGCGCCCCTTTCACCAGGTCGCATTTCGCCAGCCCCAGGTCGCGGCAGATCCGCCGGACGATTTCGTCCACCGGGAGCGCGCCGATCTCGTCGTCCAGCTCCGGTTCCTGCAGGCGTTCGGCCAGCTCGTCGAACAGCCGCTCGGCTGCCTCGCCGTCCGCCGCGTGCCGGATGGCCTCGCCGACGCCGCGGGCCACCTGCCGCTTGACCATGGCCGTCCGGCTGTCCGACGCGGTCCGCGGCCAGCCAGCCGCGATGCGCAGTTGCAGGCCGATGCAGCGCCGCACCGAGCGTGACACCCGGTCCAACGCCCGCGCCAAGGCTTCCACCCGCGGCACGGCGTCCGCCATCTGTGCATTTGCGCTGTCGATGGCCTGGCCGGCCGTGGCCGCCTCGGTCAACGAGGCCGGCTCGCTGCCGTGTTGCGGCCACCAGCCGGCCAGCGTCTCGGCGGTTTGCACCTCGATGTCGATCATCCGCGTGACCGCGCGCGCCGCCCGCATCCCGAGGGAGGCGAGTTCGGTCAGCGTGGCGTCGACGGTGGAGGGGGGCGGGGCGTCCATGACCGGGGAGAGGAGCACACGGAGGGCGGCAGTTTCAATGATTATGGGCCGAGGGAGGCGATGCCAGGGTGCCTTGCGTCTTGAGTTTGCCGTTGACGTGGGGCTGATGATGCAATGTCACTCTGTGCGTTGATGCATCATTTCGTACGCACTCGGTGCGGCTGCGAGCAGGACGGATCGCCTGGGCTCGGCGGCAGCTTTCGACACCATCTCGGCCATAGGACGGCAACTTGGGTGATCTTGGAAGCGGACCTTCACTGCCGAACGGTCTAATCTCGCTGCCAAAATACTAGTTTCGGCCGGAATGCAGACTTCTTGGCAGAGCGTCGTTTGATTATAGCTGGATTAACCACTTTAAACGCGAGAACCCGGTCTTCCGAATGCTCTTTCCGGACATACACTGCCATGGTTGTAGGCAGTGTCAAACTTTGATCCAAAATGTCTTGGAGTTGCTTTTTAGATACGGGGTAGCGTCGGTCTAATCCATCGACAAACCCGATCTCGACAATCTTCGTCTTAAGGCGCTCTTTGGTTTCAACGTCGATCGTGTCGAAGTGCTCTTTTTGGACTTCAAAGGTAACGGCAGTCTGACTTTCGAGGACGACTGGTAACCCGTCAGGGGTGACGTAAGACAGCTGCTTTTCCGTTTCGATATATATGTGCTGCACCGAAAGAGGCTTGGTCCCATGGTTTTCGGCCTTGAACTCAACGTAAAATTCTTGAATTTCCTCATCGTCATATCGCCCGGTCCTTACGGACGCTGTTACGAAACGAGGCTCTTCTAACGCTCTTCTTGAGACGATCTGAGCGTGGGCGCGGATTATTGGTCTCGCACGGGCTCTATCAAAGAAGGTTAAAACAGCTAACCCAGTGGAGAGCACAGCACCCCATGCCGACAGGATGATGGTAGCCGTCGCTTGCATCTATCACTTCCTCGAAGGTTGGCAGTCAAGGGCGCACTGTATCTCTCAATATCCTCAGCACGCTACAGCTC
>CAXTWC010000289.1:0-5363 GCA_964247805.1 uncultured Acetobacteraceae bacterium | reverse complement strand
ACCGCCTCTTCCACCAACTGGTGCCATTCCTTTTCCTGCGACACCTCGCGGTAAATACGGTTATCGCGCGTGGCACAATTATATGGCTTGCCGCCGGCGGACGCCCCGGCAATGCTCCCTGCCATGGCCCCGGCACGTCCTGCCCCCACACCCGAACTTATGCCCGCCCCGGCGCACCCCGCCTGCGTCAGCCGGCTCCGCATCCAGGGGTTCAAGACCTTTGCCGACCCGGTGTCGCTCGACGTCCTGCCCGGCCTCACCGGCCTCGTCGGGCCGAACGGCTGCGGCAAGGACAACGTCGTGGACGCGCTGCGCTGGGCCATGGGCGAGGGCAACGCCCGCACGCTCCGCGGCGCGGAGATGGAGGACGTGATTTTCGCCGGCACCGCCGCCCAGCCCGGCTTACACCAGGCTGAAGTCGCCATGGTGCTGGACGGCGGCAGCTTTCCCACCCCGTTCGCCGCCCTTGCGACGGAGCAGGTGACCCGTCGCATCGAACGCGGGACGTGCAGGCGCTGTTCGCCGACCTGGCCGGCGGCACCCGCCCGTTCGCTATGGTGGGCCAAGGCCGGGTGGGTACGCTCGTCCAGGCCCGCCCGTAGGAGCGGCGCGGGTTGCTCGACGAGGCTGCGGGCACCGCCGGCCTGCGCGCCCACCGGCCGGAGGCGGATGGCAAGCTGCACGCCGCCGAGGCAATCTCCTGGGAAACGGCAAAATCGTAGCGCAAGACCCTTGGTCAAGCTATTTTTGCCCGCCTAGTCTTCTTTAATAGACGCGCCTGATCAAGGCCGATTTCAGGTTCCTAAAGGGTAGGTCGAGTATGCGCAGATGCCCGGTTCGAAGGGGCCGGGCGCCCACCTAGCAAGGCAACAGTCGCCTCCACGAGCAGTCGATGATATTCGTGCCATGTGCCGGAGCCAAGTGCGCCATCACGCCGCGCTCAACCGCTGGGCTTCGGAAGCCCACCATCCCCTGTTCGTGAGATCTAACATGTCAAAACACAAGGCGTCACACCCGGCCGTGCCGCTCACGGAAACTTTCGGCGCTGGCGGCGAGCTACACCAAGTCGCTGGCGGCAGTCACCCGCAGATGACCACTAACCAGGGCGGCGTCATCGCCGACGACGAGAACTCCCTCAAGCTCGGCCCACGCGGCCCGGTGCTGCTGGAGGATTTCGCGCTGCTGGAGAAGATCAGCCATTTCAACCATGAGCGCATCCCGGAGCGGGTGATCCACGCCCGTGGCGCAGCAGCGCACGGCTTCTTTGAGCTGACTGATTCGCTGGCCGACGTGACAAGGGCCAAGATCTTGGGCGAGGTCGGCGTGAAGACGCCTCTATTCACCCGGTTCTCCACCGTGTCCGGCAACATGGGTTCCGCGGACACGGCGCGCGACGTGCGTGGCTTCGCGGTCAAGTTCTACACCCAGGAAGGCAACTGGGACTTGGTCGGCAACAACATCCCGGTGTTCTTTATCCAGGACGCCATCAAGTTCCCCGACCTGATCCACGCAGCCAAGCAAGAGCCGGACCGCGGCTTCCCGCAGGCGCAGACCGCACATGACACGTTCTGGGACTGGGCGTCGCTGTCGCCCGAGAGCACACACATGCTGATGTGGATCATGTCCGACCGCGCGATCCCGCGGTCGTATCGCATGATGGAGGGCTTTGGCGTCCATAGCTTCCGCCTGGTGAACGCCGCCGGCGTGTCCACCTATGTGAAGTTCCACTGGCGGCCGAAGCTGGGTATGCAGTCCGTAGTGTGGGACGAGGCGCTGAAGATCAGCGGTGGCGACCCGGACTTCCACCGCCGCGACCTCTGGAACGCGATCGACACCGGCGACTTCCCGGAATGGGAATTGGCAGTACAGCTGTTCGATGAGGAGTTCGCCGCGAAGTTCGAGTTCGACATCCTCGATTCGACCAAGCTGATTCCCGAGGAGGTGATCCCGTTGCGTGTCATCGGCCGCATAGTGCTGAACCGCAATCCAGACAACTACTTCTCCGAGACGGAGCAGGTGGCGTTCTGCACCAGCCACGTCGTCCCCGGCATCGATTTCACCAACGATCCCCTGCTGCAGGGCCGCAACCAGTCCTACCTGGACACGCAGCTGATCCGGCTGGGCGGCCCGAACTTTGCCCAGTTGCCGATCAACGCCCCGCGCTGCCCCATGCGCAACTTCCAGCGCGACGGGCACATGCAGATGCACGTGCCGAAGGGCCGCGTTTCGTACTCGCCTTCATCGCTGTCACCCACCACCGAGCGCCAGGACGCGGCGGCCGGTTTCAAGAGTGTTCCGGTCCACGAAGCCGGCGACAAGCTGAAAGTGCGATCCGAGACATTCGCCGACCATTTCAGCCAAGCCAGGCAGTTCTTCGTCAGCCAGACCGAGCCGGAGCAGAACCACATCGTTTCCGCCTTCATCTTCGAGCTGAGCAAGGTGGAGACCGAAGCGGTGCGGACGCACATGCTGGGACAACTGGCCAACGTGGACGAGGGCGTGGCCAAGCGCGTCGCCGCCGGGCTGGGCTATGAAGGCCTGATCACGAAGGCTTCCGCGACTGTCGCCGTCAGGACGGACTTGGCCGCTTCGCCGATGCTCAGCATTCTGGCAAAAGCCAAGCCGACGCTGAAGGGACGCCTGGTCGGCTGCCTGGTGGCCGATGGCAGCGATCCGAAGTTGGTAAAGGCGCTGGAGGCAGAGACGGTGAAGCTGGGCGCACAGCTGAAGGTGATCGCCCCCAAGGTCGGCGGCGCCAAGGGCAGTGATGGCGGCCTGATCCGGGCCGATTTCCAGCTGGCCGGCGGCCCGTCCGTGCTGTTCGACACGGTCGTGCTGGCGTTGTCGGCGGAAGGGGCGGCGATGCTCGGCAAGGAGGCAGCGGCGGTGGCGTTCGTGCATGATGCCTTCGCGCATCTGAAGGTAATAGGCCATACTGCGGCAGCGAAGCCGCTGATGGACAAGGCTGGCGTGGTAGCTGATGCCGGGGTCATCGCACTTAACGGCCATGGCGGCACGGCCTTCCTTGCTACGGCAGCAAAGGGCCGCATCTGGGATCGGGAGCCATCGGTGCGGACAGTTTTCTAGATACTTGGCCAAGACTCCGGCCGCCGCGGCACTCACTGTGGCGGCCAACATGTCCAGCTGCAACCCAGCCACCGAGACACTGCCATTCGTTGACGTCATAAACCTGCACCATACAGGGATAGGATTGCTTCGCTCTGACCTTGCCCTACTCGCGGGAGGCCATGTCGACTCGCTCGCGACGGGGTTCAGCCTAGAGGCCAGCCCGTCGGATTCGACGCCATCCTGTCGCGCCATGATCAGAATGCCTGGAACGGGCGCTGCAGGTCCAGTCAGCCCAACCTAGTAGTAGCAGATGACCATGCCTGATCTGGATTTCTTAAAATCCGCAACGTTGCTGCTCGCCGCCTGTGTTGAGAGCGCCGCAGCACTGGTCGTCGGGCTTGCGGCGACCGAAGCAACCGGACGCTCCTTGCTGCTGTTCCTGCCGGGTCGCACCCCGTCGGACGGTGCCGACCTCATGGAAGTGGTTCGGCTACGGCTGGGCCGCTGGCTTGCCGTCGCGTTGGAGATCGAGTTGGGTGCCGACACCCTGCGCACGGCCGTCGCACCAACCTGGACGGAGATCGGGCAACTCGGCGCCATCGTGGTGCTGCGAACCGTGCTCAACTTCTTCCTGCAGCAGGAGATCGACAAGGCGGAAGCTCGCACGGCGGCTCGGCAGGCGGGCAGCGCTTCGCCACTGCCACGATAGCGTCGAACGTGCACTTCCTCGGTATAGACTGGGTCGGGCTAACCCCAGGCAACGGACATCGATTGCTGCTGTCAGGCGCCTTCATTGCGGTGGTGGTTCTGGCGGGCCGTGGCCTGCGTGCGCTGGTCGGCGTGATGCTCTCGCGTTCCGATCAGGGCAGCGTGCAGACCCGGTTTTGGACACGGCAGGGCATCAGCCTGGTAACGGCGGTCGTTCTCATCCTTGGCATCCTGTCCATCTGGTTCAGCGACCCAGCGCGTCTTGCGACCGCCTTCGGCCTGGTATCTGCCGGGCTGGCATTCGCTTTGCAGCAGGCGGTGACGTCTATTGCCGGCTATTTCGTAATCCTGCGCGGCAATACTTTCACCGTGGGCGACCGCATCTCCATGGGTGGGGTGCGCGGCGACGTCATGCGGTTGGGGTTCATCCAGACCACCATTATGGAGATGGGCCAGCCACCCGGCACGGCGGACGCGCCTGGCATGTGGGTGCATAGCCGCCAGTTTACCGGACGCATCGTCAGCGTCACCAATAGCAAGATCTTCGCCGAACCGGTATTCAACTACACGCGGGACTTTCCCTTCATTTGGGAAGAGATGGCAATCCCGATCCACTTCGAGGCCGACCGGAAGGCCGTCGAGGGCATCTTGCTGGAAGCAGCCCACAAACACGCGGTGCAGGCCGACAGCATTGCCGCTGAGAAGAAGGCCGAGTTGCAGGAGCGGTTCGGCGTCGCTCCGGTCGACCTGCACCCGAGAGTCTATTACCGCATCACCGACAACTGGCTGGAGCTCACGGTTCGCTTTCTCACACCGACGCATGGCATCCGTGTCATCAAGGACGTGATCGCGCGTGACGTCATGGACGCCTTCCAGCAAGCCGGTATCCGCATCGCAGCCTCACGTTTCGATATCGTGGACTTTCCGGCCGTGGAAGCGCGACCGCCGTATCGAGAAAGGCCACCATCATCCGCCGAGCAAGGAGGGGCGTCCAGTGACTGCTGAAACACTCATTCTGCCTGCTCACATCGAGGATACGCTTCAGGCAATCGCGAAGCTGCACGCCGATCATCGGCAGAGTGCCGGGCGTTTGCCGCATTTGGTCGAGCAACTGACAGTGCTGATTGGTCGACCCCGACTCATCACCGTCCTGACGGTCGTGATCGTCGTCTGGATTGGCGGCAATCTGGCGACGACTGGGATGGGCCGAACGCCGTGGGACACGGCGCCCTTCAATTGGGAGAGCATGCAAACTTATGGGGTGATTACGCCGCTGTTGCGGTTACCTTGTCGTCATTCGCGGGGCGGAAGCCGGGGTGGCGAGAGCGGAAGGCGTCCTCGAGTGTGTCGTTCAGCACCGCCGTGCGCACATCGAGGAAGGGCTGCACCGTGGTCTTGTTCCAGCGCATCTGCTGCTTCTTGTTCATGCGCTTGGCAATGATCTCGCCCACCGCGCTTTCTACGAACGCGGTGGAGATCGGCTCGCCCCGCCGACGCCGGGCAGCGTAGTGCACCAGCGCGTCCTCGTTGCGCTCGAGGTAGCCCAGCAGCTCACTTGCGCGTTGCTGAAGGCGGCCGATGCCGGC
>CAXTWC010000288.1:0-5465 GCA_964247805.1 uncultured Acetobacteraceae bacterium | reverse complement strand
GGGCAGTCGACGTGGGCGTAGTGGCGGTTGGCGGTCTCATATTCCACATGCGCCGTGGAAATAGTGATGCCGCGAGCCCGCTCCTCGGGAGCCTTGTCAATCTGGTCGTAGGCGGTGAACGTCGCACCGCCGGACTTTGCCAACACCTTGGTGATTGCTGCTGTCAGCGACGTCTTACCATGGTCCACATGGCCGATCGTGCCGATGTTGCAGTGCGGCTTGTTCCGCTCGAATTTCGCCTTGGCCATCGTCTTGCTCCGTCGCCCCGGTTGCTATCGGGAATAGGGTGAACCTTGAACCTTAGAGGCGTCGGGACTTACCGACGCCTGGCAGTTACCAGCGGTAGTGGCTGAACGCCTTATTGGCTTCGGCCATGCGGTGAGTGTCCTCACGCTTCTTCACGGCTGAACCACGGTTGTTCACCGCATCGTTCAGCTCGTTCGAAAGGCGCTCCTCCATCGTATGCTCGCCACGCTTGCGGGCACTATCGATCAGCCAGCGGATCGCCAGCGCTTGGCGGCGTTCGGTGCGGACCTCGACCGGAACCTGGTAGGTCGCGCCACCGACCCGGCGGCTGCGCACCTCAACGGCCGGCTTCACGTTGTCCAACGCCTCGTGGAACATGCGAACCGGATCAGCCGCAGGGCCGCCCCGCTTCTTCAACGTCTCCATGGCACCGTAGACGATGCCCTCGGCATTCGACTTCTTGCCGTCATACATCAGCGCATTCATGAAACGCGTGATAACGGTGTCGCCGAACTTGGCGTCCGGCAGGATGTCGCGCTTGACCGCGCGGCGGCGTCGGCTCATCTCGCCCTCTCCTTACTTCGGCCGCTTCGCGCCATACAGCGACCGGCGCTGACGACGCTTGGCAATGCCCTGCGTGTCGAGCACGCCGCGCAGGATGTGGTAACGCACGCCGGGCAGGTCCTTCACGCGGCCACCGCGGATCAGCACGACGCTGTGTTCCTGCAGGTTGTGGCCCTCGCCAGGAATGTAGCTCACGACCTCGAACCCGTTGGTCAGCCGCACCTTGGCGACCTTACGGAGTGCGGAGTTCGGCTTCTTCGGCGTCGTCGTGTAGACGCGAGTGCAAACGCCGCGCTTCTGCGGGCACGACTGCAAGGCCGGGACCTTGTTGCGCTTCGGCGCCGGTTCGCGGCCGTTCGCAATGAGCTGATTGATGGTCGGCATACGCCCTCTCGTTCCTCATACTCGACGCGACCGCGCGTTCGCCCGGCCGATCAAACCAAAACCGCACGGAGTGGCGTTGCCCACCCGCGCGGTGCTCGTATCGGGTATCCGGCCTTGGCCTAGCCACGAAGGCAAGCGGCACCGCACACTCTGATGTCTACAATCCAGTCGGCGCGCCCAGAGGCATGCCGAGGGGCGCGTTCTACGGGTGAGGCACGGCCGAGTCAAGCGAGTCGTCTGGGTTTGCAGGGGTAACGATCATTTAACGCGGGGCTCTACCCTGCACCGGCAAGAGGCTCACACTGGAAAGCGGACGTTCCCTCTGCCGCTTTTACAGGTGGCCAGAGGATGATTCCCTCTGATGGGGTGCGAGGCAGAGTTCCGCTGCTTAAGCAGCGGTCGGATAGTCGATATAACCCTCCGGCCCCTGACTATACCAAGTCTTGGCAACGTCCTTCGCCAGTGGCAGCCCGTCGGCGATACGCCGCGGTAGATCTGGGTTCGCGATGAACGGTCGGCCAAATGCGATGGCATCTGCGTCACCGGCGGCCACAGTGGAAGCGCCACGTGCCGGGTCGTAGTCGGAGTTCAGGATCATCGGACCGGTGAATGCCTTGCGCATCAAGGGCGCGATCGGCGGGTGGTCGGACGTGCCGAAGGTGCCGTTCTCGCCAGGCTCCCGCATCTCGAGGTAGGCAATTCCGACATCCTGGAGCGCTTCGGCAGCAGCCACGAAGAGCGGCTCGGGGTTGCTGTCGTTGCAGCCTTGGATGGCGCCGTTGGGTGACAGGCGCACGCCGGTTCGGTCCGCCCCTACTGTCTCGGCTACAGCCACCGCTACCTCACGCAACAGGCGAACGCGGTTTTGGATCGGGCCGCCATATTCGTCGGTGCGAAGGTTGGTGCCGTCGCGGAGGAACTCGTCGATCAGGTAGCCATTGGCGGCATGGATCTGCACGCCGTCAAACCCAGCCTCAACAGCGTTGCGGGCGGCCCGGCGATAGTCGTCGAGCAAGGCTGGGATTTCATCCCGCCGAAGCTCTCGGGCCTGCTGGTAGGGCTGTCGTCCGTCGTATGTGTGCGCATTATCCGGGGCAGTGGTCGCGGAAGAGGAGACAGGCGGCTGCCCACCCAGGAAGCTGGGATGCACCATCCGGCCCATGTGCCAAATCTGACACGCGATCCGGCCGCCAGCGTCGTGCACGGCTTTGGTGATGGGCTTCCAGGCAGCGACCTGCTCCGGGCTCCAAATACCAGGTGCATACGGCCAGCCCAGGCCTTGCTGGCTGATGCCCGTGGCCTCGGTGAGGATCAGGCCGGCGCTCGCCCGCTGGACGTAGTATTCGATCATGAGAGGTGTGGGCACGTGGTCCCGCGTGGCCCGGCCTCGGGTGAGCGGGGCCATGAGGATGCGGTTCGGCGCGTGGATGGCGCCGAGTTGGATAGGGTCGAAGAGAGATGGCACGGTGGATCCTTGATGGCTGGATGGGATGTCACGCCGCAAATGCACCGCCGCTAGGGCGGAGCGTTGCAACCGCACAGGTTGCATCTACAGGGTCTAGTTCAAGACCGAGGGCGCCTACCCGACCTCCTACGGTGCATTGGGAGCGGGTAGGCGGAAGCGAGTGTCCCCGTTTCTGGCAGGACGATAGCCGGCCACTCCACACAGCACCCGGTTGGGTCAGTGCACTGATACCTCGCCCTTTGAAGAGGGTTGGCAGGTGGACGAACACCCTAGATGCCCGGGACACGGCAGTCTCAGCGCCTGTGTCCGATGAGCCTCACGTCGGTGTCTGGATCGTCATGCATTCCGGTCTCTAACCAGAGAGGTCCGTTGCAGACTGAGGGGCTAGAAAGCTCGCTGCCGTCCGAGGCCGAGGCACTCGAACGGCCGCTTACCACCTACTCCGCCGCTTGACGCCCCGCGATTTGGGGCGTCTCGACCGCCGGCACGCCACGGGCCTGGTCCCGCGTCGCCGCCACCTGGCGTAGCCGGTTCATCACCGAACCCGTGCCCGCCGGGATCAAGCGCCCAACGATCACGTTCTCCTTCAGACCGTTCAGCGTATCGACCTTGCCCGCCGTAGCGGCTTCGGTCAGCACCCGCGTCGTCTCCTGGAAGGAGGCGGCGCTGATGAAGCTGTGGGTCTGCAGGCTGGCCTTGGTGATGCCCTGCAGTACAGGGGTCGCCTGCGCGATCCGGTCGTCCTTCTGAAGCTTGCCGTTTTCGTGGTCGAACTCCACGCGGTCCACCTGCTCGCCGGTCAGGAACGTCGTGTCGCCCGGGTCGGTGATCTCAACCTTCTGCAGCATCTGGCGAACGATCACCTCGATGTGCTTGTCGTTGATCTTCACGCCCTGCAGCCGGTAGACGTCCTGGATCTCGTTGACCAGGTAGTCACTCAGCGCCTCGACCCCGAGCACCTTCAGGATGTCATGCGGCACGCGCGGGCCGTCGACCAACGGGTCACCCCGGCGGACGAAGTCACCCTCCTGCACCGATACGTGCTTGCCCTTGGTGATCAGGTACTCGGTCTCCTCGCCGGTCTCGTCGTTCTTCACGATGATGCGGCGCTTGGCCTTGTAGTCCTTGCCAAACTCCACCCGGCCATCGGTCTCCGCGATGACGGCGTGGTCTTTCGGGCGCCGCGCCTCAAACAACTCGGCCACGCGGGGCAGACCGCCCGTAATGTCACGCGTCTTGCTGCCTTCGCGCGGGATACGGGCCAGCACGTCGCCGGCATGCACCACGGCACCGTTCTCCACCGACAAAATCGAGTCCGGATTGAGGAAGTAGCGCGCCTCGGCCCCATTCGGGAGCTTCAGCACCTCACCGTGCTCGTCCTTTAGCTGCAGGCGCGGACGCAGGTCGACGCCCTTAGACGCTTGCTTGTAGTCCACCACAACGCGGGAGGTCAGGCCGGTGACCTCGTCCACTTTCTCCACGATGGTGACACCATCGAGCATGTCGAGGTACTCGACGGTGCCGGCGCGCTCGGTGATGATCGGCAGGGTATACGGATCCCACTCGGCCAGCTTGTCGCCACGCTTGACCGCCTGGCCATCGTCGGACAACAGCCGAGCACCGTAGGGTACCCGGAAACGCGCACGTTCACGCCCCTTGTCGTCCGCTAGCACGATCTCGCAGTTACGCGACATCACCACCTGGACCTTGGAGCTGTTCTCCACCACCACGCGGTTGTTCAGCTTGATGGTGCCATCATGACTGGCCTCGACGTTGCTGACCTCGGCGCCACGCTGGGCAGCGCCGCCGATGTGGAAGGTGCGCATGGTCAGCTGCGTGCCCGGCTCTCCAATCGACTGCGCGGCAATCACGCCGACCGCCTCGCCAATGTTCACCGGGGTGCCGCGGGCCAGGTCACGCCCGTAGCAGTGGGCGCACACGCCGACGGCTGCCTCGCAGGTCAGCACGGAGCGGATCTTAACCGACTCCACGCTCGCCTTCTCGATCAGCTCGGCTTGCGTCTCCTCGATCAGCGTGTTGTTCGCCACAAGGACGGAGCCATTCAGCGGGTCAAGCACATCCTCCGCCGTGGTACGGCCCAAGGTGCGCTCGCTGAGCGAGGCCACGACCTCACCACCGTCCATCACCGGCTTCACGGTCAAGCCACGCTCGGTGCCGCAATCGTCCTCGTGGATGATGCAGTCCTGCGCCACGTCGACCAGACGCCGGGTGAGATACCCGGAGTTCGCCGTCTTCAACGCCGTATCCGCCAGTCCCTTACGGGCACCGTGGGTGGAGTTGAAGTATTCAAGGACGGTCAGGCCTTCCTTGAAGTTGGCGATGATCGGCTGCTCGATGATTTCGCCCGACGGCTTCGCCATCAGGCCGCGCATCCCGGCCAGCTGACGCATCTGAGCCGGTGACCCACGTGCCCCGGAGTGTGACATCATCCACACGGAGTTGGTCGGCTTCCCAATCTCCTGCTTGCTGATCTCCTTCATCATGGCGCCGGCTACTTCGTCGGTGCAACGCGACCAGCTATCGACCACCTTGTTGTAGCGTTCGCCGGCGGTGATCAAACCGTCCTGATACTGCTGCTCGAACTCTTTGACCTCGTCCTTGGTCTTGCCGATCAGCTCCCATTTGTTGTCCGGGATGATCAAATCGTCCTTGCCGAACGACAGCCCGGCCTTTGCCGCTTGGCCGAAGCCCAGCCCCATCAGCCGGTCGGCGAAGATCACGCATTCCTTTTGGCCGCAGTGGCGATATACCGCGTCGATCACGTCTGAGACGTTCTTCTTGGTGA
>CAXTWC010000287.1:0-5560 GCA_964247805.1 uncultured Acetobacteraceae bacterium | reverse complement strand
GATCCTGGGCGAGGCGATCAAGGGCAAGCGCAACCGGCTGCTGATCTCGACCAAGACGACGTTCCCGATGGGAACCGGGCCCAACGATTTTGGCTCGTCGCGTCAGCACATTCTCGAGGCGGTGGACGCCGCTTTGGTCCGGCTCGGCGTCGAACACATCGACCTCCTGCAGCTCCACGGCCAGGACTACAACACGCCGGTCGAAGAAACTCTTGCCACCCTCGATCAGCTCGTCCGTGTCGGTAAGGTCCGCTACATCGGCTGCTCGAACTTCTCGGGCTGGCACCTGATGAAGTCGATCGCGGTGTCGGAGCGCTACGGCTATGCCCGCTACGTGGCGCACCAGGCTTACTACTCACTGCTCAACCGCGACTACGAGTGGGACTTGCTACCGCTCGGGCTCGACCAGGGCGTGGGCGCCGTCGTTTGGAGCCCACTCGGTTGGGGCAAGCTGACGGGCAAGATCCGTCGCAACCAGCCAGCGCAACCCGGCACCCGCGCGAGCGACATTGCCGGCACGGGACCGCATTTCGACGAGGAGCGGCTGTTCCGGATCGTGGAAAGCCTGGACGCCGTCGCGGCAGAGACCGGACGCAGCGTTCCGCAAATCGCGCTGAACTGGCTGCTGCGGCGGCCGACGGTCTCGTCCGTCATCATTGGCGCCCGTAACGAGGAGCAACTGGTGCAGAACATCGGTGCGGTCGGTTGGCAACTGACGCCCGACCAGGTGGCGACGCTCGACGCCGCGAGTGACATTCCGGCGGCGTACCCGGTCTGGCACCAGCGTGGCTTTCCCATGCTCAACGATCGCGCCGGGCGATGATCGGTCGTCGCGAAAACCGGCCATTCGTCGGTCTCGCGACGCCCCCCGTCAGCTCTTGACCATGGGGCAGCCGCCATCGGACATTGGGCGATAGGCCTTGTCCGCGGGGATGGTCGCAAGGATCTTGTAGTAATCCCAATCACCCTTGCTCTCTGCCGGGGATTTGGTGGTGAACAGATACACGTCCTGCATCTTGCGCCCGTCCGCGCGGATGACGCCCTTGCCGTAGATCGGATCATCGGTCGGCATCGCCTTCATCGCGGCCACCACGGCCCGGCCGTCCGTCACGTCGGCCCCGGCGGCAACGGCCTTCATCAGGTGCTGGGTGGCTGAATACATGCCCGCCTGCATGTCGTTGGGCATGCTGTGTTTCGCGCTGCGGGCGTTGAACCGGCGGGAGAAGGCGCGCGTGCCGTCGTTGTAATCCCAGTAGAACGGGGTCACGCCGATGACGCCTTGCGCCACCTGCAGACCGACGCCCCTCGTCACATTGATGTTGTAGACGCACCCGGCCACCTTCATCGTCTGGGTCAGCCCGAACTCGGCGGCCTGTTTCAGCGCGGTGGTCAGGTCATCGCCGGCGTTGTCCAGCGCCAGTACCTGGGCCCCGGACGACTGCGCCTGCAGCAGGTAGGAACTGAAATCGCTGGTGGGGAACGGGGCCTTGGTTCCGCCGACGATCTTGCCGCCGGCCGCGATGACCGCCGCCGTGATGTTGCGGTCCAGATCGGCGCCAAACGTGTAGTCGGCCGCGAGGGTGAACCAGGTCTTGCCGCCTGCCTCGGTCAGGGCCTGTCCGAGGGCGTGGCTCGTCTCCCACGTATCGTAATCCCAGTGCAGGATGTTGGGCGAGCAGCGCGGCCCTGTCAGATCCGCCGTGCCGGCACCGAGGCCGATGAACACGCGGTTGCGGTCGGTCACCAGCTGCGCGACGGCAAGCGAGATCGAGGAATTGGGCACGTCCATGACCACGTGCACGCCGTCCTCGTCCAGCCAGCGGCGTGCGATGGCCATGCCCACGTCCGGTTTATTCTGGTGGTCGGCAGATATGACCTGGATGGCGCGGGACCCGGCGTGGCCGCCGGCATCCTCGACCGCCATCTGCGTTGCCAGCAGGGAGCCGGGGCCCTGATAGTCGGCGAACACGCCACTCATGTCGTTCAGCACGCCGATCTTCAGCGGCGTCTCCGCTGCCCGTGCCCGTCCGGCAAAACTGGCGGCGGCTGCCCCGATCAGCATGGTCCGGCGTTTCATGGTTGGCGTCCCCGTTTGTTGTTTTGGCGTTACGTCGAGCGTCGGTATGGTGCAGGCAGGCGAGTTGGAATCGCCACGATGCCTGAAAATGCCCTGTCCGCTCTCGGCAGGCTAGTCCCCTACGAAGTCTCTGTCAGCCGCCGTGCCCGCGGCCCTGCGGCTCCCTGATCGCCCGCGCCTGGGCGAGACGAGCCGATACCGGCTGTCCTCAGCGCTATCGGCTCGAGGCGAGTGTGGTGACAGACCACGATCCGGACGGTGGGTGCGTCACCAGCGCAACCCAACTTAGGCATATCGCGACGATGATGATGAGCGCCCAAACCGTCGGGAGGGCACCGGCCTGCGTCGCCGTCGCGGCTACGTCGGTAGGGCGACCACGCCTCGGTGCGTTAGCGCGACGCGGGATCGATTGTCCCATCACGATCACTGGCCAAAGGCCACGAATGCCGTCGCGGTGGCCATCACGATCCACGGCCACAGGTCGGCGACCGCTTTGATAGCCATCGCGCGAAAAGTCTCGCCCCCACGCACTCGGCTCAGGCGCGATTGGAGCGGCCGAGCCGCGTTCGCCTTGCCCGCGCCTAGACCAGGTGCGTCGTCGTTCATGAGCGGCACTCCAGCGCAATCATGGTCTCAAGATGCGCTGCAATCATTAACGACAAGTGCCAAGGTGCCGGCTAAAGGTGGTCCGTCAAAGAAGCGGCCGCCAGCGTGTTGCGAACCACCAGCGTATCCAGGCTCGCCCAATCGGCAGCTTCAGATTCTCTACGATGTTCCGCAAGGCCCCGACCTCAGGTCGAATGGGATACCACAACGGCACACCTTCCGGCTTGACGGGATGCCACAGCGTATTCTTCCGCGGCAGGACTTTTGCGATATTGGGGCGGAAAACGAAACTGCCAGGCGAATGACTGTAGCTTGCATTGTTCGCAAAGTAGAAGCGGTTGCGGTTCTCTGGCCGGACGAAGGACCCACTTCCGCCGAAATCCTCCACTTCCATATCGTGCTGGGCGGCCACGGTCGGCATATTGATTTCGTAATGGCCGCCCAGACCTGCCCGGTAATCCTGGTCCAGGACGTCGAGCAGCGCCGGGCTCAAACGGCAGATCGGGAAGAAGCCTTTGATCTGGCGATCTTCTTGCCAAGGCATCCCTTCTGGCACCACGAGGCTCGGGTAGCCCAGGTCCATCTTGTGTGGGACCTTGCTGATGTATTCTTGGATCGCGCCGATGATCGCGGCGCTACTGGCGCGGAAATGCTCGAACAGCCGACTCCAGTGCCCCTCGAAATGCACGTCGTACTCGATGAACCAATACTGCTGAAAGTCCGGCATACGACGCTTGAACTCGAGAAAAACGAGATCGAGATTGCCTGCCATGACCCACGGGCCTGGATGGCATTTCTGCGGATAAGCCTGACGGAAAAGCTCGTCACGGGATACCCGGACCACGCGATCGGCCTCGATCGGGGGATCCGGTTCGGTCGGCTCGGCACTCAACAGAAAGCGGACCTCATGATCCGACGGCGCTTCGCGTCGAAGACGGTCGAAGACAAGCTGGATGTCCGGGGTCCAGACATGAGAGACGAGTGCTACGCTGATGGACGGCATAGGCTGGGCCTTCCTATGAACGCAAAGCTTTCGAGGCAAGTTCACGAACCTGATCGCTTGCCTCGCGCAACACCCTGCGGCCACGCGGCAGGGACACGAGAGCGAGAAGGAACGCAGCATAGGCGCACACTACGCCGAGTGCGAGGCTGACTAGGGTCGGCAGACGCACCATGCTGACGCCGCCTACCACCGCGAATGCAACCGCGGCGGCGAAGACGAATGGCGCGAGGAGGCCAATCATGTCCTGACCGCGAATTGGGCCGGTTCGTGTCACAGCACGCAGCAGAAGGCAGATTTCGACGATACCCGCCGCGACATAGCCTGCGGCCACGCCTTGCGGACCCCACGGAAGCCCGCTGACGAAGCACGCAATGAAGAGGACGGACGTGACAACGCCCCAGTTACGCATCTCGCTCGTGCGGCCTTGGCTCACGAACAACCACCCTGTGCTGCTTCCGATCGGAGCAATGAACATGTCGACGCCCAAGATGGCGAACACCGGGGCAACACCGGCCCAGCGCTCGCCCAGTGCCAGGATGGCAAGGGCGTGGCTATTCACGACCATGAACACGAGACCGGGATACACCAGCAGCAAAATCGTCTCCAGCATACGGCGGTACGCGCGCCGATACAGCTCCGGCTGATCCTGGGTACGCGACAGCAGCGGCAGGGCTACACTCGAGAACGGTGCGACCACCTGCATGAAGGGGACCAGCATCAGCTTGGTAGCGCGGTCGTAGAGCCCGAGCGGCTGCTCACCGGCAAACCGCCCAAGCAGAATATTTGCGCTGCTGCGGGAGAAGAAATTGACGATGTTGAAGCCGGTTAAGTTACCGCCGAATTGCAGCAGCGGCTTGAACTGCGCCAGCGGACCGGGGCGACCCGGCAGCCAGCGACTGAAACTCCATGTCAGCACCAGCATTGCGACCGACGTACCAACCTGGTTGATGACGATCGCCCAATACCCGGCACCCATGAGCGCCGAGCCGATGCCACAGGCCGACCCGGCCAAGAAGCCGATCACGTTCAGGGTCGCGATCGCCTTGAACCGCATCTGTCGGTTCAACAGCGCGAGATGCTGGCTGAAGAGACCGCCGAGTGCGAACATGGCGCCGGATGCGACCATCACGCCCGCTGCCCTGGGATCACCGTAAAACTGCGCGACAAACGGGGCAGCTACCACGCAGAGACCGGAAAGCAACAACCCAGCGACCACATTCAGCCAGAACAGGAAGCTAAGCTGCCCCTGCGAGATTTCCTTCATCTGGATCGTCGCCTGCGTGAGGCCCAGATCGGCAAACAACTGCACGAAGGCGATCACCGGCGTAATCATCGCCACCAAGCCGAAATCGCTCGGTGCCAACAAGCGGGCGATCGCGATTTGGTATCCGAACCGCAGGCCGAACAGCACGAGCTGCGAGGCAAGATTGGCCGCGACGCCGTTGACCGCAGCACCTTTCAGGCGCGCGCGTTCTTCTCCCTCGGTATCGGGGAGCGCAACAGCACCAGCGTCCGATACGACAACGGCTGCCATCCGCTACGACGCCATCCGAGCCGGCGCATCGGCGTCCAACTGGCCCTGGGCAATCATACTCGCGACTGCGGCGTTGATCGCTGCCGGCCGGTAATGCGCCTGCTGATAGTCGCGGGCATTCTCCGCCAGAGCCTCGGCAAACGCCCGGTCTCGCGCAAGGGCGACGAGCGCGGCTGCGAACTCATCCATCGTGTCGGCGAGCAGAAGCTGTTTGCCACTTTCCAAGCCCATGCCTTCCGCTCCCATCGACGTGGAGACAACAGGGCGACCGTAGGCCATGGCCTCCAAAATCTTGATGCGGGTACCGCTCCCGAACAAGATGGGCGCAATCACTACGTCG
>CAXTWC010000286.1:0-5579 GCA_964247805.1 uncultured Acetobacteraceae bacterium | reverse complement strand
TGGCACGCCCCGGGACTTGCGCGGCAACAGCGGCGCCAGACGCTTCCATTGCCGCACGCTCAGCCAGAACTCCGTCGCCACCCGCACCTCCCCATCACGAGAAGCGAATCACAGACCGCGGCTGTTGGGACTCCCGCTAATGGGGTCCGGGCCCTAGCCGACCCTGAGCACGAATGAGAATTGATGGAACACCGGTGTAGCCGTGCGCGGCAAATGGCTTATCCCAGGTCGCCTCCGTGGTTGAAGGTTTACGGTTAGGCTTGGTGCTGGGGAACTCGACGACATTGTCAGCGACAGGCTTGGTCATGGTTCGTCTCCATGACGTCAAGGTGTGGATGCGTCGAAGCCTCAGCATTGCCTTGGAACGGAGGGGCTACCCGAATACTTGTACTTGGTCTGCTGATATATCGGTATTGGTTTCCGCTACTTTAGTGGCCGATCAGTGCCCCTACGTGACCCCGCTGCGTTCCTGCCGGGTGAGGGCGGTGTTTTCTCCACCGGCTTGGTTGATTACCGGCTTCAACATCTGGCATGCCGGCCAAACGGTCCTAACTCGTTTGTGAAGAACCGGTGCAGCTTGTCGGCCCATCATGCTGCTTCCAGCAGACGGAGGCATGGCATGACCCAAACACCTGATTTCGGGACTTTTGGTCGCTATCACGAAGTGCCCGTGGGCGAGATGCCAGCCGAGATGAAGCATGCCTACGACATGACCATGCGGCTGCGCGGCCAAGTCCCTGGCCCGCACAAGATCTGGCTGTCCAGCCCGGCCTTGTCGGAGACGGTCGTGCCGATCGGTGCGTATTATCAGACGCGTTCAACGTTGACGAAGGCGGAGATCGAGATCGCGACCAGCGTGATTAACGGAAGCTGGCGGGCCGCCTACTCCAACTACGAGCACGAGAAGATCGCGGAGGCGGCAGGTGGCCTGCCGGCGGACAAGGTGGAAGCATTGATCGCCGGACTGCCGACGGGCTTCGACGAGCCCCGGCAGCAGGTGGTCTACGAGCTGGCCGCCACCCTGGTGGCGCCGCGCGTCGTTCCATTGGGCCTGTATCGCCGCGCGAAAGCGCTTCTGGGGGATGCCGGGATCGTCGATGTAACCATGCTGCTCGGCTGGTTCACCGGCGTGTCGTTGACGTTGGCCGCCTTCGATGTCCCGGCTAATGCTACCGGCCTCGACCAATAGGAACCGATGACATGGACAAGACATATTTGGGCGGCCGGCTTGCGTTGCTCGGTCCTGCCGGCCTGACCGGCGAGCAGAAAGCGGTCTACGAGCGCCTTACCCGCACGATGGTGGAGTGGGCTGACCAATCGGGCTTCCAGAGCACCACGGAGGGCGGCCGGCTCATCGGCCCGTTCAATCCGGTCTTGTTCAGCCCTGGCGTGACCCCGGCGTTCCTGGACCTTCAGGACGCCGAACAGGCCCACACCTCGCTTGACGACCGGATGCGACAGGTCGTCATCCTTGCGGTCGGTGCTGTATGGCGGTCGGATTACGAGCTTTACGCCCATGCAGCAGTCGCGGCGAAGGCAGGATTGCCTGCGGGCGCAATCGAAGCCCTTGCAGCGGGGGAAGTCCCGGACGAGCTGAGCGCGCAGGAGAAGCTCGTTGCGCGTTTCGCACGCGCGCTGTCGACCAGCCACCGGATCGAGGCGGCTCTCTACCGGGATGCGCAGGCTGCCTTCGGCCCGCTCGGACTAGTGGACATCGTCTATCTCGCAGGGTGCTACCACATCATTTGCGGCCTGCTGAACACCTTCGAGATCCCCGCGCCGGTCGAACTGGCTTCTGCCGGGTCTAGCCGTCCGAAGCAGGGCCGGCTTACGACCATGGCGCTCTTCCCAGAAAAGTCGTTCCTGGAGAACCTCGCCGTCCGCAGCGACAACTCCGTGCTCGTCACCTCGATGAATGCCAAAGAGCTGTTTTACGTCCCGCCTTGCGCCGGCGATGCGCCCGTCGAGCCGGTCCTGCTGCATTGCTTCGACCAGCAGACCACGGGACTCGTCGAGGTCGAGCCGGACCTGTTCCTCGTCTCCACCTCGAACCTGTATACGACGCACGAATCGTTCCTGCATCGACTCGACCTGCGGAATTACCAGCCAGGGTCGCCGGTACAGCCGGAGATGGTGTTCCGCTTTCCGGAAACAGCCCGGGGCTTGAACGGCAGTTGCTTACTCGCCCCGGGCGTGGTGCTGATCGCTGACTGTTTTGCCGGCCTGATCTGGCGCGTCAGTGTGCAGCCTGGCGCGCGCGATATCCAGGCTCGGGTCTGGCTCGCGCACGAGACCATGGGCTACTTCCCGGGCAAGCTGAAGCCTGAGCAGCCCGGCGTGAACGGCGTACGTTATGCTGCTCGGAGCCACCACCTGTACTATACCGCGACAGCCAAAAAGCTGCTGATGCGCGTTCCCGTGGATCCGGCGACGTTCGAGCCGACCGGCTCGCCCGAGTTGGTGGTGGCCGGCCGCATGGGCGACGATTTCTGCATCGACGAGGATGCCAGCGTCATCTACCTGGCAACCCATCGGCAGAACACGATCGACCGCATCTCCATGGACCCCAGCGACAACAGCGGCTTTCCGCAAAGCGTCGTGGGCGACCCGTTCACCGAAGCAATGATCGGTCCGTGCAGTGTTGCCTGGGGTCAGGCGCCCGGCGAATACGGCAAAGTGGCCTATGTCATCAGCGATGGCGGCACCGCTTCCCCGGCGCCGGGCGGGCCGCTTCCAGCTAGGCTGCAACGTGTGGAGTTCTAGAGCGGAAAACGATCAGTCTTGCTCATACCCGGCGGCGGTGAAGTAATTGGCACAGACTTGCGGCGTGAAGGTCAGCAAGGCGTCGCGGATCACATCCCACAGGTCGTCGATGGTTCGAGCGGCGGCCTTTCACAAGAAGGCCTTGAGCTTAAAGAAGGCGTTCTCGATCGGGTTGAAGTCGGGTGAGTAAGGCGGCAGATAGCGTAGAGTGGCAGACACAGCATCGCTACAGGCAGACCGGACCAATGGTGGAGCTCATGACACCTATCATCAACGTCGAGCCCGCCCCGATTGCCACCGTAGCCCCGTGATGGACGGCCATCACGCGGCTACATCCAATTTCCACCACGTTGACGGGCACGACCGGTGATCGGCCATCGCATCCGCAGCCTACCTCAGACAACCCGACCCGCCGACCCGTGCAACAAGGTCCCTCTGCCACCAATTCGGCTTTCGCCTTGAGCATGCGCTTCTAGCTCATCGCCTATGCTTGGAGGTATTGGCTTGCAACTTCGCGCCGTCGACTGCGATGTGGCCAAGCCCGACCAGGCCAGCGCGTTGGCACAGCGCCAGCACCTGCACGAACAGTTCGCC
This sequence comes from uncultured Acetobacteraceae bacterium, assembly GCA_964247805.1. GTDB lineage: Bacteria > Pseudomonadota > Alphaproteobacteria > Acetobacterales > Acetobacteraceae > LMUY01. The sequence goes on along the minus strand of CAXTWC010000286.1, from coordinate 2,222 downwards.
CAGCGCGGCCAGGTGACGGCGGCGGAACTCGCTGATGGTGCGGAAGTCCGATCGGTTCAGCGCGGTGACCTTCTGGAAATCCAGCCGCTCCTCGCACCCACGTACGATCCGACGCGAGGAGTAGACGCCCTGGCTGTAGGCGTAGAGCAGCAGTGCCACCATCATGGCGGGATGATAGGGTGGGAAGCCGTGCACTTTGGTGTGAGTCGACATGATGGCGCCGAGGTCCAGCTCCTCGCGCACGATGTCGCGAACCAGATGCGCCGGATGGCCCGGCGGTACGAAGTCCGCAGCCGAAGGCGGACGAAGCCACGCCTCGTTGACGCGCCATGGACGGAAGCTCTTGGTCATCATCCCTGCAGCGAATCAAGTCCGACCCACGTTGTCGAGCAGATTTATCCGTTACCGGGACATGCTCCTAGCTATGTCCGTTTCTCGTAGAGAGTAAGCAGACGGAGGCAAAATGAGCCCGCCTCCTGGTCCCTGCAACACGGTCACGGTGCGCGGCTATGTGCGCCGGGCGAGCCTGTTCCGCGGGCATGAATTCTGTATGCGCACTATGCCCGCAGATGATGGTGGGCGGACCTAGTCTTCTACCCTTGCGTGGGCTCCAGCTTCACCGAAACGCCAATAACCCGCAGCCCGGACTTGATCTCGGGCCAGGCCCTTTTCCTCGATCAGGTGGCGGCGAAGGTGCCGCGCCATTTCAATCTCGCCCGCGAGCCACGCATAAGTGCTCCCCACCGGTAGCGTCAGTTGCCGGAGCGCCTGCTCCAGCAGGGTAGACCGACCAGCGGATACGCCGTTGCGGTGCAGCCAAGTGATGGTGGCGTTCGCGGCAGTTGGCAGATGGCGCTCCTCGCGTGGGTCTGCCACCTCGATCAGAACCAGGGCGCGGACGCCCGGCGGCATCTCCTCCAGATGGCGCGCAATGGTAGGCAGCGCGGTCTCGTCGCCGATCAGCAGGAAGCTATCGCAGTCATCCGGGGTTAGGCGTGAACCCCGGGGTCCTCCCACGCCAAGCCATTGCCCGGGCGTTGCATGCGCTGCCCAAGTCGATGCAGGTCCATCGCCATGCAGCACGAACTCGATAACCAACTCGTGCCGCACGGCATCGAAGCGCCGCGGCGTGTAGTCGCGGGTGGCGAGCTGTATGGCGCCGTCCGGGTAGATCAAGCCGCCCTCTCCGAGCACAGGCAGCACGGGCTTGTCCTGGCCGGGTGCGGGGAAGAAAAGCTTCACGTGGTCGTCCGCAGCGAACGAGACGAAGCCATCCAACTCGCTGCCGGTCAAGGTGATCCGTCGCATGCGAGGAGAGAGCTGTTCCACCCGGGCGACCTGCGCGAGGCGCAGCCTAGACCGGTGACTTACGGTCGGTGACGATCGGAATTTGTGGTTCATCGTGGGCTCCGGGGGTCAGCGATGCGAGTGACCGGCGCGGCTCAGTCCCGCCGTCCCAGGATCTCCGCGGTGGCACGAGCGAGGATGCCGGCGATGCGGCGCGCCTCGTCGGGCGCGCAGTCGCGCTTGCGCATCAGGGCGTGCTTTAGCGCGTAGCGGGCCTGGTGCAGCTCGTCGGCCGCCTGCGGGTCGGCGGCGTCCAAGCCGGCGAATGCCTCGCGCACCTGCGTCATGCGTCCGCCGATACGCGCCAGCATGTCTAGGATCAGCTCGGCTTGCTCGCGGTAGGCGTCGAAGTGCGTACGCCCGGCATCGGTCAGGATGTAGAGCTTGCGGTTTCCCTCGGGGGTGACGGCGGCGTGGCCGAGCTCCTCGAGGTAGGTGAGGGCCGGGTACACCATGCCGGGGCTGGGCGCGTAGAAGCCGCTCGAGCGCTCCTCGAGCATGCGGATCAGCTCGTAGCCATGGGCGGGCTGCTCTGCAAGGAGCGCGAGCAGCACGAGCTGCAGGTCCGCGGCGCCGAGCCTGCGGCCACCCGGGATGCCGTCACCGCCCATGAAGCCGCGCCCAAAGCCGCCATGTCCATGGCCGGACCCGCCCCGGCTACGATGGCGGCCGATGGCGTGAAGGAGGTGGTGAGGGTGCATGTCGCTTTGCTTCCTATCTGCTTATATGTCTTAAGATACGTCTTACAGAAGAAAGTCAAGCTGCGTATGGACGTTGTGCGACCTTGTTGCAGGGGTCGGCGGGTCGGGTTGTCTGAGGTGGGCTGCGGATGCGATGGCCGATCACCGCTGTCCAGAGGGTTCCACCTTGCCGTT
>CAXTWC010000285.1:0-5592 GCA_964247805.1 uncultured Acetobacteraceae bacterium | reverse complement strand
AGCGGCGCGAAGCCGTGATGCGCGCCGCGATCAACGCCACCATCCCGCGGCTGGGCAATGCGTGGAAGGCGATGACGGCGCTCCTTGAGGACGGCGGCCCGCAGCGCTCTGGTTGGGCGGCGCTGGCCACGCAGCCAACCGACGATGGGCCGGTGCGGGTGCTGCATCTCAAGGGGCGCAGGGTGATCCGTAAGGGCTGGTTGGCGCCGACGTTACTGATCGACGCAACCATGAACATCGACCTGGTGCAGCACTACTGGCCCGACGTCGATCTGACGGCCGAGCTGCTAGCTGACGCGCCGCATCAGCACGTCAGGCAGGTGGTGGACCGGGCCTATTCCAAGTCCGCCATTGAGCCACTGACGCGGGATATGCCGGGGTATTCGGACAAGGAAGCCGAACGTCGCCACCGCGGGCTGCGTGCAGTGCACGCTGTGCTGAATCGGGAGGCTAGGCAGCACGATGCCGCCCCGGTGCTGGTGGTGACGCAGAAGGCCGTCAAAGAAGCCCTGCCCGAGTTCGGCCCGATGGCGGCGAACATCGACCTGGCCCACCACAATGCCGTCGCTGGTCGGGATCAATGGCGGAACGTGCGGCAGCTTATTGTGGTTGGCCGGACGCAGCCAGCGCCTGCAAGCGTCGAGCGCTTGGCCGAGGCGCTGACCGGCCGGGCCGTCACACCGCTCGAAGGCTGGTACCAACGCGGTGATGGCGTGCGCCACGCGTCCGGCGAGGCGGTGGCGATTGAGGCTGACCGGCACCCTGACCCGACCTGCGAGGCGATCCGCTGGCAGGTGTGCGAAGGCGAGCTGATGCAGATCGTTGGTCGTGGCCGGGGCGTAAACAGGACCGAGACGGACCCTCTAGACGTGCTGGTGCTGACCGATGCGCCGTTGCCGATCCCGGTTGCCGAGACGCTGCAGGCGGCGGACCTGATGCCTAGCCCGGCGGACCTGATGCTTGCCGCTGGGGGCGTCGTTTTTGAAAATGCGGCCGATGCAGCGACGGCTTACCCGCATCTTTGGGGCAACCGCGAGGCGGCGAAAAAGGCCTTGCAGCGGTGGCGGGCGGAGTGGGAACGGGAACCGGCAGATGGGGACAAATCCCTAATAGAATCTATTATTAGGGGAATGTCCCCATCTGGACTGCTGATAGCCCGGGTTGGCTACCAGCGATCTGGGGCCAGGTTGTCGCCGGCTGTGGCTTGGTTTGACCCGGCTTTGGTGTTGGACGTAGCGGGATGGCTGACGGAACGGTTGGGCGCACTGGCTTGGTGCCGAGCCGAAGGCGACCAGCCAGATCCCCCGCCGAATGCGCCTCGCGCCGAGCGGCCGAAAGAGCCGCCGCCTCCGCCAGAGCCGGCCGAGCAGGAACCGGTCGTGTCAGCCGACCGGTTAACATTGTGGGCGGATGATCCTGGCTGGCAGCCGGATGGCCGCGCCGTCGACTTGGCCGACTTGGACCGCTGGGAAGCTCAGTTCGCCGACGCGTCACCCACACCAGAACCGGAAACGGAGCTGCCCATGCAATCCACCGATCGAGACGAGCTCTTGCTGGAGCCTGGCCGGCTTTATCCGGCGGTACCGCGATTCCCGTCTCTGGTCGAGCCGCACGACATGCTCATCAGGCTTTCGCCCGTGCGGCAGCAGCGGCGAGAGGGGCAGCCGCCGTCAATCGGACGTTTGATCCCGGCGTGGGTGCGGGCGGGGCAACCGCCGTGACCGGTGTTGCAGGGCAGGATGAACAATCACTACGGGATGGGCTGATATGAACGAAGGAACGACTACCAGAGCCGCGTTGTCGCTGCCTCTAACGGCTCTCCGCCTCACGGACCGCCGGGCCTTACTGCGTCACCTGGCCAAGTTGGGCGACCCGGATCCGCAACGCCGAGCCGATGCAGGTCTAGCCGCGGCCGAACTGCTGCAGCGCCGCGGTGTCAGGTGGGATGCGCTCGTGCCGCTGGAGACGGCGGAGGAACCGGCAACAGAGAGGTGGCCGGACGTTGCGCTCCAACTGCTGGACCGGCCGGGATTGACCCGGGATGAAATGCTGTGGCTGCGCAAGGTCTCTGCATGGCGCAAGCCTGGTCATGACGGGATGGCCAAGGTGAAGGCGATTGCCGAGCGGCTGACCCAATCGCCCAGCGCGCGCGGCCTCACGCCTGGCAATGCCAAAGCTGCAGAAACCGGATCGAATGCATAGATGCCGGGCCTTCCCGCCTATCGAAGAATCACAAAGCAATCACAATCGGACGGCGGCTTTCTGACCCGTGGTCCGCTGTCGCTGAACCTGGACACGCGGGTTTTGCGAGGGCCAGACGGGGCATGCACCCTGGCACCAGCCGACTTCGCGGTGATGCGGCTGTTGATGCGGGCGCGGCTGGTTCCGCTGGCCGATCTGGTGGCCGCGGTAGCTGCTGCCACGGGACGGTCGGCGGGTCGCCCCCACCATGCGCTGGCCATGCGGATTGTCCGACTGCGGGCTGTTCTCGAACGGGTCGGCGTGGACGGCTATTCGATTAGAAACCACATGAGCGCGGGCTATCGCCTTTACCTGGCCGAACAGGACTGCATGATTTTCGTTGGCGATCGTCTAGCCGTCTTGCGCCACCTGATGGCCACACATTCCGATCAGGTCGGGGCTGCCTTTGTAATGGGTGTGTGATTCGTGGATTCCGCCACCATGACCTTTGTCAGTGTCACGACTACCTTTTTAGGTAAGTGCTTATGGCGCAACACACGCCCCCCCCTTCTCGGCTTACCTCTATACCGGTGTGAGCACGACCAGTTTGTAGTCGGGCCTGTTTGCTGGACTGAACGTGTGTTGTTCGAAACACAAGGCTCCCTTCTCGGGGTGATGAAAGCGACGTAAGCCACCCTCGCGCCCCGCTACGGATTGTGTGTTCCATGCGTCTGTAAAGTCCGAACAATCCTTCCGAAGCGCCTCCACGAGGGCGTTAGTCCGTGGGTCGGTGAGTCTGCGGCCGTAGTCGGCTCGAAACTCCGCGAGCAGACGATGCGAACGTTCTTTCCAGTCGACAATAAGACTGCGAGCCGTCGCCTCCACAAAGACATACTGCAGCAGGTTTTTCTGACATCCTTCCCCCAGCCAGCCATCGAACAACTGCTCGGCAGCGGCATTCCAGCAGCACGCGTTCCAAGCGCGATCGAGCCCGTATGCCGGGTGCGACACGGATCCAACCAACGTTCGGATCGAGGCAGGCGCGTCGGAAACAGCCATAGCGACAGGAACGTCCGGATCACGGCGGCCGGCGAGCTCGAATAGGTAGGCGCGCTCCGCCTGGGTCAGTTCAAGCGCAACGGCCAGACGAGCCAGCGCCTCGGAGGAGGCTTTCACATCCCGTCCCTGCTCGATCCAGGCGCACCAGGTCGTGCCGATGCCGGCTCGCGCGGCCAGTTCCTCGCGCCGTAGCCCCGGCGTGCGGCGACGGCTGGTATGGCCTTCGGGCTTCATCCGCTCACGATGAGCGCGCACGAACTGGCCGAGCAGTCGCCTCTGTTCGGAACCCTCCATGATACAGGTTATAACAGGATAACCTTGTCCATTGTAAGAGGCTCCGGGGGCGGCAAGATGGCGACCTGAGGAGATGCCCAATGACCCATTCGCACGAAGCTGTCGTAGAAAATCAGTTCGGTCCGAAGGCCGACGCCTATGTGAAAAGCGCCGTTCATGCCTCAGGCGAGGATCTGGATGTGCTTGAGGCGTTCGTCCGGCAGATATCGCCCGCACGTGCTCTCGATATCGGATCCGGGGGCGGCCATGTCGCCTACCGGCTGGCGCGCCACGCAGAGGCAGTTATCGCGACCGACCTATCGGCCGACATGCTGAGTGCGGTGAGAGCAACGTTGCGGGACAAGGGGCTGACCAATGTCGAGACGCGCGTTGCCCAGGCGGAGGCGCTGCCATTTGCGGCGAGCGAGTTCGACTTCCTGGCTTGTCGCTTCTCGGCGCACCATTGGCGCGGATTCGAGGCCGGTTTGCGCGAGGCACGACGGGTGCTCAAGGCCGGCGCCACCGCCGTGTTCATCGACGCGGTCGCGACAGGACCGGCGGCGATGGACACGCATCTGCAGGCGGTCGAACTATTGCGCGATACGTCTCACGTCCGCGATTATTGCGCGGGGGAGTGGCTCGATGCGCTAAGCCGTTCAGGTTTCTCGGTGCGTTCAACGCGGACTTGGCGGTTGCGCATGGATTTCCCGACGTGGATTGCCCGGATGCGAACGCCGACCATCAACGAGCAGGCGATCCGTGCCCTGCAACAAGCGGCCTCAACCGAGGTGATTAAGCACTTCGCTGTAGAAACGGATGGTTCGTTCCTGCTCGACACACTCTTGATTGAGGCAGTCGCGGGTTGAGCCGTGACAGCGGCCTGATGGAAAAGGCGGTCTCGTGATCGGTATGAATTGTTTCAAGAGACTCGCCGAATCCTAGCGGCAGTCGGAGAGCTTAGCGACATGTCGAGACGTATCGACCGCACCTGGACTGTGTACGCGAGTGTAGAAAATGGCGAACGCACCCGTTGCGTCGATTTCTTTCGTCGCCCTGACGCGACCTACGGGTTCGAGGAATTCCGCCGTGATCCCGAGGATTGCGGCGTATGGACTCCCGTCGCCTACTACTCAGGCGCTGCCTACTCAAGCGATTGCGATGCAGCAGCAAGGGCGAGGGCCAGCATCCCGTGGCTATCCTGCCAGATGTAGGTATACGGTCATAGGCGGGTTCAGTTGTCCCCGTTCGGGCGCTGGAGCCGCCTGTGTCCCCGGCAATAATTTCCACTTCGGCCAGAGCACCTTAGTCGCTGAATGGCCGTCTAGGGTCGAAGCCGCCATAAACTTACCGATAATCGGTCGCATCATCCGACCGGTTATTCGCTTTAGAAGGCGGCAGACGCCATCGCCGCCTTCACGCGCTGAACCGTACTGACGCCAATGCCAAGCCCCTTGGCGATTTTGAGGATGCCAGTGCCGGCCGCCAATTGCTGCCGGATTGCACCCTCCGTGTCGCCGTCCACCTTCGGCCGGCCGATCGCCAGCTTGCGCCGGCCTTGAGCATCCCGGCGCACTTTGCCAGCGGCCTCGTCCGCCTTGGCTCGATCCATGCCGGCCTTCACCCGCGCCACGATCATGGCGCGCTCAAACTCGGCGAACACGCCCATCATCTGGAACATTGCCCGGCCGCTCGGCGTCGTGGTGTCGATCGCCTGCTGATGGAGGAACAGGTCGACCCTGGCGGCGTGCAAATCCTGCATGGTGCCGATCAGGTCCGGCAGGCTGCGGCCCATCCGATCGACCGCCCAGGCCATAACCACATCGAATTTGCCTCGGGTGGCATCCTTCAGCATGGCGTCGAGCCCGGGGCGCTTGTCCCTGCCCTTTGAGCCGCTGATCCCTTCGTCTGCGTAGGTGGCGCTGATGATCCACCCGCGCTGGGCTGCTGCGGCCTCCAGGTCCCGGCGCTGGTTCTCAACCGTCTGATCACCCGTGCTGACGTGGAGATAGATTGCCGCCCGCATTGTCGTCGTCTTCGCCATCAGCTTAGCTCCGTCGCCAACCTGTATCGCGAAGATAC
>CAXTWC010000284.1:0-5643 GCA_964247805.1 uncultured Acetobacteraceae bacterium | reverse complement strand
TCCTGTCGGTGTAGCTGCCGACCACCTTCGTCCGCCCCTTGGACTGCGCGACGAAATAGCTCACCGCCGTCGAGCCGAGCCAGAACACATCCGCCCGGCGGCTCATCAGCGCTTCGACGGCGCCGTTCCCGTCATTGAAGGCCAGCGCGTTGATCGGTTGCTTGCCGGCGGCGGTGCATTTCGCTTGCTGGTCGTCCACGAACACCAGTTCGCGTGAGCCGCGCGTCGTGCCCACCGTCACGCCGCAGAGGTCCTCGAGGCTGGTCACCTTGATGTCGCGGTCGGAGAGCGAGGCAAACAACTCGTTCGCGATCAGCGTGCCCACCATGTCCAGCACTTTTTCACGCGCGTCGCTGATGCCCATCTGGCCGGTCGCGCCGTCGAACCGCTTGGACTGCAGCCCGGGGATCAGCGTGTCGAACGTGGTGGGACGGAAGTCCAGCTGCAGCCCGAGCGCTTCCGTGGCGGCGCGCATGATGTCGATCTCCCAGCCGGACACCTCGCCCTTGGCGTCGCGGAAATCGTCCGGCGGCGAGCCGAGCGCCACGGCCAAGGTGAATGTCTTGGAGGACGCGGCCTCGGCTGGCAGCATCTTGACCAGGTCGGGTTGCGCCGTCTGGGTCGGGATCGCGCTGGTCTGCGCGCGGGCTTGGCCGAGCACAGAGCAGACGAGCGCTGCAGCCAGAGCGAGGCGGAAGGAGGTTTTCATCTCGGTCGTCCTGTGCTGGGTGCTAGGCGCGGCGCCGATGGCTGCCGAACGCTGGGCGCGCGAGGCCCAGGCTACTGCGAAGCGTTCCGTCGCCCTCGTATTCGGTGTGGAACAGGCCGCGCCTTTGCAGTTCGGGTACCAGCCACTCGAAGGCTTCGATCGCCGGGTCGGGTAGGAACGGGGGCATGATGTTGAAGCCGTCGCAGGCGCGGGCGGTGAACCAGTCCTCCATCAAGTCGGCAACGTCGGCCGGCGTGCCGACGACGACGTTGTGGCCGGAGGCGCCGGCCATGATCTGGTACAACTTGCGGATGGTCATGCCGGGCTGTGCCCCGAGCTTGGCCAGTTTCTCGTGGCCGCTTTTGACCGCGTTGTGGCTGTCGAGCGGCGGGGGCAAGGGGCTGTCCGGGTCGTGGCCGGAGAGGTCGCCGAACGTGTCCGTCAGCATCGGCAGCCCGACGCGCGGGTGCACCAGGCCCTGCAATTGGTCGAACCGGTCCTGTGCGTCCTGGCGGGTACGGCCCAGGATAGCCAGGATGCCGGGCATCACCAGCATGCTGTCCGGATCGCGCCCGGCCGCGGCACCATGCTGCTTGACGCTGCTGTAGAAGGCGACCGCGTCTTCCTTCGTTTTCTGCGCCGTGTAGATCAGGTCGGCGATACGCGAGCCCAGGTTCTGCCCCGGCCCGGATGACCCGGCCTGCGCGATCACCGGGTAACCCTGGATCGGGCGGGCGACGTTCAGTGGGCCCTTGACGCTGAAAATCTCGCCGTGGTGGTCCAGCGTGTGCAGCTTGGCCGGGTCGAAATACTGGCCGCCCACCTTGTCGCGGATGAACGCGTCGTCCTCCCAGCTGTCCCAGAGGCCGAAGACGACGTCCACGAATTCCTCCGCCCGGCGGTAGCGCAGGCCGTGCTCCATATGCGCGTCACGGCCGAAATTATACGCCTCCTGCTCGCTCCACGACGTCACGACATTCCAGCCGACCCGGCCCTCGCTGACGTAATCCAGCGAGGCGAACTTGCGCGCGACGTGGTACGGTTCGTTGTAGGTGGTCGAGACGCTGGCGACGAAACCGAGATGCTCCGTCACGGCGGCGAGGGCGCCGATCAGGGTCAACGGCTCGTACACGTCGATGCGGGCGTTGTAGCTGAGTTCGTCATCGTCGCGGGCGGAGTGGCGAACGGCGATGCCATCGGCCCAGAACATGAAGTGGAAGCGTGCGTCCTCGGCGGCCCGCGCCATGCGTTTCCACAGGCGGATGTCGAGTGCCGCGTCGGTGAGTGCGCCGGGCATCCGCCAGCCGGCGGCGTGGGCGCCGTTGGCGACGATGTTCAGGCCGAGTTTCATCTGCCGCTGCACGTGGCATGCTCCGATACTGCGATGCACCATGGTGGGGAAGGTTCTTGACGAGGTCAAACCTTCCGAGCGGATCCTCCCCCGTGCTTCACGGGGGAGGTGGCGGCGAAGCCGACGGAGGGGGCACAGGGGCACGGCCTGGCCCCCTCCACCACGCTTCGCGCGGTCCCCCTCCCCGGTTTCACGGGGGAGGAACTGGTTAGCTTCGAGGTTCGCGCTGCCACCGGCTGACATAGGGCGGAAGGCCCAAGTTTTCCCGCAGGGTCCGGCCCTCGTACTCGGTCCGGAACCGACCACGTCGTTGCAGTTCCGGCACGACGTGGGCCACGAAGTCGTCGATGCCGTGGGGCAGGTGGGTCGGGGTGACGTTGAAGCCATCCGCCGCGCCGTTATCCATCCAGTGTTCCATCACGTCGGCGATCTGCTCCGCGGTGCCGATCACCCGAAAGCCCTCGCCCACGGCGTATTGGCTATACATCTGGCGGATCGACCATCCCTCCGCCTTGGCCTTCTCCCACCAGCCATAGGCGAGGCTGCGCACCTTGGCACCGACCGGCTCCGGCACCGGGCCGTCGAAGTCGTAGGCGGAGAGGTCACCCATCAGTCCGTACAGCCGCGCCTGGCCGACCAGCGGATCGATCAAGGCTTGCAACTGGTCGAGCTTGGCCTGCGCTTCGGCTTCGGTTGCGCCTACGATGGGGATCAGCGCCGGCATGATCTTGAGCTGGCTCGGGTCGCGGCCGTACTTCGCCATGCGATCCTTGACGGAGGCATAGTAAGCCTGCGCCGCCTCGAAACCGTTGACCGAGGAATACACCACGTCGGCATCGGCGGCTGCGATCTCCTGGCCCATCGGGTTGCCGCCCGCCTGCACCAGCAACGGCCGGCCTTGCGGCGTCGGCTTGGCGCTGAGTGGGCCGCGGACCTGAAAGTGTTTGCCGCGATGATTCAGCACGTGGAGTTTCGCCGGGTCGTAGAATTGTCCAGTGGACTTGTCGTGGACGAAGGCGTCCGGCTCCCAGCTATCCCACAGCCCGGTCACGACATCGACGAACTCCCGCGCGCGATCGTAACGCGTGTCGTAGTCGAGGTGCTGCTCGCGGCTGAAGTTCCAGGCCTCCTGCTCGGACCAGGAAGTGACGATGTTCCAGCCCGCCCGGCCGCCACTGATATTGTCCAGCGAGGCGAACTTGCGGGCGATGTGGTAAGGCTCGTTGTAGGTGGTGGAAGCGGTGCTCACCAGGCCGATATGCCGGGTCATCGGGGCGATCGCCGAGAGCAGGGTCAGTGGCTCCAGCTCGACATTGCGGTTGGAGTGGCTGAGCGAGCCCGGCGGTTCGTCGTTGGCGCGCACGCCGATGCCATCGGCGAAGAACACCATGTCGAACAGGCCACGCTCCGCCGCTTGGGCGCAGCGCAGGAAGTGGTGATAGTCCGATGAGCCGCCGGACGGCACCTCCGGATGGCGCCAGGCGGCGTCGTGGTAGCCGAGGTAGCGCATGGATAGCCCGAGTTTCATCTGCTGCTTCGTCATACCCGCGCCTGCCAACACCCACGATTGTTCGTAAACCGAGCGTCAGGCTAGCACGCGTGAATGGCACCGGACAGCCGCCGGGCTACGAGGTTCATCCTGCTGACGCGACAATCTGCCAAGCCTGGTGGGCTGCAAGCAGCCCACCCTACGCGGCGAGCAACTCGGCGCTGATCAGGTCGGCTGGGATAATGTCATCCATCGACACGATGCCAATGATGCGCCCGTCCATCAGGAGCATACCGCGGATCATGGATTGCCCAGGGTTGCCGCCGATATGCGGCGGTGGCTGGATCATGCTCTCCGTCACGGTGATGATGTCGCTCACGGACTCGACCACCATGCCCACGATCCCGCCCCGCGTTGCCGTGACGGCTATCACGGAGGAGGAATTTGCCTCGGCTTCCGGCAAGCCGAGCCGATCGGCCAGGGCCACGACGGGAATCAGCGACCCCCGCAGATCGATCATGCCCTTCAGATAGGGAGGGGCATGCGGTAGCGGCGTCGGCGGCAGCCAGCCGCGGATCTCCCGCACCGACAGGATGTCCAGTGCGAAAGACTGGCCGCCGACCTGCACGGTGATCGCCTGCATCGCTGCTGCCTGCTTCGGCTGCTCTATCATCTTAGACATCTCACCACCCGTGCCGTCACTGGTTGATAGGTACAGTGAAAAGCTTAACGGGTGGTGAGCATGCTTGGCCGATCAGACGGAGAAGTACTTCGCCCGCGGGTTCAAGACCACGATTGCGCTGGTGCTCTGCTCCGGATGCAGCTGCCACTCGTCGCTGATTTCGACGCCGATCCGCTCGGCCCCGAGCAGGGAGAGCAGCGGCGCCTGGTCCTCGAGCTTCGGGCAGGCCGGGTAGCCGAAGCTGTAGCGGCTGCCGCGATAGCTCTGCGCGAGCATCTTCTCCATGTCGCGGTCGTCCTCGGCCGCGAAACCGCATTCGGCCCGGATACGCTTGTGGGTGTATTCCGCCATGGCCTCGGCCAGTTCCACCGACAGGCCGTGCAGATACAAATAGTCCTGGTAGCGGTTGTCCTCGAACCACAGCCGGGCGGTGTCCGACGCTTTCTGGCCGACGGTGACGACTTGCAGGCCGATCACGTCGCGCTCGGCGTCGTCCACGTCGCGGAAGAAGTCGGCGATGCACTCGCCGTCATCTTTCGGCTGGCGGGGCAGGGCGAAGCGGGCGCGCTCGGTGGTGCCGTCCTCGTCGAAAATAATCAGGTCGTTGCCTTGCCCGGCGGCCTTCCAATAGCCGTAGATCGCTTGCGGCTTGAGGATGTCGTCCTGCTCGCAGAGGGCGAACATGCGCTTCATGATCGGGCGCAATTCCTGTTTGGCCCAGCCTAAGAAATCCTCCAGCGTGCGGCCCTGTTTGCGGAAGCCCCACTGGAATTGATACAGGCTGCGCTCGTTCAGGAACGGCAGAACGGCCTTGGGCGTGCTCTCCAGCACTCGCGAGCCCCAGAACGGCGGCTGCACGATCGGCACATCCCGGGTCAGGCGCTGACGACGCTCGCGCACGGCCGCGACATCCACGGGGCGGAACGCCGCCTTGTCGGCCTGGCCCAGCGTGCGCTTGGTGTTGCGGGCTTTGCCGGTGCGCTTGGCCTGGATCGCGGCAAGGTAGTCGTCGAAGCCGTTGCCGGTAACCCGGTCCATCAGATGCAAGCCGTCGAAAGCGTCGCGCGCATAGGCCACCCGGCCGCAGCCATAGGATTGCACGCAATCATCCTCGACATAGTTGCGGGTCAGCGCCGCGCCGCCGAGCATGACGGGGATGTCCAGCCCCTGGCGGCTCATCTCCTCGAGGTTCTCGCGCATCACGACGGTGGATTTCACCAGCAGGCCGGACATGCCGATGGCGTGGGCGTGGTGCTGTTTCGCCGCAGCTACCATGTCGGCGAGCGGCACCTTGATGCCGAGATTCACTACCCGGTAACCATTATTGGTCAGGATGATGTCGACCAGGTTCTTGCCAATGTCGTGCACGTCGCCCTTCACGGTGGCGAGCACGATGGTGCCTTTCTCCTGGC
>CAXTWC010000283.1:0-5672 GCA_964247805.1 uncultured Acetobacteraceae bacterium | reverse complement strand
CCTAGCCCTCCTTTTACCGCCTCCTGCCCAGCTATGACTAAAGGGTTGCGTACACTCTAAGCACGGGTAATGCCATTACAGCCCTTGCAAAGCATACAGGGCCGGGTCGATGTCCGGGATCGCACCGAGCACCATTTGTGCTAAGAGGCGACCCGCGTATGGGCCGATGGTCAGACCGGACGCCCATAGTCCGTTCCCGACGAACAGGCCATCCACTCCGGGCACCTCCCCCAAGGTCGGACGGATCGACTTACCTGCCGGCCGGAACCCTATTCGCGTTTCCAGAACCGTAGCGCCAGCTAGCCCCGGGGCTAGCTCAAGCGCCGCATGTAGCACCTCCAGCATCCCTGATGCGGTGACTCGGTAGTCAAAGCCAGAACCTGTCTCGCGTGTCGCGCCCACAACAATCCTGCCGCCCGGAAAGGCCAGCATGTAGTGGCTGGTCATGGGCAGGACGACGGGCCAAGCCGACGTGTCCACGCCCGGCAATTCGAAATGGACGATCTGCCCACGCTGTGGTTGCACCGGATCGACCACGCCGACAGCGCGGAGCAGCGCAGGCGCCCAAGCACCGGCGGTGACGACCACGGCGTGCGCCTCGATCAATTCGCCGCCCACCTCGACGCCACGCGCACGGCTGCCGTCAACGACCAACCGCGTATCTCCGGTCCGCTTCACGGCTCCGAGCCTTGTAGCGCCGCCTGTCAATCCCGCCGACATGGCGCGGCCGTCCACGCGGGCTGCCCCCGCGATATGGAGCGCTCCCTGGCCTTCCCGAAGCGGGGGGAATAGCGCGCGCGCCTCGGCTGGGGCCAGGCGGCTCACCTCGCCGGCTTCTGGCGCATCCGCCACACGCTGCCGAACCCGCGCCTCCAACCGGTCCAGCGATGTTTCATCCGCAGGGGTATTCAGGGAGCCAACCCGCCGAAAGCCTGTGTCGTGTTCTCCGAGTTCCGCCAAGGCGGCCACAAGATCCGGGTAATACCGTGCGCTGGCCGTGCTGAGCCGGTAGTACCCTGGATCCTCCACGGCGGACGACCAGGGGCAGACGATGCCCGCTCCGGCAGCGGTCGCCCGCCCTTCAAGAAAGGGGTCGATCATCACCACCTCTGCCCCAGCCTGTGCAAGATGGAAGGCCGTGCTGGCGCCGAAAATGCCGGTTCCGACGACTGCGACCCTCATTGCGCCAGGCCCACTCCGACGAAGGGGATGCCTCCGATTACATGGACCTTGTAGCCGGTAACTTCCTTGCGGACGGCCGTAAAGGCGGATGAGCTGGCGAACAGGATGGCCGGCACTTCCCGCGCGAAGACATCCTGAGCCTGGACATAGAGTGCGGCCCGCTCGGACTGATCGTTGAGCACGTTCGCCCGCGAGACCAGGTCGGTGTACTCGGCGTTGCACCACTTGCTCCAGTTCCCAGGCCGCGGCTTGCCGTCCGGGCACGCGAAGTAGCCGTATAGAAGCTGGCTGGGGTCGGGGTAGTCCCAACTGCTGCCCAGCATGCCCACGGGCGCCTCCCCAGCGCGGACCCGGCGCAAGTACTCGCCCCATTCGTAGCTGACAATGTCCGCCTTCACGCCCAGTTTGGCCCAGTCGGCCTGGATCATCTCGGCCGCCTGGCGGCCGTTCGGCATGTAGCTGCGCGCGACGGGGATCGCCCAGATCTGCGTGGTGAAGCCGTCTGGGTATCCCGCCTTGGCGAGCAGCGCCTTTGCGGCGGCCGGGTCGTAGACACGTGGATGGACATGATCGTCGTGTCCCCACAGGCTGGCCGACACCATCGCGCCGGTCGGCTCACCCGTGCCCTGGAACACGGTTTAGACAAGCGACTTGAAGTCGATCGCCGCCGCGAGGGCCTCACGAACCTCCTTCTTGTCGAATGGCGGCCGGTCGGCGCGGAATGCGATGTAGCCCATGGACGCCAGGGGAGCGCTGAGCAACGCGAGGGCGGGGTCGGCCCGGATCGAGTCGAAGTCGGTCGGGTTGGGATAACGGGCAATCTGGCACTCTCCTGCGCGCAGCTTGGCGAGGCGCACGGCCGGGTCAGGGGTGATGCTGAACACCATCGACTCTACCTTGGCAACCCGGTCGTCCAAACCGGCCGCCCTGGCCCAGTGCTGCGGGTTGGCCCGGAATCGCACCGAGGAATCCCGCTGGTAGGCGACAAAGGAGAACGCCCCCGTGCCGATCGGGCTGGTGTCCAGCTGCTCCGGCGTCTTTGCTGCCAGCATGGCCGCGCCATACTCGGCCGACAGGATCGGGAAGGACGGCATGGATAGGATGCCGATCGACGCTCGCAGCTCGGCTCCCGAATACAGCGTCGTTGACGCATTTCGATGGCTCCGCCGCCGAGCAAGGGGGTGAACAGATTTTTCTGTGCAAGATCGAAGGAGAACGGGGCAACGAAGCAACTGCGGCCACCGCGCATGCTGCCGCAGCGCTCCAGGTACCAGGCGCAGAGATGACGATTTTGCGATGCTCGACCATCACACCTTTCGGCCGACCGGTCGAACCGGAGGTGTAGATGACGTAACCGAGGTTGTCGGGACGAACCCCGCTCGCTGGCGGGTACGCCGGATATTCCGCAAGCGCCGCCTCAGCTTTGGCGAGATCAACGACCGTTGCCGCACCCGTCGCCTCCCAGGCGACGCCCTGCGTGAGCACGACAGGCGCCGCGGCGTCCGTTACCATGTAGGCGAGACGCTCCTGCGGATGCACACGAGACCGTCCTGCGGAGCGATCAGCTTTCGGGAACAAAGACCTGGTTTGGAAATCGGCTCGCCAGGCAATCAAGGAAAAGTCGGATTTTGGCGCTTGCCGTCCGCCCAGCGGCGTGCAGCGCCCATAATTCGAGGCTGCCGCCTTTAAGCACGCCCCAACTGACCAAACGTCCGCTGGCGAGGTCCCGGGATACGAGCATACGTGGCAAAACCCCAACTCCGGCGCCAGCGAGGATCGCTTCGTGAACCATCGACAGCGATGACAGCCGCAAAACGGACTTCGGTCTCACTTCCCCGCCCGGATCTCCACCGAAGCGCCAGACGTCATTGTAGGAGGCGGTGGTGAGAAGGACGGCATCGACATACGCAGGGTCGAGATGTCCTGCACCTGCGGCTGGCTTCGGCAGGCTGGGCGGAGCGATCACCAGTCGTTCGTCACGCAGGACGAGCCGCCCCACCATCTGCTCGTCCGGCGCGGGATTGGCCCGGACGACTATATCGAAACCCTCTTCGACCGGAACGACGTAACGTTCATCGGCAACGATTTCGATTTCGACCTCGGGGTAATCCTGGACATATCGGGTGGCAATCCCGCTTAAAGCGAGACTGGCGAAAACCACCGGAGCACTGATGCGCAAGTGCCCGCGCGGCTTGTCTGAGCACTCTGAAATGGTTGCAACGAGCGCATTGATCTGGGCCAGCAGCCTTCCCGCGTGCGTCGACAGGTTCGTTCCTGCTTCGGTCAAACGAAGCGATCGGGTGCCCCGGTCAATGAGTGGCACGCCCATAGCCGCTTCCAATTCAGCGACGCGGCGGGACAGTGTCGCCTTCGGCCTGCCGGTGGCCCGGCTGGCGCGGCCAAAGCCACCATGGGCGGCCACGAGAGTGAAATCGACGAGGGCCAGAAGGTTCATTGGTGTTCCAAGGCTGAGACGAAGTGTCCCATATAAGCCTCTATTCGTGAGACACGACAGGTTTATTGTCTCTCATCATGATAATCCCGCATGAGTCTAACGGGCCGCAGCCGGAGATGACGAAGGCGATCACCGCCCTTTTCGCCTTCGCTTGCGGCGCCACCACGGCAAATGTCTACTACGCGCAATCGATCGCGGGTTCGATCGCAGCCAGCCTGCATATACAGGCGAGTTTTGCGGGCCTGATCGTGACCGCGACGCAACTCGGCTACGGACTGGGACTCTTCTTCATCGTGGGCCTCGCCGATCTAGTCGACAATCGCCGCCTCGTCCTGCTCACGGTTATAGGAACCGTCATCAGCTTGCTTTGGGTCGCGGTGAGCACCTCCGCGACCAGCTTCCTTATCGCATCAGTGCTCCTGGGCATCTGCACAGTTGGCAGTCAGATACTCGTGCCACTCGCGGTCCATCTCTCGTCGGAAGCTCGCCGCGGTCAAGTGATCGGCAGCATCATGGGCGGGCTGGTGACCGGCATTATGCTCTCCCGGCCGCTCGCGAGCTTCCTGACCGGCCACTGGGGATGGCGCGCCATCTTTCTGCTTTCGGCAGCCGTGATGCTGGGCCTGCTCGCTCTTCTCGTGTGGAAACTGCCGGGCTGGAAGCCCCAACGCACCGGGGGCTATCCCCCACCCTGGGGGGGGACGCCCCTTCTGCTTGCAACCGTGCGGCCGCTGCAACGCCGGGCGGCCTACCAAGGAACGCTGTTCGCGGTTTTCAACTTGTTCTGGACGGCCGTGCCGCTCATGCTGCACGACCGCTTCGGCTTCGACTCCACCGAAATCGCCGCTTTCGCCCTCGCGGGGGCGGCCGGTGCCCTCGCAGCTCCCCTCGCGGGCCGCGCGGCAGATCGCGGGCTATCGAGACGCGGCACCGGACTTGTTCTGTGCTGCGCCGCGCTTGCGTTTCTGATCAGCGGCTGGGGACAGGCTGCGAGCTCGGTTGCGACCATGGTTGTCGCGGCCCTCTTTCTGGATGGTTCCGTCCAGGCCAATCAGGTCTTCGGCCAGCGTGTCGTGCAGAGCATCGACCCAAAGGCACGAGGTCGTCTAAACGCTGGGTATATGACCGTCATCTTCATCTGCGGCGCAATCGGTTCCGCGCTTGGATCGCTGACCTATTATCATGGTGGCTGGTGGCTAGCCGCGGCTGTCGGCGCCCTCATGCCGCTAGCGATCTTCGCAGTGTTCCTGACGGAATACCGCACGCGAGTCGGTCCTGACATGGCGAGCGAGCCGGACGGAACTATCCGCCTCACTGAATGAACGACGGCTTTCAGGCACGTCTGATGTCCGGCTGAACAACGGCAAATAGCTCGAAGCAGCCTGTTGCGACGACTGCCGCTGTGGCTGAATGCAGAAAAGCATAGGCGGAAGGTAGACGTAGCGGCCGGAGGCTGCCTGCTGCGCGTTCGGTCAGGCAGCGCGCCGCTTGTCCAGACGGGAGGGCAAGCAGCTTTTCGATATTATCGATCTCACCGAGCAGCCGCTTGATACGGGGCATGTAGTCGGGCTCGTGCCTGGATGCCGCGGTCAGATAGCGGTCTCAAGTGGCGCGATCCAAGGTTTCGCGATCGTCCATGCGAACGCTGCCCCCTCGCCCGGCGGCGGCGTCCGCCTTGGCGGCAACGACCCAGGCGGTTTCCAGCCGTGCAATGGCGGTGCGCTTGTCCAAGAGGGCTGAGCGCAAATGGCTGCGGTCGCCGAGGAGCGCCGTGAACGGGGGAGTGGCGACGGAGGCGGGCGGCAGGGCGCACCGCATCGTCGCCGCGGGTGACAGATCGGTATCCACCCGCCGAGGGCCGCCTGGGCGTGAGCTGTTTGTCGCCTTAAATCGCTGGTTAAGTCGGCGTGTGAGGTGTGGGCATGGATGGCGTGGTGGAGATCATCACTGGCCGGGAGCGTCGGCGGCGCTGGAGCACCGAGGACAAGTTGCGGCTGGTTGCGGAGATGGCGGAGCCTGGCATGCGGGTGCGGGC
>CAXTWC010000282.1:0-5690 GCA_964247805.1 uncultured Acetobacteraceae bacterium | reverse complement strand
CACCAGCGCCACAACCATCGATCCGCGCGCTCCCAAAATCTAACCCGCATCGAGAGGCCCGCCCACTCTGAGCAACCAGTGGGCGGGTCGACGCCCGAGCCGAGGCGGCAGGCAAGGCTGGCTGATCCGGCGGACTCAAGAGTAAAACAGCCCACTGCAAAGAGGGAGAAGCAAATGTTCAGTCACGTCATGCTCGGTAGCAACGATATTGCCCGGTCCAAAACCTTCTACGACGCCCTGTTCGCCACCATGGGCGGCAAGCCGGGAACGGTGGATGCGAAGGGAAGGTTGATTTACGCCTATCGCGGCGGACGGCTGATGCTGAGTCCGCCCATGGATGGCGGCCCGGCGACGTGCGCGAACGGCGGCACGATCGGTTTTACCGCAGAAAGCGCCGAAGAAGCCGAATCCTGGCACAAGGCTGCCGTCGAAAATGGCGGCATCTCGATTGAGGACCCACCCGGCGTGCGGCAAGGAGCGACCGGCAGCTTATATCTCGCCTACGTCCGCGACCCGGACGGCAACAAGCTGTGCGCGCTGCACAGGATGCCCTTGTAGGCTGTCTACGCTACCGGCAATTGACGCCATGCGCTACACTGGGCATTTCGTCGCCCTGTCACCCGACTGAAGTTAGCGTCCATCGTCCTGCCTGCCCTTTAAGTCGGACACGGCTGAGAGGTGCGATGTCGATCCGCCAGAACGATGCGGGCTTCGCGTCTAGTATCGTGACGATCGCGGCGCGCATGACCGCGGCGTGCGTCACTGCCACGACGCGGCCGTTCCATTCGGCAGCGAGGCAGAGCCAATCCGACACACGGCCAAACAGATCGTCGATCGTATCGCCGCCGTGAGGCGCGGCGCTGGTGTCTGCGAGCCAGGTAGCAACTCCAACCGGATCGACCGATGCAACCGCTTCCAGTGAACATCCTACCCAGGATCCATAATCCAAGTCCCGCAACAACGGCTCAGCCCTGGCCTCCAGCTTCATGGCGGCCGCCGTTTGTCTCGTCCTCAGGGCCGGGCTGGTCCAAGCCACATCAACGCGGCGGACGCTTCCAGCTGCAGCTTCGGCCATTACCCGACCTTGCGGGTCCAACGGCTCGTCGGCTGGGAAAGTGGCCCCTCGGGTCGCCCGTGTCGGCCCGTGACAGATCAACGACAGGGTGACGTTCCGCATGATGATCCATTTGACAGCCCGAAGCGCCACTTCTACGTCTTCTTAGCCATAGATGCGGAAGCCGGTGAAAACCCGGCGCGGTCGCGCCGCTGTAATCGGCTGTTCACGCAGTCGAAAGCCAGACCCGCTCGTGGCATGGAATGCAATCCAACGGACGCGAAATCCAAGGAGAATTGATATGTCGGATAGCACTCTCGCCCCCGGTAGCCTTTCCGCCCCGATCCCTTGGCGTGAGATCCTGCCCTGGGCCATCTTTGCTGCGTTGGCGCTGCTCGCGATCTACTTTGTGGGCGCGGAGGAAGGCGCCACATCGATCATTCCCGGCATGTATGTGCATGAGTTCGTGCACGATGGCCGCCATCTGCTCGGGTTCCCTTGCCACTGACCGGGAGCCGCATCAATGGTCAGGACCCTTTTAATTCGGGGGATGCTCGTCGGCATTCTCGCCGGATTGCTCGTGTTCGCTTTCGGTAAATTCGCCGGAGAACCGCAGGTTGATCGCGCGATCAGCTTCGAAAGCGCACTAGACGAGGCCAAAGCGAAAGCCGACAGAGCCAAGGGTATGCATGTCGAGGAAGAGCCCGAATTGGTGAGCCGGCCGGTGCAGGCCGGATGGGGGCTCTTCACCGGCGCCATGGTCTACTCGACGGCTTTCGGCGGCTTATTTGCCCTGGTTTTCGCAGTCGCGGACCGCCGCGCTCTCAGTCTCGGACCGCGCGCCGTCTCGGCATTGCTGGCTGGAGCGGGGTTCATTGCGGTCTACGTAGTGCCAAACTTGAAATATCCCGCGAACCCGCCTTCGGTCGGACAGTCGGACACCATCGGTCAGCGTACTGCTCTCTATTTCATCACGCTGGCACTTTCAGTTGCGGCGATGGTCGTGGCTGCCGTGTTGCGCAAGCGCCTGGCAGTTCGGCATCGGGAATGGAATGCGGCACTTGCTGCAACCGGATTCTACCTGATTGCGGTGATTGTGGTGGCGAGCCTCCTGCCGGCGATCAACGAGGTGCCTGAGGAATTCCCGGCCGTGGTCCTGTGGAATTTCCGGATCGCATCCTTCGGCATGCAACTGATCATGTGGTCGACATTCGGCCTTGTCTTCGGTGGCCTAACGGAGCGGGCTCTTGCAGGACGTGGCAGCATCACAAACCGCAGCGCTCGGACCTTTGGCGAAGCGTTGTAAGCCAGATCTGCGAGGCTGCCATATGCCTCGCACCTAGGTCGGACTTAGTGCGCGCCGAGGTCAGATGCTGCGGGATGCTGCGGTGTGGCACTGATGAATATGATCGGTATGCTGGGATGCCGCTCCCGGGCAGCGTCGCCGCCCTTCGGTCAGCTATCGCCGCCTCCAAGGTGTAAGCGGAACGGGCAGCGCTAGGCCGCACACGAAATCCAGCGGCAACCAGGCAATCAGCCCGGTAGCAGGACCTTGTCGATGACTTGGATCACGCCGTTGGACTGATAGACGTCATACGTCTCGATCTGCGCGACGCCGCCTTTGGCGTCCGTAATGACGATATTATGGGCGCCGTTCATGCTGGCGGTTAGTGTAGCGCCGTTCAGTGTCTTGAGAACCGCAGTGCCGCCACCCTGGGCGATGAGCGCGCTCAGCGTGCTGAAGTCGAGCCGACCCGGCACGACGTGGTAGGTCAGCACCGCCGTGAGCATTGCCTTGTTCGCCGGCTGCAGCAGCGTCTGCACCGTACCAGCAGGTAGGTCTTTGAAGGCGTCGTTGGTCGGCGCGAACACCGTCAACGGCCCAGGCCCTTGTAGCGCGCTTACAAGCCCGGCCGCCTTCACCGCCGCGACGAGCGTTGTATTGTCGGCTGAGTTGACCGCATTGGAAACGATGTCCTTGTTCGGATACATCGCTTGTCCGCCTACCATGACGGTGCTCATCTGCGCCGGGGAGGCTGTCGCGCCCTGCTGCATCGCGCACCCGCACAGCATTCCACTCAGCGCAAGTCCTGATACAACCCTTATGTTTCTCAACGTTCGTTCCTCTCGCTTCAATCGCCTCCAGGTGTTGCCGCCTGAAGGCTCTTGAAAGTGTTACGGAGCCGGAAGCTGAGCGGATGCACGAGTAACCGCCGCTACCTAATACTCAGCGGAGACATGCTTGCGGGCGTGTGCGATCGGCTTGGTGATGGGGGGCATTATCGCTCCCCGAACGGATGCTTTCCATGGTGCCGCAGCAACAGATCCAGCGACTCGCCTACCAAGGCCTGCACCGTCGTTCCCTGCTCGGCGGCCAGCACCTTTACCGCCCGGCTTAGCTCGGCGCTGAAATGGCCCCCGACCATGATTTTCCCCGCGCGATCCTGCCGGACAGGCTTGGGCGTCGGATCAGTCAGCGTCGCTGCTGGAGCCTTTGCGGGCGGTGTCGACGCTGCAGGGGGCTTGAGAACTGCGAACCGGCTCATCGGGATCTCCGCTTCGGCTTCATCGTTGGTTGTTCAGCCTGCTGAATGGTTGACCATCCAACCTGTTGCTGTGTCCACAACCAGAGTGCTGCAACCTCAGCGGCTGCTTTTCCCGTAGGCGCGAACTCCTGCGCCGTGCGCCCGCTGCCGGTGCTGTTATGATAGTCGCCGCGCTCTGGCAGCATCACCGGTGCGATCGCCAGACCCACCTGCCCTATTACCTCGGCCGCTTCGCCATAGAGTACAGGCGCTTTGGGAGGGCCTGCGACAAACACCACGAAGGCCGGCTTGCCCGTTGCTTTCACAAGGTCGGCCGTCGTCCTGACGGCGTTCAGGTCGAACGTGCGAGGCCGACAGGGGATGAGCAATAGATCGGCTGCTCGGCAAGCCTCGCGAGCCATGATGTCGGCATGCGGCGGCGTATCGATCACTACGAATTCCGCGCCCAAATCCATGGCCTGGCTGATTTTCCGGGCGAGCAGAGCAGGGGCGCCACAGTCGATCACCTCAGGTGCCCTACCGTCCCGCCACTGACCCCATTGGCTTGCAGTCGCCTGGGGGTCGGTGTCAACGATCAGCGACATGCGGCCGGCATCCTGGGCCGCCGCGGCAAGATGGATTGCTAGCGTGGTCTTTCCCGCGCCACCCTTTTGGCTGACAATGGCTACTGTTGGCATGGTTACCCGTCAGCGTGTTGAAAGGTTGACCATGCAACCCGTTGATTGGCTTCGTTATGACCCAGCAATTCCTGTCCTACATGCTGGGCGTGCAGCGCCCGAGTGTCACCTTGGTCGTGGGAACCCTGCAGAAGGCTGGGTCAAAGAAATCGCGGCGTCGAACATTGTCATGCCGCGAATCTATAACTTGGCGAAAGCGAGGGGGGGGGGGGGGGGGGGAACTTGGTTTTTAGGAGGGGCGACCTGGTTGCTTCGCGCGGTGAGCGGCCAAGCGTGCATGAAGCTCGGTTGCACGAGCGCGCAATTCAAGGTCCCTTAACCGGAGAGTAACCTGCCGTTGCCTGATCTCCTCAAGGTCTGAGGTCAGCTCGTTTTTGATGGTGATCGCATACGGCAGGGCTGGCATGCGTAGGAAGCTAGCACCTCCAGCGTGTTCATTGTAGCCAAAACGATTTGCTGTTCCCGCTCTGGCGGACGACGTCGGCGTCTGTTCCAAGCGGCGCCAATAGGCGGCAGATCTGCTATCAATCCTGCTTCCGGCTGGACAAAGAGAGACGTTGTTGGCTGGACCATGTAGTGTTGTCGCGGTTGCCAGCGAAACCCCGCGGAGCTGCGTGATGTCTCGCTGGGGGCTGGGCTGCTGACCACCGTAGTCCCACCCGCGGCAGCATTCCAGCTTTAGGCGTGTGAATCCGCCCACGGAGCCAAGCTCAATCTGTGCACGCTCTGGTATGCAAAAGGTATCTCACAGCTTGAGAATGGAGTGTGATGGCTCGAGCCAGCTAACTAAATGGCTCCCTTCCCCTGCTTTCCAAAAATTGTTACTGATTTCGCATCCCACGGGTTTTGACTGACACATTTGACTGCATAGAATGGGCGCAAAAAAATGGAGGGAGTCAGTGGCGACATACTCAGTCTACGCTCTAACGCCCAGTGGCCAGCTGCTTGGACCAGTCCACCGGCTGCAGGCAAACTCTGACGATCTCGCAATCAGTGAGAGCTATGGCCGAACCTGGGTGACGACGGTTTGAGAAAGGCGGCGTATCGAGGTGGGTGGAAGCCTGCCTGAACCTCCCGAAGGAGCGATACGCCATGACGAGCGATAGCACCGTTGTCTCCCTCCGTCAGCCCGATACCGTCGACGATCCGCTAACGGCCGTTCTGCGCAACGGCGCCCGCCGACTGCTTGCCCAGGCCATCGAGGCAGAGGCTGACGCATTCCTTGCTGCGATGAAGAGCGTGCAACTGCCGGGCGGGCGCGATCGCCTGGTTCGGCACGGCCACGGACCAGAACGCCAAGTGCAAACCGGCATCGGGCCAGTCGCGGTGCAGCGGGTCAGGTTGCGCGACCGGGGTGCTGGTGAGGCGGGTGAACGTATTCGGTTCACGTCGGCCATTCTGCCGCGGTGGGCG
>CAXTWC010000281.1:0-5699 GCA_964247805.1 uncultured Acetobacteraceae bacterium | reverse complement strand
AGTCTACATCGCGCGTGAATCCGGGGGCGCTGATGCGTATGTCATTGATCGCCCTTGCGGCGCTGCTGGCCGGCTGCGCTGCTCCGACCGAGCAGTTATCTTCGAAGCTGCCCAGCCTGCATATCGCTGCCGTGGCGCTCGCCGCAGGCCTGCCGGACATCGCAGAGTCGGTAGCGGAGCATCATTTGGCCGATACGCCGAATGACCCGGAAGCATTGCTGGTGCGGGCTCAGGCGAGGGCGGCGCAAGGCCACAATGCGGAGGCGACGGCCGATTTCCGCCACGTACTCCAGCTACGCCCCGGCTCGGCTGAGGCAGCGCTCGGCCTGTCTCGAATCCTCTTAGCGACTGACCCAGAAGCAGCAGACGCCGTGCTCACCGAGATCACCGTTCACGGCGACGCCCCGGCTAGCGTGTGGAACAATCTCGGAGTCGCCCGTGACCTTTTGGACCGTCACGCCGAGGCCCAGGCTGCCTACCGCAATGCATTGGCGGCCGATCCCACCATGCTCGGCGCCGAGACCAATCTCGCCCTCTCCCTCTCCCTCTCCTCCTCCCTTGCTCCAACGGCGGCGCCATCGGCCCGGTCGGCTCCGCCGGTTCAAGCGGGGCCGGACGTCGACGCAGCGCAGATTCCTAGTGCGCAGGCCTGCATCGCTGCCGCCACTGTCGCGCCGTCCCGTCCGCGGCCGAATGCCACCTTCCTCGACGACGTCGCGGCGGCGGTATCGCGGTTCATTAATGCCTCGCAGGACGCCTTGCGGGTCGCAGAGGCGCGGCTGCGCTGTGACCCAGCCGACCTCGACGAGCGCCGACATGTTGTTGTCGCTGCCCTCAAGGCCGGCGAGGACGATCGGGCACGGCAGCTTGCCACGCAGACGATGCAGCAGAGACCGGCAGATCCTAGGGGCTACCTGATGGACGCAGCCGTGGACTACTTTCAGGGTGACAACCGGCAGGCGCTCAAATCCCTGTTCAAGGCCCGAGATCTGCAACGCGCGGCGATCGGAACTATGCCGCTTGCCACCCCCGTCCCACCTGGCGTGGACTAGCATGACAGCGCCGACCGAGTGGACGATCCGGGTGCGCCACCACCGAGCGATGCGCCGGCGGGCACGAACCCGGCATAGGGATTAGGCGCTCATCTTGAGCGTAATTCAACGTAACTGGTTCTGGTTGGTGGAACTGAACACTGCCGATGCTGGGAACCACACGCCATCCGGAATGGCTGGGTTTGGTGGACAGCGGCCTGTCGGCTTCCGAGCAGGAAGCCGAGACAGCGGACATTCGAACCGGACTTCTCCATCAGCTAAGCCCTTGGCCGCGACGCCTCTGCGGCGTGGATCTCGAATTTTGCGCAGGCTGCAGGCTGGCGGCGGAGTCAGCCTTCCGCGCTTCTCAGTAACCCGCATGCGACCGTCTGGCAGTTTGGGCCTTGAAGCACGATTAGCGGGGCTCTCTCAAAATGTTATCCACTAGCTTCACACGGCGAAGAGCAATCGCGGCGACTGCAACGAGCAGGACTGGACCAATCCAGTGGAGTTCACGGTCACCAGCCACCGGCGCGATGCCCGGCCAAATCCAGGCCAGACAAAGAATAAGCAACTCGGCACGCGAGACCCGAGGCGTCAGGCAAAATAGCGTTGCGACCCCCGCCGCGACGCCGACCAGGTCGTACGTATAGCCGTATGGCGTTGCCACTAACGTGGCACATACCGTAACGATCATGCGCAAGTTCGGATCTGTGCCCGGCCGGCTCCAAAGCCACCAGACTACGGCTGCGGCCCCGGCTGCGAACACGATTTGCACGGCGAAGCTGGCTTCCAACCCTATTCCGAAGGAGCGCAGCGCCATGAAGGGCGTAATCATCAAGCGCTGATAATACAGGCCACGCCAATCCAACGTCATAATAGCCATCATATACGGCCGCGTGTTCCGCCAATAAAGCGCCCACGTCTCGAAACCGAATGCCAGGCCGCTGGCGCAAAACAGCGCGCCGGCCGTGCAACACGCGCTGGCAATCGCTCGCCAGTCCCGTGATGCCAGTAAGCAGACGGGTACCAGGATGCCGAGTTGCGGTTTGATCGTCAGTAACCCGAACAACGCACCTGCCAACACCGGCCGTGTCCCCGCGGTCAGCAAGCCACCTACCAGAAGTGCCGATGTCAGCGCACCGTTCTGCCCTGCCAGCATGTTCTCGGCCGCCGCGGGACTTGCAAGAACAGCAAGCCAAATACGCCACGGCTGGCGGGTCAGCCGCCCGATCGACCACAAGAATGCAAGTTGGGCTGCCGCGAACAGCATGAATCCGGCGACGATCGGGATGTGCCCGGCAGGCCAGGCCAGGAACAGCATCGACGGCGGATAGCTCCAGACGAAATCGTTAAGATCACCGCCGAACACCGCTCTAAGCCAGTTGGCGAACCGCGGTGGATCGAAGATCGCAGCGATGTTTCCAAGCACCAGGTCTTGCCCAGCGCCCCATAGCCACAGGTAGTCGCGCACCACGAGCATGTGCCCGTGAAAGGTACGAGCCCCATCCGCCAAACCCACCCACGTCGTGTAGGCGAGCAGCGCCGACGGCAATAGGCTGGCGACCACGGCAAAGGTCGCTTCCCGCCGAGAGAAACCCGTCATGCGCGGGCGCCGTTCTTGACTAGCTCCATGCACAGGTTCGGCGAGACGGTATGTTGCATGGGTTGAGCCGTGCGCCGAGTAGAACGGCAAATGCAAATGGTTACCAGATTCCTAGGTCGCATCCGTAGGAGGCATTGACGAGGTGTGGCGGCGTTCTATCCGCTGGCTGCAGGGGCTTGTCCAGCATCGCCGCGCCGTCCGCTATGGGCGTCAGCAGCCATCATCCGGAATGGCGAGGTAGGGTCGGTAGCAGCCACCACGCAAAATAGCGAGGTATGGTGGGAAGCGGACCTACGCGGGTGTTTGTAGAACGCGATGCGTAATCTCAATATCAAGCTGCTTCGCTGCGATCGAAGCGATTTGCAGGAACCGTCCCGCCTTATCAGGCAGCGGGTATTGGGTGAGGAGGTCGATTCTCAACTTCTTGCCGCGTGCTCCGGGCCGCACCTCGAATATCTGGCCGCTCTGGACGAAATCGAAGTAGGCGTTGAGCTTCGACTGAAGTGCGCGAAGGTGCTCCGCCTCGTCCGACCAATCCCAGCCGTCGATGATCGCGAGCGAGACGGCCGCACCGTCCTTATCTTCGCTGAGGGCGTCGATAGTACTCGGCATATCTAATGACATTTCGCTTTATGGGTGGAGAAGGGCGATGTCCGCAATGCGGTCGAAAGCAGAAGTCGCAGCCCATCTCTACTGCCGACTACAGCTTCGTACTTAGTAGACGCATAGCCGGGTCACTCGAACGGGTTGGCCACCGTCTTGGATTTAGCCGGAGCAGGCACCGCGGCCGGCAGTCCCTTATCCCCTTCCATCTGTTGAACCGCCGTCCGCACGATCGCCAGCAACGCCCGGGCATGCGCAAGCCCCGGCTGGTCCTGTTCTCGATCGTCAGCTTGCCAATGGACACCGAGGCGGCATTGTCGGCGAGCCATCCTTTTAAGGCACGCAAGTATTCGGTGACGCCCAACGATCTTTCGGCAATGCCAGAGCCAAATCCCAGCAACCATCGTGTTATGCGGTCTGGACGTCCTTACGCGCGATGAAAACCGACGTAATTCTTTCGTTCGGCAGCCCAACTCGGGGGGACGGTAGTTGCGGAACCGAAAGTGCGTTTCAGACCGACTGTGCTCCGCAAGGGTCTAGACCCCGAGAGCGGCGTCGTTCTAGAAACACAACCCGACCTCAATGAGACGGTCAAAGCGTTCCATGCCAGCGTGCGGATGGGGTTTACCCCAATGGAGCTATGATCGCTTGGAGTAACAAGCCGTCCTCCCCAGTGGGCGCGCGCCCTGCACCAGGAGCAAGGTGAACGACCACAGGACGCAGATCACCAGCACAAGACTCATGGCCGCAACCACGCCGACCAGCGGTATCGTGAGATGCAACACGAGAAGCATGGCACCGAACCCCAGCATCGGCGCGAGAGCCTTTGTCGCCAGCACTGCCGATACTTGGCTACCTAACCGCCGCTGCACGATGACGACCAGGCTAATGAGGCTGACCGGAAACACCGCGGCGAAACCGGTTACGGCCGGGCCTAGAGTGGCACTACCTGCAACGACGAGAGATACAAAGGCAGCGACCAAGGCTGCGCGGAGAGGCAGCTCGAAGCATCGGCGCGCCGACGACTGCGACGGTCCAGGTTCGACCGTCTTAGACCCGCTCACGAAGAACAGCCCCAAGCCGTAAACGAGAAGGTTTAGTACGGCTGCCGCAGGAGCAGGCCAGGAAACCTGTTGCAGCACGATGCTCGCGACCAGCCAAATGACCACCGCGGTTGCAAGGCAGCACCAAGGCGGAAAGCGGCGGATCAAAGTGCTATACGCGATGAGGAACAATCCAGTCGCCGCGTTCGCCACGGCACTGTTGAGGGCACTGGCGGCAACGAAATCGGGTCCATGCTGCATGGCAAGGAAGACATATGCTGGCCCTGCCGACACTGGCAGGCTGGCGATTACTGCCCCCCAGACTGAACCAAGACTCTCAGCAGCCACTGAGGCAGAAACAACAAGCAGGGCAGTTGTCAGAGCTTTGATGAGAAGCGGTAGCCATAGGTTGGCGGACATCGCGTGCGACTTTCCACCTGCCGCTCCCGGGCATCCTGACCGCCCTTCGACAGGACTCGTTGGTCGGATGAGGTCGTAGCGTACTTGTAGCACACCTGGCCTCCGCAACCTGTCGACCAGACGATGCGACAGGTCAAGGTGGCTAAGTCGCGGCCTGGCTGTGACCGATTGACTCCAACCTATTCTATATTCATCCCGCCCACCTTGCAGGAGCCCACCATGGCCACCTCGGCCTCTCGTCTGCCTCGAGGACGGCGCCACGATGAAGGTGCTCACGCGCTATCTCGCCCGCTTCGGCCTGCCTCCGGAGACGTACCGCGCCAAATGGGGGCTGCCGCGGGATTGCCCGATGGTGGCACCGGCCTATGCTGCCGGGCGCTCGGCGCTCGCCAAGCAGTTCGGCCTAGGAACCGCCCTGCGCACGGCCGAGCAGTCCGCACCTCAGGCGCCGCACCTGCCGGTTGAGATGGAGGAAGCGACCGTGCCCATCCCAGATGCGGAGCACACGGCTGCCAGCGTGTTCGCCAAGTTCCCGGGTGGCGAGGTGCCGGCAAAGGCTGCAAGCGCCGCCAATGATGCTGGCAAGCCCGGGCGGAAGCGGTTTGCTCAGCAGTCGATGCGGGTGGGGCGGAGGCGGGCCGACACGCGACCCATGTAGTCAGGACGGACTCGCTTCAGCGCGCCGGTTAGGCAGCCCAGCTACTGCGCCGCGGTGTCGCTCGTCGGGATCTCACGATGATGGCCGTCACGCGGTGCCGCCAGGCGGTCTTGATGGCGGGTGACATCCGGGCGCGTCGAGCACCGGTTCAAAAAACGCCGAAGCTAGGCGCGAGCCTTCGGTTTCCTGCCCTATACAAACGCCTACGTTGCCCCACGTTGTGCGGGCAACGACATAATCATGATTGAACGGGTTTTACGATGCTGGAGCTGCTCGCGTATGTCTTCGGGTTACTGGTCTTAATGCCCGCCCTTCTGCTGGGTGTCTGCAAGCTGATC
>CAXTWC010000280.1:0-5722 GCA_964247805.1 uncultured Acetobacteraceae bacterium | reverse complement strand
AACCCAAACGGACAGCTACCCGCCAATTTCCTTTGTTGAACGCCGTATGCAGCGTGTCCGGACCCGGCCCAAGGTGGACGGTCGAGCGGTAGCAGGGACAGCTAAGCCGCTCCCACTTGAGACTTGCAGGGCGAACGCTGGCACTTTAGAGACATGCTCATGCACTGCTGGTTCCAGAGCGCGCGAATTATCCCCCCGGCTGCCTAGCCGGGCTGGCGCCATACGCGCCAAGGTTCGGCAGCCGGGTACGCTCCCGCCTCGAATCTTTCCAAAGGTGCTTTCATGCTTCCACTGTCAAACAACCCATCGTGCCGGCCCGTGCGCTTCGAAGTGCTGGCCGACGCTGAGCCTGGCCTGCTCCCCCGTACGTTCGCACCTTTCGCGCGGCGTGATCTCGTGCCCGACAGGGTGCGCGTGCAACGAAATGGAGCTTCCCTGCTGGTAGAAATCGGGATGGAGGCGATGCCATCGGAGATGCTGCATCTTGTCGAGGGCAACCTGCGGCAGATCGTGGGCGTGCAGGACGTCACCGTCATTTTGTGCTCGGCTCAGCAAGCCGCCTGACCATGATGGTCCAAGTGAGCCTGGACGGTTTGGCCGCGCTTCCGCCAAGCAGCGGTGGACCTTGCACGCCGAAGCGGACAGCGGCCGCGGGCGCGACGGTCAGACCAACATTTTCAAAGGACCCAGCATGCGAGCCGTTGGCTACTTCGAGCCTGGCCTTCCGATCACTCACGAGGACGCGCTCCGCGACCTCGAAGTGCCTGAGCCGGCGGCGCCAGGCGGACGCGATCTGCTGGTTCGCGTCCACGCCGTGTCGGTCAACCCGCGCGACGTCAAGAGCCGGCAGGTGTTCAAGGGAACCTCTGACAGGCCGGTCATCCTGGGCTATGATGCATCTGGTATCGTGGAGGCTGTCGGGCCAGAGACGGCGCTGTTCCGGCCGGGCGACCCGGTGTTCTACGCCGGCGTGTTGAATCGCCCAGGCTCCAATGCCGAGCTGCAGCTAGTCGATGAGCGCATTGTCGGACGTAAGCCTGCATCGTTGGACCACGCGACGTCCGCCTCGCTGCCCCTTACCGCGCTAACAGCCTACGAGATGCTCTTCGACAGGCTTGGCGTGCCGCGTGGGCAGGCAGCCGGCGCCGGGGACGCTATCTTGATTTTGGGCGGGGGCGGTGGCGTACCGTCGGTCGCAATCCAACTGGCACGCGGCCTGACAAGGCTTACCGTCGTGGCGACCGCATCGCGACCCGAGAGCGAGCGCTGGGTGCGGGCACTGGGCGCCCAGCATGTCGTCAACCATGCGAAGCCGCTGAAAGCTGGTATTGAAGCACTTGGGTTGCAGGAAGCCCTACGCTACGTCTTCTCGACCCACACGGATGCCCAGAGCTGGGCCGACATCGCCGGCGTCATCGCGCCGCAGGGGCGCTTCGGTCTGATCGACGATCCCGAGCCGCTAGACCTCCGCCTGATGAAGATGAAGAGCGTGTCGATTCACTGGGAGGCGATGTTTACCCGCCCGATGTTCGGCACGGGCGACATGGTCCGGCAACACGAGATCCTGACGGAGGTGGCCGGGTTGGTGGACGGCGGCGTGCTCAAGGCGACAGCGACGCTGAACGCGGGCGTCATCAATGCGGCCAACCTGCGGCAGGCGCATGCGGCCATCGAGGCGGGGCGCACGGTCGGGAAGCTCGTCCTTGCAGGTTTCTGACCAGGCAGACGGACCGTTGTAGCTGGGGGTCCGATAGCCCGAGTTGCGGAGCGGTCGAAGCTCTCCGCAGGTGACCAGATCACGCAATGAACGGGTAGTGGCCGACCATCTTGATGTGGTCAAACCCGACGGTCTCTTGTTCCGAAAGGGTCTAATGCTCTGTCAGCCACAATTTGATAGATTGTTAATTTTGGCGCCTGTGTGGGCGTCGGGGTGTAGCGATGGTGAAGATGTAGATCGGCGCCAGTCGTGACCCCACCGTGCAATGGAACTTACAGCCCGAAGCAGTAACTTGCGGCGCATGACGACGGGGTCGCAGTCGCGCGCCGATCCACAGCCTTGGCAGCCATGTCACACGGAGCTGACGTACAGGTGTGAATCAGTGCAGGCACCTGAGCCAGTCAAGCATGGTCTCGGCGTCGGATACAGTGAGGCCAACACCATCCGGATTGTCTCGGACATCCGGCTCGACAAACATTCTTTCGATCATGCCGTCATTCACGTACATCGAGTAGCGCCAACTGCGCATGGCCATGCCGTTGTTTGATCGATCAACGAGCATTCCCATGCGCCGCGTGAAATCAGCGTTGCCATCCGGCAGCATCAAGGTTTTCGTGATGTCGCGGCTCTTTGCCCATTAAAACATCACGAATGCGTCGTTGACCGCGAGACAGACCACCTGGTCAACGCCGAGCTGTCGGAAGTCGTCATACAGGCGTTCATACCCGGGCAGGTGGCTGTCCGAGCAGGCCGGCGTGAAGGCGCCCGGCACAGCAAAGAGGACGATACGCTTGCCTGCGAACACGCCCTGGCTGGTGACGGTCTTCCACTCAAACGGGTTCGGGCCGCCGAGCGCATCATTACGAACGCGGGTGTGGAAGAAAGCGTCAGGAACTTTGGGTGGCGTCATGGCTCCATTCCCGATAAAATAGTCCTAGCCTGGCCAGGGACAGCGAATGTTGTTGTCGCGCAGTCCGGCGCATACGACTTCAGTGCCACCCGAGCGGATCATCCATTCCAGGCGGTGATCCCGATACTCGCGGCGGCGCCCTCCAGTATGGTAGAAATCGGCCGCCGTCACCATCTTTGCCGCCGCAACATCAAACTCCGCGAAGGTCTGAGCTACAGACGGCCGCTGGGTCAGCCGCGCATGCCATTTGGCGAGTGGCGAGCCGGGGGAAGGTCCTAGCCCATAATGTACAGAACGGTTGACCATCGGCGCGACAGCTGCGTCCGCCTAACCAAACTGTGCGCCGCCGAACCAGTCCGCTTCGCCAAGCGGCGGGAAGCACAGGCGGTTCGGGCCAGCGCTCCTCGATGAACTCCATGATGACAGTGAATTCGAAGATCGCCGTTTGTGCGTCGATCAGAAGGACCGGAACCTCGCCACGCGGGTTCGCCGCGGTGAAGGGAGTATTTCTTCTCGCCGCGACCGAAATCCTCCGGCAGCACGGCCTCGAACGCCACGCCTTTCTCGCACAGCGCAACCTTTACCTTCTGCGCGTAGGAGGAGAGAGGGTGATCGTCTGGGATCATGATGCCGTCCACTGGGGAGAGACGAGCGGCACGTACGCCGTACCGCCCCAAGATCGTCAGGCGCGTGTCGTGGTCTCAACGTCCACGCTGGCCTTGATGGCGTTGGAATAGGGGCAGATGCCGTGCGTAGCTTCGACAAGCTTCTGCGCCTCCGCATCTGGCAAGCTGGGGAGGTAGACGTCCAGCGCGGCGGTGATGCCGAAACCACCTTCCGAGCGCGGGCCGATGCCAACCGTCGCCGTCACCGTCGAACCCTCGGGCACCTTGATCTTGGTTTGCGCGGACGCAACGCGCATGGCGCCAAGAAAGCAGGCGGAATAGCCGAGTGCGAATAGCTTCTCAGGGTTGGCACCGTCGCCGCCTGGGCCTCCCAGCTCCTTCGGGACGGTGAGCTGGAGCGCCATGCTGCCATCAGCTAGCGCTGTCTTGCCGTCGCGGCCGCCGCCGCTCGCCATGGCCGTGGTCTTGTACTTCGCATCGACTGACATATCGAACTCCTTTCCGATCTAATAATATCGTGTGCGATATTATCGTCTACGATTTAACAAGGGTTGCGGCTGGTGTCAACGCTTGCGATATTATCGCGTGCGATATATTCATGACGCCATGACCGGCGGTTCCGCTTCCCTTTCGCTTGCTCCCGACCTGGACGGACTCCTGTGCTTTGCCGTGCATTCCACCGGCTTCGCCTTCAACCGGATTTACCGCCGCCCATTGCAGCGCCTCGGCCTGACCTATCCGCAGTTTTTGGTCATGGTGGCGCTCTGGGGAGAGGACGGGGTGACAGTGGGACGGCTGGCAGACAGGCTCTGCTTGGACACCAGCACGCTGACGCCTCTGTTGAAGCGACTGGAAGGATTGAAGCTGTTGACCCGTCGACGTTCGGAGACGGATGAGCGGCGGGTAATGGTGGCGCTAACGGAGCAGGGTCGGGTGATGCAGCAGGAGGCAGCGGGTGTGACGCGCTGCATCACAGAAAGTGCCGGAGTGTCGGTCGCGGACCTGGCGCGGCTAACGCGCGAGATCCGGGCGCTGCGAGACAATCTTGAGGAGGCAGCGGCGAAAGCTGAGGCAGCTTAAAAACGCCTGTCAACCAGGGCGGGGCGCTGGCACTCGCACAAAGCTTCAGATGTGGGACAGGGGCTGTCGCAGAGCCACTTATGCAAGCTCCTGCTACGTCACAGATGTCCAATACCACTCTATAGTTTTACAATGTCATATTCTCTATTCGGCTATGTCGCTTGGTGTTCAGGCAACGACGTTCAGGCAACACGGGCATTGCGGCAGCGTGTTGACGAGGGCGTTTGCAAGGCGGCGTGTGATGGTGGCGGTGGATGTCGAGACATGGCGCTCAGGCCGCAACAGCGCCGCGTGGCTGGAAGGCCTGAGGTGGTGTTGGTGGCGTGGTCCAGTCCGGGGTGAAACGGCGCTGAGAAGGAAAAAGGCATCGCCCCGTGATGAGTGTGTATAAGTGCGGGCGCGACACCCAGGTGTCACCGAACCCTTCAATGTCTTGTTGCGCTGATCAGCGCTGAAACCCACCGCTGATCCACATTCCAAAGGCAATTGCGACTGGGGCTGCACAACACGTGCTTCGATATCTGGATGTGGCGGTGGTAGACACGACGGTCATCCGGTGGCTCCATTGTGTTACGTGCCGACTCCTGCCGGGGCGCAAGCCTGGTGTCGTGCCGGGTGGGCGGCAGAGCCGCCAGCACATCCAACCGCCGCGAACGAAGTCGCTGAAGGAGGAAATGGCCATGCACAAACAGACCTGCTTCGTCGTTGCCGCTCTCGTCGCCGCCGCAGCAAGTGCTGCCACAAGCGGGCGGGGCGTCGCCCAGGAGGCCAACTCTATGACGCTCATACCGGGCGGGGCCGCGGTCAAGTGGCAGGCCGGTCCTCCGGACCTTCCCAAGGGCTAGCAGATCGCAGTGCTCGCGGGTGACCCGGACAAGCCCGGGCCGTTTGTCCTGCGGGTGAAGTTCCCGCCGGACACAGTGGTTCCGCTCCACCGCCATGCCACGGCCGAGAACCTGACCGTGCTGTCCGGGGATGCATATCACAGCATGGGCGAGATGCTGGATAAGGGGCATGGGGAGCGGCTGGAGCAGGGCGGCTTCGTGTTCCTGCCCGGTATGATACCGCACTCGGTTTGGACAGCGGGGGCCGGAGCCGTCGTGCAAGTCACGGGAACGGGTCCGTTCGGCCCGATCTATGCCAACCCGGAGGACAATCCTGCCAAGGCGCGCTGAGCACCGCGATTCGGCAGCCGTGGAGGCTGGCGGTCTCGTGCGATCAACCTCTTTCGTGATTTGATCGGCGTTGGTGCACGGATGCCTGGGTAGCCTGACCCTGCGGAGGCAGGTATGTCCCTTCCATGCCGTTCAAGCACAACGCCGCGCGCCGTCATTGTGCGTAATCCGACGGATCCCAGCCGGGCATTCCGACGCAAGCCAGCCGGTGATT
>CAXTWC010000279.1:0-5797 GCA_964247805.1 uncultured Acetobacteraceae bacterium | reverse complement strand
ATCGCCTGTCCGAGCGTCGCCCGATCCACCGGCCGCCACCGCACGACATCGCCGAAGTTGCCGAGGCCAAGCGTCGGGCGGATCGTCATGGCCGCATTGGTAATGGCGCCGAACTTCGCGTTGATGTCGACGACAACGAGCGTGTGCTTATTCGCCGTATGCTCGAAGAAATAGTACCAGCCTTCCTCGCGCATCAGGCGAGCAACGAAGTCGAGATCGGTCTCGTTCATCTGCACGGTGTAGTCGCGGGTCTGCGCCGGGGTGTTCAGCCGGAAGCTTGGATCGGTGACCCCGCCGTCGTTGAGGACCGTGGTGATGATCTCCTGTGCCGTCTTGTCCTGGAAAACGCGGCAATCCCGTGTCAGGTTCAGGAACCAGAGCTGCGGCACGATGTCCAGCGAGTAGCGGTATTGCGCGCGGTCGCTGGCGCCTAGCGCCGTCATCTTGCGGACGATGCCGTGGTAGTAGCGAACGGTGGTGTTTGCGGTCAGGAACGTGACGCAGGCTGGCTGGTGCAGGACGGCGGACGAGGCGAGGTCCTTGCTGGTGGACAGAAATTCGACACTGAACTCGTAGGGTTCGCTGAGCGTCTCCCGGGCGAAAAACGTGACTGGGAAAAGCGTCCCGGCTGCAGAGGGACCGGTCATCGTCATCAGCCGCTTTTTGCTGCTGCTGGAGTCGCTGCTCGTTGCCGACATCGGCTTCGCTCCTTCGTGCAGCGCCACGACGTTATGCAAGCATAATGGTTACGCTTGCGCATCTGTCAACTCATGTGACCAGGATAGGGCGGCACGGCTCGCATGCCGTACGAGTGTCGCCACTGCCGGCTAAGCGGCCGTCCCGCTGGACATCGATCTTCGTTTCAACCAGCCGAGGTTCCGAATGAGGCATTGGATCGCGCAGACAACGCGGGGCGTGGTGGATCCCAAGGCGCGGCGGGTGGCGGAGTGGAGCTACGGGCAGGATTTCCGCAACGTCCGGTTCAGCACGCAGTGCGGCACGGCGCTGGCCTGGGCCGATGGCACGGAGATCTCCGCGTCGGACCGTTTGCCCCCGGAAGGAGCGCTCCGCCAGGTGGTGCTGCTGCACGAACTCGCCCATGTCGCGCAACGCCGCAACGCCACCGATCTGACCTGCCCCTCAGGCACGGCGCCGGCGCTCGAGCATGAAGCCGGAGCGGCGGCGGCGGCGGCGCTGCTCGGGCAACGCTTTCGTGTGTGCTTGGCCGACCGGGACCGGGGACCGCGGGCTTACAGCGAAGCCGGGCATTACTATACGGTCTACTACCTCCTGCTCGCCGCCGGAGCAGATACCCGCGCTGCGGCTGAAATGGCGTTCTATTGCCAAATGCCGGACCAGGTCATCGAGTTCGATGCATTGAATGCCGGAATTGATTATTTTGCCCGAGCGGCGGACAACACTCTCAATGCTCTGCAGCCTGTGATGGTCGGGGGTGCCAGCGTCGACTACTTGAAGATGGACGATCGTATCGTTCCCGGCGCTTCCTTCGAGCGGGACATCGATATCGAGAGGGGGCTGCATTGCCTAACCGGCGGTCAGTCCGAGCCGGAGACGAGGTATCGCGCCGCCAACCTGATCAAGCTCGGTTTCGGGACGGTTGGTTTTGGTATCGGCCTGCATTCCTACGGCGACAGCTTCGCCCACCGCTCAATCAACAATGATTTTCTTATGTACGAGGCACCGATCGGACACGGTATCGAGGCAATTCCGAAATGGGCTGGCTTCAGTGACGATGGCCACGCGCCAGACGAGATCTGGCTTCGGCCAGACCTCTATGTCCAATACGGCCTCTCGCTGTACGACGTTCTATGCCAGGCACTTCCCTCGTCCGGCCAGCGCGTGCGGAGGAGCGAGCTCACGGGGAAGCTGACGGCCGTTGCCAAGATAAACAACGAGAAAGACCAGATCATGCAGTTGCGCAATTTCGGGGATGCGATGGGCTGCCCGTTCAACCCGGGATATACGCCGGAGACGTACGGGATGAGACACTGGCCCGTGTTCTGCCAAACATATCACGAGAGGTTCGCCATCTTCGACCAGACGATGATGTACGCGGCGCTCTGGACCAACGAACAACGCCCTCCACGGGTTACCGTGCAGACCTAGAGCATTACCCGATCGCCCTTGCTTCTCCATCGGGTAGAGAGCGGCCGGCGGTGGCGGCCGGCCCTACAAACCCAAAGCAGCGGATCAGGCGCCGACCAAGCTTTCGGCGTCGCTCATCACGAACCCACGGTAGTCGTTGGCGACCACATCGTCGCAAATGGCACGGTAGCGGGCCATGCCGCCGGCATAGGGCATGAAGACGCGTGGCTTGCCGGGCACGTTGGCGCCTAGATACCAGGACGACTTCGCCAGCGGTAGCAGTGTCGCGTCGCCCGCCTTGTTCACTTCCGCGCCCCAGTCGAGTGCCGCCTCGGTCGCTGCCTCGATGCGGGCGAGGCCTTTTTTCCGCAGCGTCGCGATGCACTCCGTGATCCACTCCGCATGTTGCTCGATCGCAACCGGCATGTTGGTCAGCACGGAGGGACTGCCGGGCCCGGTGATGGTGAATAGATTGGGAAAGCCCGGCACTTGCAGACCCAGATAGGTGCTTGGCCCAGCCGCCCAGGTATCGCGCAACGCAAGACCGTCGCGTCCGTGGATATCGAGCCGCAGCAGCGGCCCCGTCATCGCGTCGAACCCGGTGGCGAAAACGATGGTGTCCAGCTTGTATTCCGCCGCCGAGGTCTGCACGCCCGCCGGCACGATGCTCACGATGGGCGTCGCGCGCAGGTTTACCAGCGACACGTTGTCCCGGTTGAACGCTTCGAAATATCCAGTGTCGATCGGCGGGCGTTTGGCGGCGTACGGATGGTCGATATCGGCGAGGATGGCGGCCGTGTCCGGATCCTGCACGATGCTGCGGATCTTGGCCTTCAGGAACTCGGCCGCCGTGTCGTTGGCCGACTTATCGACCAGCAAGTCGCGGAACACCCCACGGAACTGCAGGCCACCCTTGGCCCATGCGGCTTCGTACAGCGCCTGCCGCTGCTCCGCTGTCACATCCCAAGCCGAGCGATCCTGGATGTAGAAGGCTTGGCCGTTGGCGTTGGCCCGGGTGATCGTGCGGATCTCGTCGTAGTTGTCTTTCACCCACTGCTTGAACTCGGCCGTCAGGGGCGCATTGTGCGCAGGGACGCTGTAGTTCGCCGTCCGCTGGAATACTGTGAGGTGGGACGCTGCCTCCGCGATCACGGGGGTTGCCTGGATCCCGGTCGAACCGGTGCCGATCAGCCCGACCCGCTTGCCGCTGAAGTCCACGCCGTCATGCGGCCAGTTGCCGGTGTGGTACCAGGTGCCGGTAAAGCTCTCCAGGCCAGGGATCGACGGCACGTTCGCGGTCGATAGGCAACCGACGGCGGTGATCAGGAACTGCGCCCGCATCGTCTCGCCGTCTTCGGTCGTCACGATCCAGCGATTGCTCGCCTCGTCGTAGTGCGCGCCTACGACCCGGGTACCGAAGCGGATGGAACGGCGCAGGTCGAACGTGTCGGCCACGTGGTTGAGGTAGCGCAGGATCTCCGGCTGCTGCGGGTAGCGCTCGGTCCACTCCCAGCTTTCGAACAGCTCCCGCGAGAAGGTATAGTTGTAGGCGTGGCTCTCGGAATCACAACGTGCGCCGGGATAGCGGTTCCAATACCAGGTGCCTCCAACGCCATCGCCGGCCTCGAGAACCTGGACGTTCAGCCCCAGGTGCTCCCGCAAACACAGGAGTTGATACATCCCGGCGAACCCGGCACCAATGATCAGTGCGTCGAACTCAGGTGGCGCGGAGTGGGTGTCGGGCATGGCGATCGTCTCCCTCAGTTCTTAGTTGAGTGTTTTTACTTCGATTTCCACCGTCTTCGCTAGGTCGATCAGACCAGGTGGCCGGACAACTCTGCCGCTTCGGCCAGCAACGTTTGCAGATGGCGTCCCATCATCT
This sequence comes from uncultured Acetobacteraceae bacterium, assembly GCA_964247805.1. Classification (GTDB taxonomy): domain Bacteria; phylum Pseudomonadota; class Alphaproteobacteria; order Acetobacterales; family Acetobacteraceae; genus LMUY01. The sequence goes on along the minus strand of CAXTWC010000279.1, from coordinate 1,809 downwards.
CCGCCTGGTCTGCCTGCTCCACCCGGGCGCCGACGTTGAGGGCTGCCACGACGGTGCCGTCGAACCGTCGCAGCGGAACGGCGATGGATCGGAAGCCGGGCTCCGCCTCCTGGTCCACGTAGGCGAAGCCTGTTTCCCGCACCGCTGCGATCGCGGCCTCCACGGCAGCGCGGTCGGTCAGCGTGTGCGACGTGACCGCGGCGAGCGGTGTGCGATCCAAATAGGCCGCCAACCCGCCCACCGGCATTGCTGCCAGCAGCACCCGCCCCAGCGCGCTGCAATAGGCCGGCAGGCGGTAGCCGATCCCTGCCCCGGCCGGCATGAGTTGCAGCGGCAGCGCGCGGGCGATCATCACCGCCTCGCCGCCCTCAAGCACGGCCGCCGTGCACGACTCGCCGATCGCCCGGGCGATGCGGTCGCAAGACGGCTGCAGCAGCGTGGACACCAGGTTGGACGTGAGATACGCGCTGGCCAGGCGGAGCACGCGCGGCGTCAGCCGGAACTGCCGGCCCTCCATCGCGACGTAGCCGAGCGCCACCAGCGTCAGCAGCGCACGCCGGGCTGTGGCGCGTGGCAGGTTCACCGTACCCGCCACCTCGCTCAGCGTCAGCGACCTGTGCTCGCCGTTGAACACCGTCATGATCTGCAGGCCGCGGGCCAGCGCCTCCGAGTGGTCGGGGCCGAGGCCAGAGCTTTGCCGTCGCGCGGCATCCTGCGCACCCAGCTTCGACATGGTTTTCCTTGCAAGCGCCGGGCAGACCCGACAGAGTCGACTTGTCGAACCGTTGTTCGTTAGTCGAACGAGGAATATGCCATGCTCACGGCCGAACGCAATGCGCTGATCACCGAGACTGGCTCGGGCACGCCCCTCGGCGCCCTGATGCGCCAGTATTGGCAGCCAGCCGCGCTGGTCGACGAGTTCGACGGCCCGCGCCCGGTGCGCAAGGTCCGGCTACTCGGCGAGGACCTCGTGCTGTTCCGTGATCCCGCCGGCCGCTACGGGCTGCTCGACCGGCATTGCGCACATCGTGGCGCCGACCTCGCCTATGGCCGGGCCGAGGATGGCGGGTTGCGCTGTCCGTTCCACGGTTGGCTGTTCGACGCCGGCGGAGCGTGCCTGGAACAGCCGGCCGAGCCGGAAGGCAGCACCTTCTGCAACTCGATTCGCCAGCCTGCCTATCCGTGCCAGGTCGCCAGCGGCATCGTCTGGACATTCATGGGCACGGGGGAGCCGCCCGCGTTGCCCGGCTTCGACTGCTTTGCCGCGCCGGCCACGCACACCTTCGCCTTCAAGGGCATGATCGAGTGCAACTGGCTGCAGGCGTTGGAGGTCGGGATCGATCCGGCCCACGCCTCCTACCTGCATCGCTTCTTCGAGGACGAGGATGCGGGCGAGTCTTACGGCAAGCAGTTCCGCGGCGCCACGATGGGGGCCGACCTGCCGATGACCAAGATCCTGCGCGACTTCGGGCGGCCGCGTATCGAAGTGGAGTCGACGGAATACGGCCTGCGCATCGCGGCGCTGCGCCAGTTGAACGAGGCGGAGATGCACATCCGCGTCACCAACATGGCGTTCCCGCATGCCTTCGTGATCCCGATGAGCCGGGAGATGACCATCACGCAGTGGCACGTGCCGGTCGACGACACGCATTGTTATTGGTACGCAATCTTCACCAGCTTCACCCAGCCGGTGGACAAGGAACAGATGCGCGCCCAGCGACTCAAAAGCTACAGCCTGCCCGACTACCTGCCCATGGTGAACAAGCTGAACGACTATGGCTTCGACCCGCACGAGCAGGAGCACGACAC
>CAXTWC010000278.1:0-5827 GCA_964247805.1 uncultured Acetobacteraceae bacterium | reverse complement strand
CCCTCTCCCCAAGGGAGAGGGAGAAGGACGGGAAAAATCAGCACATAGCCTTAGGGAATGATCTTCGTCACCGCGCCGGTGATGCCATTGGCCACACTGCCAGCCGTGCGGACGGACGTATTGGCGACGCTGCCCGCGGTCCCAACCACCCCGGTCGTCACATTGCCGGCTGTCCGGGCAGTCGTCCCGGCAACGTGCCCAGTCGTGCGGACCGTCGTGTTCGCGACGTGGCCCGTGGTGGCCACTGGCCCATTCTGCGCATAGGCCGGCAAAGCGCCCGTCAGCCCGATCGCAAAAGTGAGATAAACGATACCCTTCATGGGGTAAGTCCTTTTCTGAAGCAACTGCGACGATCGACCACAACGATCATTCTCCGCTTCGGTTTCCCTCCGTGACCCCACGTCGGAAACACGTGGCGGCGTGGTCGTTCACCATCCCCACCGCCTGCATCCACGCATACACGATCACCGGCCCCACGAACTTGAAGCCCCGCTGCTTCAGCGCCGCCGAGAGTGCGTGCGACATGGGTGTGCTGACCGGCACCGTCTGCCCGTCCCCCAGCAGCGGCGCGCCCCCTGCCATGCCCCAGGCGAACTCCGAAAAATCCTCCCCCGCCGCCTGCATCGCCAGGTAGGCGCGGGCATTCCCGATGGTCGCCTCGATCTTGGCGCGGGCGCGGATGATCCCCGGATCGGTCATGAGTTGGTCCACCTGGGCCGTGTCGAACCCGGCCACCACCTCCGGCACGAAACCCTTGAAGGCGATGCGGAACGTGTCCCGCCGCTGCAGGACGGAACGCCAGGATAGCCCGGCCTGGAAGCCCTCGAGCATGAGCGTCTCCCACAGCGCGCGGCTGTCATACACCGGCACCCCCCATTCCGCATCGTGGTAGGCGGCCATCAGAGGGTCGGTCTGCGCCCAGCGGCAACGGATCGGGTCGGTCATGCGGCGGGAAACTAAGGCGCGCCGCACCGCCGGGCCAGTGGCGGAATACCCACGCGATGCTATCAACCCGGCATGACCCAACCAGCCCGCCGTGGCGTCTGCCTCGTGATCTCCGCCCCGTCCGGTGCGGGCAAGAGCACCATCACCCGCGAGTTGCTGGCCAGCGAGCCGGAGCTGACCCTCTCGATCAGCGCCACCACGCGCCAGCCCCGCCCCGGCGAGCAGGACGGCACGGATTATCTGTTCCGCTCCGCCGACGCATTCGCCGCCATGGTGGCCAACGGCGAGTTGCTGGAGTGGGCCGAGGTATTCGGCCGAAGCTACGGCACGCCGCGGGCGCCGGTAGAGCAAGCCTTGGCGGCCGGACGGGACGTGGCGTTCGACATCGATTGGCAGGGCCATCGCCTGTTGCAGGCGGCCCTTCCGGGCGATGTCGTGAGCATCTTCGTCCTACCGCCCTCGCTCCTGGCCCTGGAGCAACGGTTACACAATCGTGCCGGAGACGACCCCGCTGAGATCGCCCGGCGTATGCAGGCGGCGCGGGACGAGATCGCCCACTGGCCCGAGTTCGGTCATGCCGTGGTGAACGACCGGCTGGAGGACGCTGTCGATGCCGTGCGCAGCGTCCTCCATGCCGCTCGACACGCGACGGCGCGCCAGCCGGGGATGGCAGGGTTCGTGGCCGGATTAGGCTAGGTTTTTGCCGATCCTTCCCTGCGAAGCGGGGGAGGAACTCCCCCACCCCCGGGGGCCGCACAGCATACATCACTCCCAGCCCGCCATTCGGCGACAACGCGCGTTCTAATTCGACCATGCCCGATGATTTCCCCGCACGGACCGCGTTTATGCCGCTCGTCCGGAGCGCTGAAACCATGTCCCACGCCCAACTGCCTCTCCCCCGCCGTAGCCTGATCGCCGCGGCCGCTGCATCCGCCGGGCTTGCCGCCTTGCCCCGGCGGGCACGGGCCGAACCCTCCGGCGTGCTGCGGATCGGCAACCAGAAGGGCGGGCTGCGATCGCTCTTCCAGGCGTCGGGTATCGAGCAGAGCCTGCCCTACAAGATCGAGTGGAGCGAGTTCGGCGCCGCCTCCCCGCTGCTGGAGGCTCTAAACGCCGGGGCGCTCGATTTGGGCCATCAGGGCGATTTTGCCTTCGCGACGGTGTTCGCCGCCGGGGCGCCGATCAAGGCGATCGGGGCGAGCCGCGCGCGGCCGGCCGGGCAGGCGATCCTGGTGCGTGACCCGGCGATCCGCAGCGTTGCCGACCTCAAAGGCCGCAAAGTCGCCGGCAACCGCGCTGGCTGGGGGCAGTACCTGATCGACGCCGCCTTGGCGAAAGCCGGTGTGCCAGCCTCCCAGGTCGGGATCACGCTGCTCGCGCCGGCGGATGCGGCATTGGCATTTCGGTCCGGCGACGTGGATGCCTGGGCGGTGTGGGACCCTTACGTCTCGTTCGAAGTGCTCAATTTCGGTGCCCGGGTGCTGGTGGACGCGACGGGGCTATCCCCCTCCATCACCTTCGTGGCCGCCACCGACGACGCGATCCGCACCAAGCGGCCGCTGTTGGTGGACTTTCTCAAGCGGTTCGACGCCGGGTGGCAGTGGTCGCAAGGCCACATCGCGGACTACGCCAAGTACAATGCCGGGCTCACTCATCTGCCGCAGCCCGCACTGGAGCGGGCGTATACCGAACAGCTGACCAAGGCCGTGCCGCTCGATGCCGGATTGCTGGCCGACTACCAGCAAGTCGCCGACCAAGCGGTAGCGTTCGGGCTTCTGCCCCACAAGGTGGACGTGCGGGCGAGCGTGGATCTGAGCTTCTCCGCCGTCGGCTAACCCCCGCGACCTAGCCTTCTCCGCGCAGGGCTGATCTACTCACCTCCGCGCCAGGAACATGGCGGAGGGGAGGCTGACCGGTGGACTACACGTTCCACTTTGGCGATGTCTGGGACGCGTGGCCCGAGTTGCTGGACGGTGCGATCTTCACGCTGTGGCTGTCGGCGGCGTCGATGGCGATCAGCCTGGTGGTTGCGGTGTTCGGGGCGCTCGCCCGCACCTCGGGGCCGCGCTGGCTGCGCGTGATCGTGGCGGCGTATGTGGAGTTGATCCGCAACACGCCGTTCCTGGTGCAGCTGTTCCTGATCTTCTTCGGCCTGCCGAGCCTGGGTGTTCGGCTGGACGCCAACGAGGGCGCGCTGATCGCCATGGTGCTGAACGGCAGCGCCTACACGATCGAGATCGTCCGCGCCGGCATTGAGGCGATCGGCCACGGGCAGATCGAGGCCGGCCGGGCGCTTGGGCTGCACGGTTTCGGCGTGTTCCGGCTGATCGTGTTGCCGCAGGCGCTGCGGGTGGTGGTGGCGCCACTCGGCAGCCAGTTCATCCTGTTGATGCTGAATTCCTCCATCGTCTCGGTCATCGCGGCCGACGACCTGACGGCGGCGGCGCAGGACGTGGCAGGCCGCACCTTCCGGTCGTTCGAAGCCTACATCGTCGTCACGGTGATCTATTTCGTGCTGTCGCTGGTGTTCCAGGGCGCGTTCGCCGGGCTGGAGCGCCTGGCGTTCGGCCGCAAGGTGCTGGCCCGGTGAGGAGTTTCGGCACCGGCGACGTCATCTTCCTGCTCCTGGCGATGCGTTGGACCGTGGTGCTGTCGGTTGGGGCGTTCGTGTTCGGCGGCATGATCGGGGTCGCGGTGGCCCTCGCGCGGGTTTCCGCCGCTCGGCTGCCACGTTGGCTCGCGGTCGGCTATATCCGCGTGTTCCAGGGCACCCCGCTGCTGCTGCAATTGTTCCTGGTGTTCTTCGGCGGCGATCTGATCGGGCTCGGCCTCGGCCCGTATGTGTCCGCCATCCTGGGCCTGAGCCTCAACGCCGGTGCGTTCTTGGGCGAGATCTGGCGGGGCGCGTTGCAAGCCGTGCCCAGCGGGCAGATCGAGGCGGCCAGGGCGCTTGGGCTCGGTTACCGGGCGCGCATGGTCCGCGTCGTGGGGCCGCAGGCGCTGCGGATCGCGATCCCGCCGACGGTTGGCTACCTGGTCAACCTGGTGAAAAGCACGTCTCTGGCCGCGATTATCGGTTTCGTGGAGCTCACTCGGGCTGGGCAGATGATCAATAATGCCACGTTCCAGCCTTTTAAGATTTTCGGGATTGTGGCTGCCCTCTACTTCCTGCTTTGCTGGCCTCTCACGATCGTGAGCCGGCGCCTTGAGGCTCGGTTAAGGCTTTCGCATCGAAGATAGAAGAAGAAGAATGGGGACGTTGGGATGAGAGCTTGGAAGGTTGGAGCCGGCGTAGCCATGTTGGCGGTCGGTTGGCTGCTCGGAGTTGCGACGGCGCGTGCGCAAACGGTGGACGAGATCGTCAGCCGTGGCACCATCAACATCGGCGTGCTGGTGGATCTGCCGCCCTATGGCTTGCTGAACGACAAGCAGGAGCCGGATGGCTACGACATCGAGGTGGCCAAGCTGATCGGTCAGTACATGGGTGTGAAGGTCAACCTGGTGCCGTTGACCAGCCCGAACCGGATCCCGTTCCTGGTGACTAACAAGGTGGACATCCTGGTCGCCACCTTCGGCATCACGCCCGAGCGCGCCAAGCAGGTGATGTTCTCCATCCCCTATGCCGCGATCGAGAACGTGATTTTCGCCGCCAAGGACAAGCACATCACGACGCTGGACGACCTGAAGGGCCTTCGTGTCGGCGTGCCGCGCGGCAGCGTGCAGGACGTGCTGCTAACCAAGAAGTTCGGCAACACGGTGAAGGTGGCGCGGTTCGATGACGACCCGAGCACGTATCAGGCCCTGATTGCCGGCCAGGTCGATGCGGTGGCCGAGACCGGGCTGACGGGTGACGAGTTCTACGCCAAGAACCCGGGTGCCAATATCGAACGCAAGGTCATCCTACTGCGCCAGCCCAACGGCATCACCATGCGGGCGAACCAGTGGAGCCTTCACCAGTGGCTGAACACGTTCGTCTACTTCACCAAAAATGACGGCGAACTGGATGCCCTCTGGCAGAAGTGGTTCCACCAACCTCTACCGCCCCTACCGACGTTCTAAGCCTTTAATCCCCCTCCCTTGAGGGAGGGGTTAGGGGAGGGGTGATCGCGGCACACTGTTGAGACCTTGAGTGGCCACGCTGGGAAGGCCCGTTCGTTCGCCACCCCTCTCCCCGGCCCCCTCACTCAAGGGGAGGGGAGGCTCAACTAATGACCGTAGAGTAATGCCTCGATCGCATTGAGCATCTGCGCCGACCCAAATGGCTTGCGCAGCAGCCGCTCGGTTCCGGCAAGCCGCCCCATGCGAGTCAGCATGTCTGGCCGGCCCGTCATGAAGACAACCGGCCGGTCGGGATGCCTCAAATGGAAGTCTCTAGCGACGTCGATACCATCATGGCAGCCCGGCATCTGAATATCGGTGAGCAGAACGTCGAACTCACCTTCGTCTTTCAGAAGATTACACGCCGCATCGCCATTCTCGGCAGCCACGACGACATACCCGGCATCTTCGAGCGTTTCGACCAGGGTTGAGCGAATCAGCCCTTCGTCTTCGACCAGGAGGACGCAATACGACATTCGGTTCTGAACCTTGTGCGGCAGCAAGCGCTGGAATGACCTTTGTTTAGCCACGGCTTTGGTTAAAAGCCTCGTAAGATTCCCGCGAGCAACAGCAGGTTGTGTCGGGTTTGCGTTTGGCGTGGCGCGCTTGCACCAGTCTAGCCGATCCGCTACTCACACCTCCGTGCCGGCACCCCTGGAGGCCGGCCGCACGCGTTTGCGGTTTCATCCGCACGCATTCGATCTACGCACGGAGTTTCCCTATGGCCAGTTTCACCACGATCACGGCCGAGGCGCGCGAGCTTGCAGGTAAGGGGGCGGCACGC
>CAXTWC010000277.1:0-5831 GCA_964247805.1 uncultured Acetobacteraceae bacterium | reverse complement strand
CCCCCGCTTCGCAGGGGAGGAACAGGTTACCGCGCCTCCGCTCGCACGCGCTCGAGATCGGAGCCCATGCGCGTTCCCTTCGGATCCCGCCCGAGTGCCACCAGCACCGCGATCACCACCGCCACGATGCCGATGACGATGGCCAGCGCCATGCCGTAATCGCCGTCGAACTGCCCGGCCAGCCACACCTGGATGTTGGCGTTCGCCGACGCCAGGAAGTTGCCGAGCTGATATACCAGCCCCGGGAACGTGCCGCGGATCGCCGCCGGCGACAGCTCGTTCAAGTAGACCGGGACCACGCCCCAGGCGCCCTGCACGCAGATCTGCATTAGGAACGCGCCCAACCCCAGCATCACCGTCGACGTCGAGAACGCCCACAGCTTCAACACCGGCAACGCCAGCAACGCCGCGATCACGATCGCCCATTTCCGCCCGATCTTCTGCGACAGCGCGCCGAAGCCGATGCCGCCGATCATCGCGCCGACATTGGCGATGATGGTGATGAACGAGATCGTGCTGGGCGTCATCTTGTGCTGCGTGCCCAGGAACTGGCTCGGATACAGATCCTGCGAGCCGTGGCTGAAGAAGTTGAACGCCATCATCACCAAGGCCGCGAATGCCACCAGCCCGGCGTGCTGGCGCAGCACTGCCCAGATGCTGACCTTGTGCTCCTCGACCGTGCGGGCCAGCCAGTCCGGGCTCTCCGGCACCGTGCGGCGAATGTACAGCACGAGCAGCGCCGGGATCACGCCCACCATGAACATGCCGCGCCAGCCGAGGTAAGGCAGCGCGAAATACAGCACCGAGGCCAGCAAATAGCCGCTCGGGTAGCCGGCCTGCAGCAGCCCCGACACCGGGCCGCGCCATTTTGCCGGGATGCTCTCCATGGTCAGCGAGGCGCCGACGCCCCACTCCCCGCCCATCGCCACGCCGTACAGCGCGCGAAGGATCAGGAACACGGTCAGGCTCGGCGCCAGGCCCGAGAAGAATTCCAGCAGCGAGTAGCACAACACGTTGACCATCAGGGTCGGGCGGCGGCCATACCGGTCGGCCAGGCGGCCGAAGATGAAGGCGCCGATCGCCCGGCACGCCAAGGTCAGCGTGATCGCGAACGCGACGCTGCTGATCGGGGTGCCGAAACTCGCGGCTACCTCTCGCAGCACGAACGCCATGATGAAGAAATCGAACGCGTCCAAGGTCCAGCCAAGATAGGCGGCCAGGACGACGTGAACTTGCTGGCTGGTTGGCCGACGCTGGCCCGATTGTGGATCGCTCATTATACCGTAATGCCCGAATGCCACAGCTCTGGCCAAGCCCCTAAGTCATGATCACTGTCCCTTTCCGTCAGAAGGACGCGTTCGCGGCATGATCTTCGCTCAGCACGGGTGACCCATGAATACAGGAGCGAGCATGACTGAGTTTTGGCGCCTTTCCGCGACGGACCTTGCCGGTATGGTCCGTCGGCGCGACGTCTCGGCCCGCGACGTCGCCTTGGACGCGCTGGCCCGGTCGGGTGCGGTGAACCCGGCGATCAACGCGGTGATCGACCACCGCCCCGACACCACCCTGGCCCAGGCAGACGCAGTGGACGCGGCGATCGCGCGCGGCGACGATCCGGGCGTGCTGGCCGGCGTGCCGGTGACGGTGAAGGTCAACACCGACCAAGCCGGCTTCGCGACCACCAACGGCGTGACCTTGCAGCGGGACCTGGTGGCGCAGGCGAACAACCCGGTGGTAGACAACCTGCTGCGCGCCGGGGCGGTGATCGTGGGGCGCACCAATACACCGGCGTTCTCCTACCGCTGGTTCACCAACAACCAACTGCACGGCGCGACGGTGAACCCGCGCGACCCCGCCCGCACCCCCGGCGGCTCCTCCGGTGGCGCAGCGGCTTGCGTGGCGGCGGGGATCGGGGCGTTGGCCCAGGGCACCGACATTGCCGGGTCGATCCGCTACCCGGCCTATGCCTGTGGCGTGCACGGCTTGCGTCCGACGCCGGGCCGGGTGGCCGCGTGGAACTCGTCCGGCCCGGAGCGAGCGATCGGCCCGCAGCTCACCGCCGTCTCCGGCCCGATCGGCCGCACCATCGCGGATGTGCGACTCGGCTTGCAGGCGATGGCGATGCCGGACATGCGCGACCCGTGGTGGACCCCCGCCCCGCTCGACGGTCCCGCGTTGCCCAAGCGCGCGGCGTTCTGCCTGCGTCCGGACGGCCTCGCCACGTCACCGGAGGTCGCCGCCGCCCTGACCGAAGCTGCCCAGCGGTTGCAAGCGGCTGGTTGGGCGGTGGAGGAGGTGGCCGAGCTACCCCCCCTGCGCGAGGCGGCCGAGTTGCAGACCCGGCTGTGGATGGGCGACGGCTACGACACGATGCTGGCGGCGGCGGAGAAGGAGGGCGACCCAGGTGCGCTCGCCGTGTTGCGCTATCACGAGGCCACTGCCCGCGAGATGGACATGGCCGCCTATTCCCGCACGCTCACCCGGCGCAACGCGATCGTCCGCCTATGGCGCATGTTCCTCGAGCACACACCGGTGGTGCTGCTGCCCGTTTCGGCCGAACTGCCGTTTCCCAACGACCTGGACCTGCAGGGCGACGCCGCCTTCGCCCGCGTGTGGGAGGCGCAGATGACGCAGATCGCGTTGCCGGTGATCGGCATGCCGGGTCTGGTGGTCTCGACGGGGCTGGTGGGCAAGGTGCCGGTGGGCGTGCAGGTGATCGCCGGGCGGTTCCGGGAGGATATGTGCCTGCTGGCGGGGGAAGCGATCGAGGCCGGCGGAGTGCCGGCGAGCCCGATCGACCCGGTCACGTAAGGTCCTCCCCCGTTCTACACGGGGGAGGTGGCGGCGTAGCCGACGGAGGGGGCGCCGGCGGCCTGCATCGAGCGTGGGCCCCCTCCACCATGCAAGGGCATGGTCCCCCTCCCCCGCGAAAGGCGGGGGAGGAACTTAGCCAGCGATCCCGTCGAGTGCTGTCATTGCATCCGGCGGCAGTTCTAGCGTTCCCGCGGCCAGGTTCTCCCGCAGATGCCCGACCGACGACGTGCCGGGGATCAGCAGGATGTTGGGCGCGCGACGCAGCAGCCAGGCAAGCGCCACCTGCATCGGCGTGGCACCCAGGCGGTCCGCCACCTCGGACAAAGTGGTCGACTGCAGCGGAGTGAACCCACCCAACGGGAAGAACGGAACGTAGGCGATCCCGTCCGCAGCCAACGCGTCCACCAGCGCATCGTCGGCACGGTGTGCCAGGTTGTACATGTTCTGCACGCACACGATCTCGCAGATGCGCCGCCCCTCCGCGATCTGCGCCGACGTCACGTTGCTCAGCCCGATATGGCGCACCAAGCCTTGACGCTGCAACTCGGCCAGCACCGTCAACGGCGCCTCGATCGATCCCTCCGCCGGCCCGTGCGTGCCGAACATGGCGCGCAGGTTGACCACGTCCAGCACATCCACCGCCAGATTGCGGAGGTTGTCGTGCACCGCCTGGGTCAGCTCCTCGCGCGAGAAGGCCGGGTTCCACGACTTGTCCTCGCCGCGCCGGGCCCCGATTTTCGTGACCAGCACGAGGTCACCGGGATACGGATGCAGCGCCTCGCGAATGAGCTGGTTGGTGACGTGCGGGCCGTAGAAGTCGCTGGTGTCGATGTGGTCCACACCGCTGGCGACGGCCTCGCGCAACACCGCCAGCGCCGCGTCCGGATCCTTGGGCGGCCCGAAGACGCCGGGCCCGGCGAGCTGCATGGCCCCGTACCCCATGCGCGCCACGGTGCGGTCGCCGAGCTTGAAACGGCCTGAAGCTTCGGTGTTGGGCATGATCCGGTCTCCCTAATGGATACGACCCAGCTAAGCGTTGCACTGCCGCACGATAACCGCCCAAAATCGGCACGGGCTGTGCGGAGTGGCGAACAGTGGCGGATGTCGCAGACCTGCACGCCTTCCTCGCCGTGGCGCGGGCCAGGAGTTTTCGCGGCGGCGCCCGGGCCAGCGGTGGCAGTGCGTCCGGGCTGAGCGAGGCGGTGCGCCGGCTGGAGGGCCAACTCGGCGTCCGGCTGCTGCACCGGACGACCCGCAGCGTCGTGCCGACCGAGGCGGGCGCCCGCCTGCTGGAGCGTCTCGGCCCGGCGCTCGCCGAGGTGGAGGCGGCGCTCGACGTGGTGAACGGCTATCGCGACCGGCCGGCGGGCACGCTGCGCCTCAACGTGCCGGTCAGCGCGGCGCGGTTGGTGCTACCCGCCATCGTGCCGCCTTTCCTCGCCGCCTACCCCGATATCAAGCTGGAGATCGTCGCGGAAGACAGCTTCGTCGACGTGCTCGCCGCCGGTTGCGACGCCGGGATCCGTTATGACGAGCGGCTGGAGCAGGACATGATCGCGGTGCCGATCGGGCCCCGGGTGCAGCGCTTCGCGACGGCTGCATCGCCGGGCTACCTCGCGCGCCACGGCCGGCCGGAGCATCCGAGCGACCTGCTGGCCCATGCCTGCCTGCGGGGCCAGTTCGCCAGCGGCACGATGCTCGCCTGGGAGTTCGAGCGCGAGGGCGAGGTGGTGCGGGTCGAACCGACCGGTCCGCTGCTCGTGCGGGTTGGGGCAGCGACCGATCTCGCGGTGGACGCGGCGATCGCCGGCACTGGCGTCATCCAGCTGTTCGAAGACTGGCTACGCCCGCATTTGGATAGCGGGGCACTGGAGCCGGTGCTGGAGGGGTGGTGGCCACGATTTTCCGGCCCTTTTCTATACTATCCGGGACGGCGGTTGCTGCCTGCGCCGTTACGGGCCTTCGTCGACTTCATCAAGGCGGCGGGCGGCCCAGCCTGAAGCTCATTCGGTCCCCCTCCGCCGTTCTTCACGGGGGAGGAACTCAGGCAGCGTGCAAGCAGGAACGCCGGATCATCGGTTGGCGCGAGCGACTGTCTGCTCCCGACCCGCTGCACGCCGCCGAGTGCCGCGGCCCGGGCGAACCAGAGACCAGCCTCGACCGCGTTGGGAGCAGGGCCATCATAGATCTGGCCGACCAGTGCCGCGGCCGCCGCATCCCCGGCGAGTGCCGCCTTCCGCAGCCATGTTTCGCCCGCCATGGCGTCTTGGGCCGTGCCGATGCCCTCGAGCAGTGCCGCGCCGAAACGGGTCTGCGCCGCGCGAACACCCAGCAAGGCCGCCTGCTGATACAGGCCGGTCGCGCGGGCCAAATCCGGCGCGGCGGCGAGGCCACACTCGCTGATGATGCCGGCAAGATACAACGCCATCGGCAGCCGCGCCGCAGCGGCCGTTTCGATTAGGACGATGACCTCGCTCGGCACCACAGCCTCGCCCTGGAGTAGCGCGAGCGCCAGGCCCAGCGACCCGGCGGCACTGCCCTGCGCAGCGGCCTCGCGGAACAGGATGGTGGAGCGGACGACATCACGATGCTCCGCGGCGCCGAACAACAGCAAGTTTGCGAGCAGGAGCTTGGCATCGAGCGAACCGGACGCGGCGGCTCGGGTCGCCCAGCGTAGGGCGGTGGCGTGGTCGGGCACCTCGCTTGCCAGGGCGAGTTTGGCCAGGGTGACCATCGATACTACGTGACCCTGGGCGGCGGCACGGCCGAACCAACGGGCCGCTTCGCCACGGTGCGGGGGAACGCCTATGCCATGCAGATAAGCCTCGGCGATCGCGGCCTGGGCCTCGGGGTCGCCAGCCTGGGCGGCCCGGGCGCTGCAATCGAAGGCTTTGACGTCATTGCAGACGGGGCACCGCCCCGCACCCCGGCAGAGGACAGTCGTCCTCTGCACACCTGGAAACAGGCGCATCCTAGCTGACCGTGGCGATGCCGTTGCTGGTGTGGGTGTGGGTGGC
>CAXTWC010000276.1:0-5962 GCA_964247805.1 uncultured Acetobacteraceae bacterium | reverse complement strand
TCGGTCTTAAGTCAGAGTACTTGGAGGAAGTAAGCTGAACTCACGAGCATCGGGAGTGTAAGGAATCCGTGTGCGGGCTTTTGACTTGTTCAAGCCTGCACCGTCTATTGGAACTCGACTTACTTGGCCGATGCCGTCCACGTTGCTGTCCCACACGTCACCAGTCACTTGGGAGCACATTGGCTTCTCAGGCGACTTCCTGTGGGACCGGGCGGCCGCGACCGGGGGACGTCGCCGGGCGCTCAACCTTGGGCGAGACGAGATGGCAGCATGACCAACGTTCCCGGCGCGTTCACCCTTAGCGTTGTCTACATGACAACCGACGCTATGCCCTCTAATCTGCCGGCCGCTGTGCTGGAGCAGATCCGTCAGGGTGCCCATGACGCCCGCGGCACCATGGCGCCCGAGACGGTCCGTGCGATGCGCCGGGGGTTTGAAGCCTTCAGCGCGTGGTGTGACCAAAACCATTACGTCGCCTTACCCACTGCCGCCGCGATAGTGGCCGCCTACGTGGACGAGCTCGCCGAGACAGGCCGCAAGCCGGCCGGCATCAAGCAGTCCGTCTGGGCGATCGGCGCTGTGCACCGGCTGGGGAGCCAGCCCGATCCGACCAAGGCCGAGGTCGTTCGCCAGGCCCTCAAGCGCATGGCCCGTCACCTCGGCACCCGGCAGCAGCAGGCGACGCCGGTCAATTCCTACGAGGTCCGCCGCATCCTCGAGACAGCCGGAACCCGTTCTATCGATCAGAGGGACGTGGCGCTGCTGCTGGTGATGCGCGACCTGCTCGCCCGTCGCTCCGAAGCGGTGGCGCTGGACGTGGCGGATATCAGCTACGACCCGGATGGCAGCGGCACCGTCATGATCCGCCGTTCCAAGACGGACCAGACTGGTGAGGGTCGTGAACTGTATCTGTCGCCACCAGCCGTCACCCAGCTTCGCCGATGGATTGATGCCGCCGGCCTGACCGACGGCGCCGTGTTCCGGGCCGTGGACAAGGCCGGTTGACCAGGTGAGCGCCTCCAGGCCGCCGAGGTGGCGCGCATCATCAAGCGGCTGGCCCGGAAGGCTGGGCTGCCTGACGCGGCGATCGCCCGCATGTCCGGCCACTCGTGCCGGGTCGGCATGGCGCAGGATCTGGTAGCCGCCGGGGCCGACGTGGCCGGGCTGATGCAAGCCGGACGGTGGAAATCCATGCAGATGCCGGCGCGCTACTCCGAGCGATTGGAGGCAAAGCGCGGCGTGGTGGCGCAGCTGCAGCATAAGCTGAACCAGGTGCGGGGCTGAGGATGTTGCGGCAGCGGCACATCCACTCCAGCCACGCCCTCTCTAAACAATGCGTCGATCCAGCTGTTGCGGGCGACGTGTGGAGCATGCCAGCCTCGCCACCACCAGCCCAATATGCCCACGCCAGTCCAGCGCAAAGCGGTTCGATCTGAGAGCGTGAGTCGCGTCGCTTGACGCCGTTGCTTCCTCTATGCCGCCGCAGAGCATTCCTTCCATTCCGCAGCCGGCGAGTCGGACTTGCGCATCATAGGAAAACGCGAATGGCAGTAAGTGCCTACGAACGCCAAGTCATGATTCTCAACCTTGAAGTTACCTATCCTGACGGTGCCCATCACTGGACGCCCGCGGCGTTCTTCAACGTCCTTCAACGCCTCTACAACGCCAACGGAGGTAGCGCGGAAGTTTCCGAAGGTTTGGTCGCCGAGGCAGAAGAGGAGGAGGAGGAGGATGGCGAGGTGGTAGTCGGGCCAGTGCTCTCAGCCACGAAAGACGCTACCGAAACTGCCGAGGCAATGGCGCCACCGCCAGGTGCGCCTGTCAGCAAAGATGGGCTAATGCGGATTGCCGATATGCGTACCGCCGAAGACGGCACAGTCACCATCCTCATTCATCATGGTGATCGGCTTGCCAGCGATCCCGCCCTTATGCACCTGCAAACGGGCAAGATCACGATAACAGAAAAAGGTGATACACACGGCCTTGCCCATGGAGCGCATCTGGTCATCCAGACAGGCATGCCGGGTGCTTCTAAGTCGACCCGCGCGAAAGCTGTTTTGGAACGTGCGCCAAATCTTGGTCGCACCTCAGTGGTCACGTTCTTGAATACGTTGATACGCCGAACCTGCCGACACAACGGTCTGAGATATATCAATGCGGAGGGGAAGAATTTACGCTACAGCCCAAAGCTGGGGGCTACACAGCCGCTTTCTGCCAGCGTGAAAAAGGATATCGCCGGCGGCCGCATCAGCAACATCGTGCTGATCAAGCGAAACCCAGCGACCGGCCTGGATGAACCAGGGGTAAAGCCAAAGGTTATGACCCTCACGCATGTAGTCGACCCAGGCTATCCAAGGACAAAAAACCTAGGTTTATTAGAGAAAATCCGACAGTTCGGCATTAAGGAAGGGTATGATGACCTAGAAGTAGGCCTACGCGGGTCTAAGGAAAATAAGGCAATGACGCCCAGGTTCGCGATGGACTACGCCGACGCTCAGGATGTCGTTTATGCCAGAATGGAGGCCGTATCGGGCTTTAGAGATAAGCTTGCTCAGTGTCCCGAGACGGTCGTTGATGAAGTGCTTTTGAAAATGCATGCTATGTTTGGTCAGCCCGGCAAGTGGAAATGACACTCTGGCGGCAATCCACGCATACGTCAGCTTGGCGCCGTATGCTTACGCCCATCCGCTACTTGCTGATAAAGCAGCCGGCAAAGTGGGCGTTTGATTTTGGCTGGCCTATAGCTCTAGCTGTCCTAACTATCGGTGCGTTTCTGCTACTGCCAGTTCGCCCCGCCATACTTGGCGAAAAGGGATTCTTGCGCGGGCTCCACGACCTAATCGGGCTTTTAGCTGCATTCTTCGTCGCTGCTTTGGCTGCGGTTAGTACGGTGGAAAGGAAGGCCCTTGATGCCCCAATGCTTGGCATGCCTCCGACTCTGGATGGCGAAGCGTTGTCTCGGCGTCGCTTCGTCTGCATGTTGTTCGGGTATCTCTCGTTTTTGTCCTTTGCGCTTTACCTTGGCTCCATCATAGCGGAGGTCGTGGCGCCCAGTTTGCGGGCAAGCGTAAGCAGCGTGACGTTGGACGCCATTCGATTTCTGCTCGGCGCTATCTATGCAGTCGCTTTCTGGAGCATGGCATGCACCACGTTATTGGGAATTTGGTTTCTGGTTGAACGTGTGCCGATGACTTTGGTACCTGAAGCAGACCCCGACTTTGTTGCATCTCTTGAGATGCCTCCGCCGGCGTGGTTGCCGAAAGCCGAGAATGCCGAGACAGAGCAGCGCACGCGCGATACGTAGTTGTCGATTACGGAACTGGTTGAAGTTCTTTCACGTGGCGGATTGGCGCTCTCGATAGGTCTCTTTACGACGCCACAATACCTACCAGGTTCCTTGGTGCGTAGTCGTCCTGGATCCTTGCGCCCGCCCGGCTGCGTTGCCTCAATAGATATGGGCTGCTCCAGCTACGATCTCGTCGGCCGTGCCCGGCCAGCGGCGCACCACCTCGTCCCATAACTCTTGCCCAGACCGGGGCGCGGTCGCCTCAGCCTCACGGATGCAGTGAGGCGGCAACTGCCGGAGCAGGGCCTTCAGGTCATAAGTGTGGCCGTCATGCTCCACTGCTGCTGGCGTGACGACGGCTGGGGCGGCATACACCCCGCGCTCGATCGGCACGACCCGGGGTTGGCGCGGGAACGGGATGACCTTGGCGTCAGACTGTTCGTTGCTCATTACGCCATCCTAACTGGGGATCCGGCAGCGGCAGCGCGGTCGTTTACCCCGGCGCAAGGTTCCGGCCGAAGAGCGCTAGCATCTCGGTCCAGCCGCGCTCAGCGGCGGCACGATCGTAAACGGGAAAGTCTGGCATCATCCACCCGTGCGCTGCGGGGTAGGTCTCGGTCTGGTAGCGCACGGTGGCTTGTGCCAGTGCCTTTTCCAATCGCTCTGCCATTTCAGGCGGGTAGCTCCCGTCGTTCTTGGCAGCGGCAACATAGACCTCGGCCTTCAGCTCCGGCGCGAACAGGTGAGGGCTGGTCGGCGCATCGGTTGCGAGATTGCCGCCGTGGAAGCTCGCGACCGCTCCGAAGCGATCCGGATAGGTTCCCGCCGCGGCGATCGCCATGCCGCCGCCCATGCAGAAACCGACCGCCCCGATCTTGCGGCCAGCGACGTCCCCACGCGCGTCGAGATAGACGAGGAAGGCCTCCATATCCTCGGCGGCCTTGTC
The DNA here is from genome assembly GCA_964247805.1 of uncultured Acetobacteraceae bacterium. GTDB lineage: Bacteria > Pseudomonadota > Alphaproteobacteria > Acetobacterales > Acetobacteraceae > LMUY01. Next base: position 1,730 of record CAXTWC010000276.1, on the reverse strand, counting down.
GTTGCCGGTTGTGGCCATCAACGGCCCGAGGATCGCGCGGAAGTCGCCAGCGAACACCTCCTTGGGCACGAACGGGCCGTACGGGCCATAACGGTAGAAGAGATCGGGCAACAGCACGACATAGCCGGCGTCCGCGAGCCGCTGCGCCATCTCAATCATCGCAGGCCGGATACCGCCTGCGTCCATGTAGAGGATGACGGCGGGCCATGGGCCGCCTTCCGCCGGCGTCGCGACGTGCAAAGTGCACTCACCGTCGCGCGTTCGGATCGTGACCTGCTCGTTCGGCATAATGCGCTCCTGCCTATCCGGCGATGTCTCCGGATCTGCACTACTGTGCCGAGCGTCGCTGGATTGGTCTACCGCCGGAATGGCGCCGGCCTGCCCCTACCCCGATGAAAGCGGCGAGCGTGAGCAGTGGTTGGAGGGTTGGCACGGGCCCGATCAGGCCGAGATGGAGGAGTTGGGGTTCGCGTGAGGGGACAAATGTCGGGACTTTAGTGACGCCCTGCCGCCTGACCTTGAGGAAAACCGCCGGCAAGCATGCGTGCGCCAACCCTACACGCACCGTTGGCTTGGCTCTCGCCGGGCCAGACCGCCCCGACTCGGCTGGGCATGAACGTCGAACAGGAGTCGGGACTTTAGTGACGCTCGAAATTTCCACAGGACGACAAGGTTATCCCCGGGACTTTGCTGACGGAAAATCGGGACTTTGCCGACGCGACTCGGCGCGAAATCGGGTTATCCTCAGGACTTTAGTGACACAGCACTAATAGAAGAATCAAATAAGCTTCAAATAGCTCCGTCACAAAAGTCCCAGTTGCAAACGGCAATACCTTCATGTCATCCGCTAACAGATGGGAACGATACATCGGCTGGTGATGAGCGAAGGGGTCGAAGCCGCACGGAAAACCGCGGAAAACGCCACAGATCGGCTAGCCGTCGAAGCTGCGGCTGCTGTAATGGCCGACGAAGCTGCTCGCATCGGCATCACACACGCCGGGTTCGCGATGACAGCTTTGCCTCACCGCCGGGTTGAAGAACATATCTGGCGTCGTGAAAGTCCCAGGGCGACGCTTTTGGTCGAGTCTGGTCACGATCGCCAAGGCCTTCCAGTGGGTGTTCCATATGGCTCACTGGCCAGGCTGATCCTGCTTTATCTGCAGACAGAGGCCGTGCGAACTGGATCGCCAGATGTCGAACTCGGTCGGTCCATGAACGCTTGGCTCGGCCGCATGCAGATTGCTGGTGGCGGACGTACCCGTACACTGGTGAGCGAGCAGGCGCGGCGTATCTCGGCATGCAGGCTGACATTCTTCACCGATCGCAGTCCGGGCATCGAAAGTCGGCATAACGGCGCATTTGTGCGTGACGCCATCAGCCTTTCCGGTTTGGTCGATGAGGATCAGCCCAGCCTATGGCAGGATCGGGTTCGGCTGGACGAAGGGTATTTCGCCAGCCTGACGGCTCATCCTGTCCCAGTAAGGGAAGAGGCTATCCGCGCCATCGGACAGCGCTCCATGGCAATCGACGTGTATGTGTGGCTCGCCTACCGGCTTCATGTGCTCGACAAGCCTACGCCCATCTGCTGGGCGGCCGTTAATGGCCAGTTCGGTAGCAGCTTCGCAGTTGCTAGGCAGGCGAAGGCAGCATTTATTACCGCCCTCAAAGTCGCGACCGCTTCTTACCCAGAAGCGCGAGTGGACGTGGAGCCAGCCGGATTAGTGTTGTAC
>CAXTWC010000275.1:0-5992 GCA_964247805.1 uncultured Acetobacteraceae bacterium | reverse complement strand
GCGCCAGCGACCAGATCTCGCGCTTGTTCGGGCAAGTGGTGAGCCGCGCGATAACCCGTCTGTCGGCGTTCTTCCAGCTCTGCATCGGCACTCAAATCCTGATTACGGGGGTGACGGAGGTGTTGCAGCCGTTGCTGGTGCGCTGACGCAGGTCATCAGCGCCGAAACCCGCCGCTGATCTATATCGCCAGGGCGTTGGTGCACTTGGCTGGTTGGGGAGTGGTAGGCTGCTCTTTCCCTTTCTGGTACGGACCGGCTGATGCCTCACAAACACAACGCCGATTGCTGTCACCACATCCCAAAGATGGCGTTCAAGGTGCAGAACTGGCCGGAGGGTGAAGCGGGGCTGCGTCGGCGTGGCAGCCTGACGTTGTGGATCGAGGACGCAGCGTTGGGAGACTGGCAGAGCACGGGGCCGGGCGGACAGGCTCGCTATACGGATGCGGCTATTCAGACCAGCCTGATGCTGCGCACGACGTTCAAGTTGGCACACTGCGCCAGGCTGAAGGCCTCATGGCATCGGTCCTCACGTTGATGGGCCTGACACTTTCAGTGCCGGATCACACCACGGTCAGCCGCCGAGCGGTGACGTTGCCGATGATCCCAGCGACGTCAGTGCCGGAAGGTCCGTTGCACGTGTTGATCGACAGCACCGGCCTGCAGGTCTACGGAGCGGGTCAGTGGCTGGAAGCGAAGTATGGCGCCAAGTCGGGCCGGACGTGGCGCAAGCTGCATCTGGCGGTGGATGCCGCCAGCGGCATGATCGTGGCGCAGACGCTGACCGACCAGGACGTCGACGACCCGTCCCAGGTCGGGCCGCTGCTCGATCAGATTAACGAACAGATCGGCCAGGTGACAGCGGACGGCGCCTATGATGGCTGCCCCACCTACCAAACGATAGCAGCGCATGGCGACGGCATCAGGGTGGTTATTCCGCCGCGCTCGACGGCCGTCCTGAGCGGTGAACCGGGTCCGCTGACACAGCGCGACCGCCATCTGGCCATGATTGAGGAACAAGGGCGCATGGCGTGGCAGGCCGCGACCGGGTACGGTCAAAGGTCCCTAGTGGAAACGACAATGGGACGATACAAGGCGCTGATCGGACCACGGCTGCGCGCCCGCGGCTTTGCGGCCCAGCAGACTGAGGCTGCCATCGGCGTGGCGGTGCTGAACCGGATGCTGGCGGCCGGACGCCCGGACTCCGTCCGTTGCCTGCCAGTTATGGCATAGCAGCTTGGGGTTTGGGGCTTTCTCGATCTTCGCTGGCCAAGTGCACCAACGCCCAGAGTGCGCCAACTACGTCAGGAACTCAGGATATGTCTCCACTTGAACCGAACGTGCTCTAAACTTTCATACATCGCTCCACCTGGAAAAGCGCTGGATAGGAGCAATCGCGCTTCGAATACCTGAACGTGTCTCCTGGCGGTCCGGACCCCTGGCGCCAACCTGTTCACCGACCGCCAGATTACCCTGCATTTTCCTCATGCCTTTTCGAAACGAGCAAACCGAGGCGAAAACCCAGGAGCTGCGGGCTTCCGCCCGAAATATGTGAGGATCTGACCCGGATCATCGCCATGATCCAATATAGCCTTGGTGCCACCGCGTTGCTTACGAGGATTAGGTAGCGGACCGTACAATGAGGTTAGCTGCCTGTACCGCCCGTGCCTTCCCTATGTGATCGTATGCGCCTGAGCAGCGCTTCCAGGAACACCGTGTTCTCCACTGGAGGCGGCACGCTGGGCTGCCAATCGCATTCCACGACCGCCTGCACCAGCAGCCGCGCGTCCGCCGCTTTGACGTCAATGGCGTTGGCGGTTACCCAGTTACACAGGTCCGGTGCCGCCCCTAGCAGCCGCGGCCAGCTCCGCTTCTTGAAGTGCAGCGCCCGGGCCTGGGCGATGATCGCGTCGTGGGTTCCGACGTCGATGACAGCCTCGTCCCGCGCCAGCGCCAGCGTGGCCCGGATGTTCACCAGCGCCTCCGTGAGCACGGGGTATCCAGCTTCAAGCGGCCCGTGCTGGACCGCCACTTCGTCGTCCGCCTCGATCTCGCCCGAGCAGTAGGCGGCGAACACCGCGCCGATGCCTGTCATGCCGAACGGCACCAGCTCCGCCGCCCGGATCGCGCCCATGCTGGCCGCGCCGAACACGCACACGCCCTGGCGCATGACCCAGAGGATTTCTTTGTGCCAGGGGGACGCCGTGGTTTCGAACAGCCCGTCGATCAGCCCAATCACCCGGGGCATCTCGCCGGGTGCGGCGTCCAGCACCACCCGTGCCAGATCGCCGCAAGCCGCCGGGGGTCGGAACGTCACACCACGGGCGAGGGCTGCGTCTGTGCCCCGCAGGCTCGGGCCCGCGAACACGACGGGGTTCACGCGAAGCCGGTCGCGATCACCCGCACGCAGGGCTCGTCCAGTGCGGGATGGGTGAGATCGACGCGCACGATCCGCTCGCGGCTGGCTTTGGCGGCACAGGCGACGACGCGCTCCAGATCGGCATCGACCGTATCGGTCACGATCGACTGTGCGCCGGCCGGATGAGTTGTCTGATCCGGCCCATCCTCGGCCGCGGCGATCAGGGAGGCTATGCTCGGTTGCCAGCCGATGCCCGCGTAATACTCCGGGCCAAGATCATCGCGTGCACCCGCGATCAGCGTCAACCGGCTCTGCGCGGCCTCGCTGACCGCGCGCGACAGGGCGACCACACGGTCCGGGTGACAGCCGCTGCCAGTGAACCGGCCGAGGAAAGGGGGAGCCGAGTTCCGGTCGTCGATCACGCAATGAAACGCGGGCACCCCGGCGAAGGTCACGTCCCAGACTTGGAGGGTTATCGCGGCCGCGGCGTAGCGGTCCAGCATGGTTGCGATGTTATCATCCTGCAGCTCGGCCGGGTCGATCCGAAGCCGGGCCTTGGCGGCGCGCGGGGTGCTCCGCCATCGTGCAACAGCCGCCCGCTCCATCACCTCGCACAGCCCGTGCAGCGTCGCCTCGGCCAGGGTGTTGCCCGCTGCCAGCCCATTGCTGCTGCTTGCGAACCAACCAAGCCCGGGCTTCTTCTCTCTGCTGGTGAAATCCATCGTCACCAGCTCCTCCGGCACGAACACCGTCTCGCCGTTCTGCAGATCGACACCCGCGATCCAGGCGACCGGGTCATCATTTTGGCAGGGCCGGCGCAGCAGAGCCTCGGGAAACAGCCGCTCCTGCGGGCGCCAGCCGTGGCAGGGGCGGCACTCGGCCTGCACCATGTCCTGCTCGGCGCAGAACGACTCGACCGACTCCATAATCGCCGATACCTTGGCCGCCAGCAGGCTGGCGCCCTTGCCCTGCTGCACCGACATGCTCTTGGACGCCGGGCGCACAGACATCGCCACGGGGATGCCTATCCGGTCGAGCCCGGTGATGTCAGCGACACGCGTGATCCCGGCCGAGCGCAGCTTCGGCAGCAGCCGTGCCAGCGTTTGCGCTGGCGGCATGACACGATGCGTGCCGTCGTGGTAGCACTTGGCCCCAGTCGTGCCGAGGACAGCTGCAGTTCCGGTCAACCCTTTCAGAAGGGGTTCTACGGTTCAACGATGGCGTTGGCTGAGTATGACATAGGGATCAGCATCGCCTCAACTTTCGTACCGGCCGTGTTCGCTGCGCTCAGCATCTTGTCCACATCGCCCTGGCGATTCTCCAGGCTGTGCACTCGGTACGGATGCAGATGCTGAGTATCCAGCACGTAGACCGATCCATCGGGGTGACGGACCAGCAGGCGGCTATCTTCCCACTGTATCATTTGGCGGTTGTCGCTCATCGTCGCCTCCAGAATCACTCGACATCTGTTATAGTACTGCCACGAAATCCGACGTTGTCAAAGGCAAGTCTCAGCGCTGCGACCTGCCGCTCGTCGGTGTAGGGACTCTTGTCGAACAGCCACTTGAACACGTTGAAGCCGGGCCACTTGCCCTCGAACTCAGCCCGCAGCGCGCGCGCGTCAAGGGTCCGCCCGGCGCCATCGCAGGCCGCGACCGCGAGGAGGTATATCCAGAACGGGATCCGGCTCAGCCCCAGCGCACGGCGGGCATAGCCGTACGAGTGCTCGTAGTTAGTGAGGAAGAAATTCGCCGCTGCTGCAGCGCCAAGCGCGAAGGAAATTTGCGGATCGACTGGGCTAAGGTCCAGCGCGCGGTCCGCATGATCGACCGCGGTCACCAGCTCATTGCGGTAGACGTGTATCCACGCCTTGCGCGTCCACGCCTCGGCAAAGTTCGGATTGAGCTTCAGCGCGCGCGTCAGCAGCGGCAGGCCGGCATCCGTGGTACGGCTGATGATCGCCGTGGCGTGGCCTGCCAGACACAGCACCGCCGGGTCGTCGGGCGACAGCTCGATGGCGCGCGCCGCCAGCCTCAGCGCGTCGGCCGTGGTGTCAACGCCGGGCACTGGCCAGCCCCGGTCCCGCTGAATGCAGCGGCACATTGCCTTGTGCGCCATCGCAGCACCATATGACCCATCCAGCGCCAGCGCGGAGTCGAGCAGGTCAACCATCGTCTGATAGGATGCCTCGGTGAACACCTCACGCTGCGACACCGCCTGCAGGAAGAAATCGTAGGCGCCCAGGCTGGCGGGGGGCTTGCGGCTGGCGCGCTTGATCTCTTCCGCGCGCACCCTCGGCTCCACCGACATGACGATCTGCCGGGTCACCTCGTCCTGCAGGCGGAAGATGTTGCTGATCTGCCCCTCGAAGTGCTGCGCCCATATCTGGTGGTGGTCTTGGTTGTCGGTCAACCTGGCGGACACGCGGAGCTGATCGCCCCGCAACCGCACGCTGCCGGTCACCAAGTAGCGCACGCCAAGCTCATCCGCGATTTTGGCAAGCGGCTCCTCAGGATTGCGGTAGGTGAACGACGACCGAGTAGAGATGACGAACAAGTTTCGAAACATAGAAAGCGCATCCGCTATGTCGCTCACCAGCCCGTCCGAGAAGTAGTCCTGCGTCCGGTCGAGCCCGATGTTGTCGAAGCTCAGCACCGCGATCGAACACCGCCCGGCTAGCCTGGCCCAAGTCTCGCCTCGAACCTGAACTGGTGGGGGACGCATTGCTGCGGGCGCAAGGCGCGGCAGCTGGCTCACCCGCTCCGGTCCAAGGAAGAACACTTCGACCGGCTTTTCGATGTGTTTAAGCAGGGGTGTGCCACCATGAAGGAATAGCGGCTGCAGCGCCGTCTCGGCCATGTCGAAAATCGGCTTGGACATGCAGATGCCACCCGGCGGGGCAATCGATTCTAGGCGAACCGCGATGATTACGTCAACGCCGAACACATCGCCGTGGTCGATGATAACCTTTCCGGCGTTGATCCCCATGCGATACAGGACGCGCTTGGACACATCGGCGCGCAGGTTGCGCTCGTGCATCTCCCGCTGGATGCGAAGCGCGGCACGCAATGCGCTCGACGGATCGTCGAACGCGATCAGCATGCCGTCGCCAGTGAACTTGATGATACGGCCGCCGTGATCGAGGATTTCGTTGTCGATCAGCTCCTGCCGATGCTGCCGGATAATGAGATGCGTCCCAATCTCATCGATTTCCATCATCTTACTATACGCAGTAATGTCTAACGCAAGGATCGCCGCCGCTTTGATGTCCAGTAAATTAGACATCGGCCTGTGTGGAATGGTGAGTGGTGCTCCGAGTTACCGCATCGGGCAATGTCTCGTCTATGCCGATCCTGCGCTGTGAAAGCTTTGATGCTGGACAACTGTCATGATGCCGGCTCAGAGGTTGAAAAAAGAAGCACCGCTTGGCGGGTTGCTGAAGCTTATGCGGGTTCGGCGCGCATTGGTGTGGGTGTCGAGTAGGCGCGGTTTGGTGGTTGCTGGGATGCAGCGCATCGCAAGGACGGCAATCTGGCGTGCCCACGGTGGCAGGTTTGCCGCGCCGGTTGCGTCGTCTTGATGCGGCAGGTCGGTTCATGCCTCGATCAGGCGCCAGCCGCACATCATGTTGTGCGC
>CAXTWC010000274.1:0-6099 GCA_964247805.1 uncultured Acetobacteraceae bacterium | reverse complement strand
CCGCGATGGCCGATAAGGAAGGCCGCCGGGTTTGCACTATGCCGATGTGGGCCGATCCGGAAGGGCAACCGAGAGGCTGATCGGCAGCCTAGGCCATCATAGGCGGCGGCTTCGGGGACAGCGCCCGCGGAGCCCGCCAACGCAACCGACGTATCGGAGGGCATAGCGTCGGTTGTCATGCAGACAACCCTAAGGGTGAACAGTCCGGGAACGGTGATCATGCCGCCATTCTGTCCCGCCTGAGATTGAGCGTTCGGCGGGCTGGGGCTACCCGGCCGAGCGACGCCAGCTGACGGAGCGCACCGGCCAGCAGCCGAGTCCGGGGCGGCACCTGAGACAACACAAATACCCAGGCTGGGTGCCGGGCCAAGCTGGCCGCGATCGGCGCTGCAGCCAGCAGGTCGTCGGGCGTCGGGCGGACCGGCACCAGCACCACCGAGGCTGAAGTGAGCAGCTTGCCAATGTAAGGAGGCTGCCCGGGCGGGGTGTCTATCACCAGCAGATCCACGCCAGTTTTAGCGATGGCCTGGCTGCCCTTAGCTGGGTCGAATGTCACGAGGGCAGGGCGCTTTGCCTGACGCCGCTGATACCAACCCAGCGTCGTCCCTTGTGGGTCCAGGTCAGCTAGCGCCACCTCAAGCGAGGCGGACGCAGACACCGCCAGCTCGCGCGCCATGGTGGATTTACCAGAGCCGCCCTTGGGAGCGTGCAGGATCAGCGTATGCATTGCAGCGCCGATGCAGCGATGCATTGATGCATTGATGCATGTGCATGACGCGCGCCCGCGTCTATCCATCACCGGCTTACCTCCACGATCGCACTGTCATGGGCAATAGTCGATCCATTCAGCACATCCCATTCGAAGTGGTCTGTTCCCTGAAATCCGGCTGCGGGCGTGTAATAGACCGCGGTTCCAGGGTAGGTACGGCCACTGCAATCGAACGCGCCCTCGCGAATCACGAAAACTGTGGACGCAGCTGGTCGGATCGACACAACCCCGTGGGCTGGCGTGATGCGAATAACGATGGCTGGCGGCTCATCGGGAAGGTAATCCCTATGAAAACGGGCATAGGTGAAAACTCGTATCTCCTGGCCGGCCGCGGCACGTCGTTGGAATGTTTGGGGCGGATGGCTCACTCAGGCGATCGTGCGGGACCTGCTGGCGGGATAGGGTGCATGTTCCAGCAAGAGCCACGGCGCGATTCCAAGTTTAAGCGTGCCCAGGTTTTCGGTGCAGGCCGGACACTCTGAACTGCGAGGCCAGATCCCGAACGATCAATCGACTGCCGCAATTGCCGACACGTGGGGTGAGTCAACGGGTAGAATAATGCGCCAACGAACGACGTCACCCAGCTTGAAACAACAACAGTGTTGCCTACTATAGATGGACCCGCCTGAATATGCGCGCCGAACTGGCAGTGTTATTTGACCTGATGATATCCAATGACAGTAATACTGCTACCTAGCAAGATTTTATTGTTGCAGTATTGATACTATATTAACGGTTATTACATTGCCTGACGTTTCTTCACGTCCTAAACAATCTTCGGCAACGATGCCACGGAGATTACGAAATGGCGCAGATCACTGCTTCAGCTGAGACGAATGTTGCGATCGAGACGACGGAAGTCGCTTCCATGACCCGTATGGACAGCGTCAAGGACGCCGGCCGCGTGCGCGTTGGCGCAGGTTGCATGCGCTTCGATACGACCAAGGATGCCGGCCGCGTGCGCGTCGGCGCGGGTTGCATGCGCTTCTAAAGCTGATCCGCTGCTGGGGCATTCTGTGCTAGTTGCAGGATGCTCCAGCAGCTTTGGTGTGGAATCATGACTGAAAGCAGCATCGTCGAATTTGTCCGGTTGATCCCACAAGCTCGACCGCCAAAACGGGCTGAGCGCTCTGCGGCAGGCTATCTGCCGAGCCGCGCGATGCGATATTGCGATGCCCTGACATCGGCGACCGGTTACGGCTACTGGGTTTTCCCACCGATGGACATGCGCCTCCGATGGGATGGCGAGCAGATCTTCTGGTCCTTTGGCGAGGACGAAAGCTGGATGCCGCTGAGCGGGACCGATAGCGGCGCCGTGCAATTTCCCAATTACGCCAGCACGTTCGACGCCTCCGTTCCGGAAGCGCTGAGGGGATACTCCCCACCCTTCATCACGGCCCTGCCCGAGATGGGCGCCGTCCAGATTTGGACCGGCTTGCTCGCGAAGACCCGGCCCGGTTGGAGCCTGTCGGTGCGCAGCCCGGTCAATCTGCCAGGTATTCCTGGGCTGACCGCCTGGGAAGGTATCGTCGAGACGGACATCTGGCTCGGTCCGCTGTTCAACAACTTCCGGCTGACTCGCACCGACTTCCCGGTGCATATCCGATCATTCGCGCCATTCCTGCAAGTACAGCCAGTTCCGCAACTGGCATACCGCGAGGAAACACTGGCGTCCTTCTCGTGTGTCGAACCATCTGCGTTGACGCCGTCCGACTGGAGCCAGCTTGGCGAGGTGTTGTTGCCTCATCCCGACCCCGACCACACCGTGCGGCAGGGCGCTTACGCAGTCTCCGTGCGCAAACGGCGGACGTGCCCCGTTACGGGCATAGGGTCACTCACCTAAACACGCGGCGGCAGGCTGTTCGGACCGAACTGGCCTATTTGGTTGGGGCGCCGGCCAACATCAGGCCGCGCGCGTAATACGCCTGATCATACTTGGTGAATGGGGCGCGGCTCACGATGCTCGCGACCGTGATATGGGGCTCGAAGCCCTGTAGCGTTGCGAGCACAGGCGCCGCTTCCGCCCGGCGGCCGAGATGCCCCAGAATGGCAAGCCGGATATTCAGGGCCGAGAGGATCTCGGGGTTGCGCGCCAGGATGACGTCGGACAGGATTTCCGCCTCCTCCAGCTTGCGGCTGAACAGGTAGGCCACCATCATCGCATGCTCGGTGAAGAAGATATGCGGATCGCGAGGGGAGAGCGACTTGGCGATCGAGGCTTCCCGAAGCGCGGTCGCGTGTTCTCCCGTGTAGATCTTGCACCAACTGCTGAGCGTCCAGGCGATCGGCAGGTTGGGATTCAGCTCGAGCGCCCGTAGGTGCATCTCCGATGCCCGCGGCACATCCTTGAACAAGAACGCTTCGACGTGGCCCGCGATGGTGATGGCCCTGGCATCGAGCGGGTCCAACAGCACGGCCCGTTTGGCAACGTCCCCCGCTGTACCTGCGATCTCACGTGGATTGTCGGCCCAGCCCAAACCGATGGCCATGATGCACCAGTAGGCCATCCAAGTGTACGCGGCCGCATACTGCGGATCGAGTTCGATCGCGTGGGAAAGCAGCTCGCGCGCCTTCATGAAGGACGGCTTGTCGAGGCGGAAGATCCCTTGGATTGCGGTCAGGACCGAGTGGTGCGCCGCTGCGACCTCGGTCTTGCACGGCGCCTCGTATGCCGAGCCGCGCTGAAACAGCTCGGGGTCGATCTGCGCCACGGTCTCGGACACGATGCGATGCTGCAGTGAAAACAGGTCGTCCATCGTGCCGTCGAACCGGCCGGACCAGATCACCTCGAACGCCAGCACGACGTCCATCAGGGTCACATGGACGGTGATCTGGTTGCCGTCGATCTTGATCGTGCCGTCGATGATGTAGTCGAGCGCATACATCCGGCACCGGGCCATGGCGTCATCGACGGGCTCGGTGCCGTTCCAGAACGTCGCGGACGCAACCAAGCGGGGAAGCCGAAACCGGGACAGAGCGGTTGAGATCTCCTCGGCCATGCCAAGCGCGATACCATGACCGACCGGTGCGCCAACGCTGCGGAACGGCAGCACGGCCATGCGCCACCCCAACTGATGGTCGGGTATTATTGCGTCCGAAGGGAAGACAGGTGGAAAGCGGCTCAGCGCCTCCCCGTCTACCTCAGAATCGTTTGTCCATGCCGTAGGATGGTCTCGTTGGTTCACCTGTGCTCCACAATAGTAGTGCCTTTGCTTCTTTAAAGAGCATCGAGCGTTATACAACGCGGTCTGGCGCAACACGTGTCAATTTGAGCTTAGCATTGACATCAGATACAGCCGAGTGCCAATCTGACTTCTATAATGGGCGATCAGCGGCCCAATTTCCTTGAGGCTGTTGCGGACAACCGCATCAGCCCAAAACCGCCCCTTGTTCATGATGATAAAGGCCCAAACCTCTTGTTTGTCGCCGTAATACAACGTGAACTCTTGTTATTTGACGTCTGACGTGGGATCTCGGCGAAGCGGCCTGCACGACTCCATGTCGTGCTCCCACCCGCACGGACAGTTCAGCGTCGACATGTTACAGCCCGGGTAGGGCGAAGGCGGGCGAGAAAGCATGCATGCTGCCCACCGTCCAGGGCGGGGTGGGTGGAGCATGACCCGGACTTTCCGGGCTGCCGGTGAACCAGCCCCGGACGAGCCGCCGATAATGCCAGGCGCGCGTCGCCAGTCTAGTGAGGCACAACACCTCCAGACACTTTGCCGCAGTACCTGATCGTGTGGCCGGATTGGAGCGGATCTGGAGCGGGCGGGGTGGAGGGTGCGGCTGAGTTAGGTAGCCGCCGCCACGACGTCTCAGCCCCAATACGGTATCGCAACGGGATGTTGCAACGCAGGATTGCATCCAAAAAGTCTCAGGTTGTAGGGTTCCTATCCGACATGGGGACCATTGGATGAACGCAGCTCAGACCTTCGGAGAGCGCGCACTGCCGCTGCATACTGCCGATCGCCCAACCTTGAAGCTGGAAAGAAACACTGCGCTCACGGGCGTCGTCGTCGGTGCGGCAATGAGCCTGCCCCTCTGGGCGGCAATCGTGGCCAGCGGGAAATTGGTGCTCAGATGGCTCTGACGGCAGGTAGCAGACGCCAGCGCCACCCAGCAATGGCGACACAACAGACCGTCCGCCTCAACCACCTCCGGAGCCCGCTCAATTACACGTAGCAGCGTGGTGGCAACCCGGTTAGGGCGGCGGCGGCCAGCTTCCCAGGCTTTGACCGTCATCACACCAACGCCGAAATGGGCCGCAAACGCTACCTGCGTCTTGCCCAGCTTCTGGCGCACTGCGCGCACGTCTGCGTATTCCGATGAAATCGCCCGGGTATACCGGTCTCAAACCGCTCGGCGTTCCAATCTCAAAGCGCGCACCATTCCAATCTCAAATCGCCCGGGATGGTGTCGTCTCGTAGGCCGCTTTCGTCATGTCACGGGAGCGAACTCTGGGTCAATCAATCGTCGCCAACGTGGTCTGCTTTTCTGCTAGTCGCGGCCATAGCCGCGCGGTGGTTGGCACTCCGCCAGGTCAGTGAGGTCGAGATCGACCATGGCCTCGAGCGCTTCGGCCATTCGGCTGGTGCGCAAGCCGTCCGGCAGTGTCGCGAGCCAGTCGGCATACGTTGCCTGAAGGTCAAGCAACTCCTTGACCGCGTCACGCCAACGCTGCGGACGGCTGCGGCGATCGGCTGGGCGGCGCGGCCGGGTGATCACCCCGACCGGAGTCGTCAGCTGATTGGCGCGATGGCGAGCTTGGCGCTCGGCGTTGCTCATCGCCTTCTCGCCATCTGGTCTACGACCTCTTGGCATGCCTGTTCTCCGTTACTGTAACGCATTGCAGTGGGCAGGAGTGCTCAAGTGGCTACGCGCCGCTTGCGCAGGCTCTCGCCCTTGAGCTCGATGCGGTGGGCGTTGTGGATGAACCGGTCCAGGATGGCGTCGGCCAGGGTCGGGTTGCCGACGATCTCGTACCAGCGGTCGATCGGCACCTGGCTGGTGATGATCAGCGACCCGGCGCTGTAGCGGTCCTCGACGATCTCGAGCAGATCGCGTTGCTGCTCGGCGATCAGCGGCTCGGGCCCCCAGTCGTCCAGGATCAGCAGGTCCACGCGAGCCAACTGGCGCAGCAGCTTGGCGTAGCTGCCATCGCCGCGGGCCAAGGCCAGTGCGGCAAACAGCCGCGGCACCCGCTGATAGAACACCGACAGGTTCTCCCGGCACGCCTTGTAGCCGAGCGCGCAGGCTAGCCACGACTTGCCGACCCCGGACGGCCCAGTGAGTAGGCAATGCCGCCGCTCCCGGATCCAGTCGCAGCTCGT
>CAXTWC010000273.1:0-6179 GCA_964247805.1 uncultured Acetobacteraceae bacterium | reverse complement strand
CAATCCTCCTGCCCGCGTACCACGGAGGCGATCGCGGCGAGATGGAAACACCCGGTTGCGCCATCGAGCGCCAGGCGCGCCACCAGCGGGTCGGCGATATCGCCGCGAACGACGCTGCATCGCGAGTCGAGGTTCGGCAGCCGACCCGTGGAGAAATCATCCACTACTCGCACCTGATGGCCGTTGGCGAGCAGCGCGTCGGCGAGATGGGAGCCGATGAAGCCCGCGCCACCGGTCACGACGAAAACTGCCATGAGCGTCTATCCCTTTGCTTGCAGTGTCGCGAGGCCGGCCGCCACTCGCCGCGCTACGCCAATGCACAAGCCCCGCGGTGGCACCTGAACGCCGGAGGTCTGCATCGCCTGCTACAGCGCGCCGGCTGCATCGGGGTGGAACAGTAGAGCGGTTCGTCGTGCTTGACCACTTTGCAGACGTTTGCGTGGTCGGGATAGCGATCGCGCAACCGGCTGCAATGGGTTCGAACATTCCCCCGCGGCGGAGCATCAACCGCCTCCGCTCGTTGGGGGAACGCTGACGCTTGCCGAAACCGTTTGCCGCAAGTCGACTTTGGACGTGACATTTCTTGACGACGACTTCCGCGGGTCGCCGACGTCAGCAAATCTCACGTCCACCAGCCAGGCCTCAGCAACACGCGCTGAAAAGACGCGCGGCATCTTAGCCGCCTTCTCGCCAATGCTGTCAGGGCACGAGCGGCACCGCGGCGACTAGACTGCGGCTCCGTCCGTCAGCGAACAACAGTGGTGGTATTTCCTAGCATTCCGGACAGTTCCAGACAAAACATGGCTTCGTCCGGAGATGCGGAACGGTCTAACAAAATAGTGAATACTATAGTGGTTTGAAATGGCCGATCCCCATACCGCCTTTCGACAGACGCACCTGAACAAGCCGCATCTTATTTCCGCGGCAGCGATCATCGGGCTAATCATCGTCGCGGGGTCAGTCGCCATCCCCTATGGCAAGTTATCGCTCGGGGTGAATACTGGCTTCCTGCCAGCTTTCGGCAGCCTGACGTTCATGGGCGATCTCATCACCGCGGTGTTGTTGTTCAGCCAAGCCCGCGCGTCGAACGACAAAACGCAGGCTTGCCTGGCTAGTGCGTATCTGTTCTCCGCCATAATCATCATCCCCCATCTGCTGGCGTTCCCCGGCGTGTTCAGCCCAGTCCCGTTGATCGGGGCTTCGGCCAGCGCAGTGTGGCTGTGGGTGATCTGGCATGGCGGCTTCGCGCTCGGCATCGTGAATTTTGCCGTGCGCAAACCAATGGCCTCCGAACGCCGCATCGCATTGTGGCCGTTCATCCTCGGCACGACGGGCATCGCCATTGCAGCCGCCCTGCTCGCAACGATCGGGCTGCCGTGGTTGCCGACGATCCTGGTCAATGGCAATTATACCCGGATGACGTCCCTCGGGGTTACCCCGACCGTGCTGGCTTGCAGCGTCGCGGGTCTGGTCCTCGTCCTGCTGTTGCCGCTGCGGCTGCGCCAAGCCTCTACCCTTACGATTTGGCTTACAGTGGCGATGGTGGCTTCGGTGATGGATGTCGTGCTGACCATGCTCGGCGCGGAGCGTTTCGCCCTGGGCTGGTATCTGGCACGATGCCTCAGCTTGATCGCCGGGTTTAGCGTGCTGTGCGCCTTGCTGACGGAGTTCGTGCGGTTGTTCACCGCCGCCGCCCACTCCAATAGCTATCTGGAGAAGCTGTCGCTCACGGATCCATTGACCGAGATCGCCAATCGCCGGTGCTTCGAACAACGCCTGGACGTAGAGTGGCGCCAGGCGTTCCGCGCGCAAACGCCGCTGTCGCTTATCATGATCGATATCGATCAGTTCAAACGCTACAACGACCGGTTCGGCCACCCAGCCGGCGATGAGTGCCTCCGCACCGTCGCGGCGACTCTGGCCCGGCACGCTCGCCGCCCGTGGGATATGCCGGCCCGGTTGGGCGGCGAGGAGTTCGCCGTGCTGCTGCCAGAGACGGAGGATGACGGCGCCGCCAAAGTTGCGGAGATGTTCCGCGCCAGCATCCAGGACCTTGGCCTGACACATCCCGACAGCGCGTGCCAGATGGTGACGATCAGCGTCGGCGTGGCGACGGTATACCCCCATAAAGCCGGCCAAACCCAGACGGGGCTGATCGCAGCCGCCGATGCCGCACTCTATGTGGCGAAAACGGCAGGGCGAAACCAGTTCCACCAACATGTCGTCCCTGGACATCAGGAAGTCCCTGGCCACCATCAGGAAATCATCGAGGTCATGATGCGACAGATCGGCACCGTCATCTCGCCAGCCGCCGACATAGTGGACGCTGTCTGACGGTTCGACGTGTTGGCCGTGCCCAGGCCCAGCGGTATCAGGCGTCCGCCGCTTGCATGGCTTGCAGCATGCCCGGACGTTGCAGACGAAGGAAGCTGATGTCGTGCCGGGTCGAACCATCGCCGGTGGCGAGATCGGCCAGGACCTCTCCGATCACGGAACAGAACTTGTAGCCGTGCCCGGAACAGGGGGACGCCAAAATCACCTGGCGATGCGCCGGGTGCCGGTCCAGCACGAAATGCTCGTCGGGCGTATTGGTGAACAGGCAGCTCCGCAAGCCCATGGTCGGACCGCTGCCCGACGGGAAGTAGCGCTCGCCGAATACCCGCAGCAACGCCTCGTCCTCCGCATCCACCTCACGCCGGATGGTATCCGCCGAGCCAGTTTCGCCCCGGTGGTGATAGCGGCCGAACTTGAAACCGGGCACCTCATAGATAGGGAAACCGTAATACCGGCCCTCGTCGACCTGTAGGTTGAACACGGGGAAATGCGTCGGGGCAAATAATTCCGGCCGCAACGGCTGCAGCCACGCCAGCACCTGGCGCTCCGGCACGGCGCGGCCGGCAAGCGGCGCAGCAAGGTCGCCCATCCAAGCGCCCGCCGCCAGGATCAGGTGACCGGCCCGGTACTCCGCCTTGTCGGTCCGTACCACCACACCGATGCCGGAGGGATCGGCTTCCCAACCGAGCACCCGTTCCCGCGCACGGATCTCCGCGCCCTTATTTTGGGCGAGTTGCACATGGGTGACGATGGCCCGCTCGCTGGCGATCAATCCGCCCTGGGGCTGGAACACTGCCCTGGCATCCGGTTGCAAGCGGTAACCAGGGAACCGCTCGTTCACCTCCGCTCCGGTCAGCACCTCATGCGCAAGTCCATAGCGTAGCGCCGAGGCGAGCGCGCCTTGGAACAGCGGGTCATCCTCGGGGCCGGCATCTATGGAGCCGGTGGTCACCAGTAGCGTGGCGCCGCTTTCGCGCTCCGCCTCCGCCCAAAGCTCGTAGGCGCGATGCAGCAGGGGGACGTAAGCGGGGTCTTCGTAGTACGGCAATCGGATGATGCGGGTAATGCCGTGGGACGAGCCCATTGAGTGCGGGATGTCGAACCGCTCCAGGCCCAACACGCGCTGGCCCCGGCGGGCGAGCTGCCAACATGCGGCGCTACCCATACCGCCCACACCAACAACGATGACGTCGTACGTCATGCCCGGATTCCTACCATGATGTTTCCTTTGGCATGGGGTTTGCGTCTCATTACGATGTCCATCCCGCCACGATAAGGCCGGCATCTGATCGAGGGAGGCGAAATGAGCGTCACGTCCGTCCAGCCAGACTCGCCGACCCTGTCCCCGGCAGCAGCACCGGCCGAACTGTTACGCCTTGATGCCATCCGCAAACAATACGGCTACCACGTGGTGCTGGACGATGTGAACCTGAAGCTGCGCGCAGGCGAGGTGATGGCCATCATCGGCCCCAGCGGCTCGGGCAAGAGCACGCTTCTGCGCTGCGTCAACCTGCTCGAGCAACCGACCTCGGGCCGGGTGACGCTCGCCGGCGTGGTCGTAGAGGCGGGCAAGCCCACGCCGCGCAAGGAACTGATGCGGTTGCGCCGGGCAGTGGGCATGGTGTTCCAGTCGTTCAACCTGTTCCCGCATCTCACCGTGCTGCGCAACGTCTGCTTGGCCCAGGAACGCACGCTGGGGCGTAGCCGGGAGGAAGCAGAGGCGGTGGCCATGCAGCTGCTCAAGCGCGTGGGCCTCGCCGACAAGGCCCAGCAATACCCCGCCCGCTGCTCCGGCGGGCAGCAACAACGCATCGCCATCGCCCGGGCGTTGGCGCTCGACCCTCAGATGATGCTGTTCGACGAGCCTACCTCCGCGCTCGACCCGGAACTCGGCCTGGAGGTGCTGGCCGTGATGCGCGAGTTGGCGGAGGGCGGGATGACGATGCTGGTGGTCACGCACGAGATGCACTTCGCCGAGAGCGTGTCTAACCGCGTGCTCGTTATGGCCGACGGCAAGATCGTCGAGGAGGGACCCAGTGCGTCGGTGATGCGCGACCCGCAAAGCGCGCGTGCGAGGCGTTTTCTCAGCGCGGTGAAGAACCGTTGACGCTGCTGGGCGATCTTTCGGCAATCCTGGCCGGGATACCGTTCACTATCGCGCTGACGGTCGTCTCATTCGCAGTCGGTGCAGCCCTTGGCCTGCCGCTGTGTGCGATGCGGATGTCGCGAGTGGGCGCGGTGTCGCTGCTCGGCACCGCGTTGATCCTGGTGTTCCGCGCCATCCCGCCGATCGTCTGGCTGTTCATCATCTTCTTCGGCGTAGGGCTGGGCTACGTCCAGCTCGATCCGTTCACGTCGGCGGCGATCGGCTTGGGGCTGATTACCGCGGCCAACATGGCCGAGATCTACCGCGGCGCGCTGTCGGCGATCCATCCCGGCCAGTGGGAGGCGTCGGAGGTGCTTAGCTTGTCGGCACACCACAGGTTCATCGATGTGATCGGGCCGCAACTCGCGCGCGTGGCCCTGCCATCGGCCACCACGTACGCGATCGGCCTGCTGAAGGACACGGCCGTCGCCTCTGCGATCGGCGTGCACGAGATCGCCTATCAAACGTATCACCTGTCGCAGGAGACGTTCCGCGGGCTGAGCGTGTACGCGGCGGCCGGCCTGCTGTATATCGCCATCAGCATCCCGATCGCTTGGCTGGCGCGATGGACGGACTTCCGTATGCGGGCGGCGGTGGCGCGATGAGCGAACTGTTCGACTTTTGGGGCGAGTGGTTCCCCGACCTGCTGGGCGGGTTCGTCATCAGCCTAGAGGTGACGGCGGTCTGCCTGGCGCTTGGCATCCCACTCGGACTGTTGCTGGCGCTCGGGGTGCAAGCACGATCGGTGGCGCTCCGCTGGCTGTCGCTTGCCGTGGTCGAGATCGGGCGCGGCACACCTGCACTTATCCTGCTGCAATTCGCGTATTTCGGGTTGCCGACCGTGGGCGTGACGCTCTCCTCCTTCGTGGCGGCGAGCTTGGCGTTGGCCTGGTGCACTGGGGCCTACACGAGCGAGATTATCCGCGCCGGGCTGCAAGCGGTACCGGCCGGGCAGCAGGAGGCGGCGCTGGTGATTGGCCTGAACCGGCTGGACGCGCTACGCTACGTGATCCTGCCGCAGGGCTTGCGCGTGGCGGTGCCGGCCCTGCTCGGCTTCTCGATCATCATGCTGCAAGCCAGTTCGCTATGCTTCACCATCGCGCTGCCCGAGATTGTCAGCCAGGCCTACATCGTCGGTTCCAACACCTTCGAGTATTTGCCGATCTTCCTGCTGGCCGCTCTGATGTTCGCTGCTGTTTGCATTCCGGCGACGATCCTGGTTTCGTTGCTGGAGCGTCGTCTCAGCCGGCACACCGCCTGACAAGTTCCACGAAGCAAAGGATCCACCCATGAAGTTTCGCCTGCAAGCCCTCGCTTTGACTTGCCTGGCTGCGGCCGTCGCCCCGGGTGCGGCATTCGCGCAGAGCTGCACACCCACCCAGAAGATCGACCACGTGGTAAGCCCGGGCAAGCTCACGGTCGCGATCTACGAATACCCGCCCTTTTCGGTCACCAGCGGGGGCGAAATCGGCGGCGTTGATGGCGAGATGCTGAAGAGCATTGCCAAGTCCGCCTGCCTGACGCTCACGCCCGAAGTCGTCGACCCGGCGGCCACCATCCAATACGTCATCAGCGGCAAGGCCGATATTGCCGGTGGTGACTGGTACCGGACAGCGGAGCGGGCCAAGGTATTAGGCCTTTCCTACCCGACGTATCTTGATCAGATGGGCATCTACTCCAAGGACGGAGCCTCGACGGT
>CAXTWC010000272.1:0-6239 GCA_964247805.1 uncultured Acetobacteraceae bacterium | reverse complement strand
AGAACTGCGCATCCTCCTTCACCACGATGCGGGCTGGCTCACCCAGGGCGCCCGACGCCCGCATCTTGGCCAGGCGCATCATGAACGCCGGGTCGATACCCTCGTCACCGCAGGCATCGGTGCACAGGGCACTTCGGGTGCAAGCGGCGACCCAGCTCAGCCCTTCCGGCGACGAAGAGCCGCCACGCAGGATATCTAGAACGCCGCGCACGGTCTGCACCGGATCGGCTCCCTGCAGCTCAGGGGCATAAGCCGTCATCGGGCAGGCGCTCACGCATTTGCCGCATGCAGTGCACAGGCTGGCAACCCGCTCACACTCTGCGCGGAGGAAGGCAGCCGTTGCGAGGCCCGGTGGCGAGGAGGTTTGCATGGGATGCATCTTACGTTCGGAAGGCCGGTGGGTGCCAGTGCCTCATTCGAAGCACGTATCGCACTCCGCACTCCGTCCTGTCAGTCTCGGAGTGGCCAGCCCGGAGGCCAGGGTTGGAAGCGAGCTTGAGGGAACATGAGGGTTCTGATCCCCGACGTAGATTGTAACGATCTCGGGGGCACCCGGGCGTGCACGGTGTCAGCACGGCACGGCGCTGTGGAGAGCCGGGCATGAATCGTTCGGTCGATCCCCGGCTTCGCTGCCTTACTTCCATGACGCTGCCGAGGAGTGCACGCCGACTCGATCACGCCGGACCGGTCAGCGTGTAGCGCCACCCGTGCAGGTCGGCGACCAAGCCGTGCTGGATGTCGAGGAGTGCATTGCGAAGACGTGCCGTTACCTCGCCCGTACCGCCATCGCCGATCTGGAACGCGACGTTGTCCGACTTGACCTGCCCGATCGGCGTGATCACCGCCGCGGTGCCGCACGCAAACGACTCCGAGATGGTGCCGTCTGCGCATCCCGCCCGCCAGGCATCGACGGTCGTACGCCGCTCCACGACGTCGTAGCCCAGGTCTCCGGCCAGGCGCAGCAAGGTATTCCGCGTCACGCCCTTGAGCAGGGAGCCAGATGCCTCGGGTGTCACCAGTTTGGGCGTCCCGTCCTCCAGCGACACGAAGAAGATGTTCATGCCGCCCATCTCCTCGATCGTCGTGCGGTCGATCGCATCGAGCCAAACGACCTGGTCGCAGCCGTGCTCGGCGGCCTCACGCTGGACGAGGAAGCTCGCCGCGTAGTTCCCTGCGCACTTGGCCTCCCCGGTGCCGCCACGCACGGCGCGAACGTAGTCTGATGACACCCACACGGTGACCGGCTTGACGCCGTTGCGAAAGTAGTCGGACACCGGGCAGGCGAACAAAACGAAGCGGTATGTCCGCGACGGGCCGGTCATCAACCCCACGTCCGTGCCGAACATCATCGGGCGGAAATAGAGGCTCGAGCCGCGGTTTTCCGGCACCCAGGCGCGGTCCATATCGGCGAGCGTACGGATAGAGGAGAGGAACAGCTCCTCCGGCAAGGGCGGCATCGCCAGTCGTTCGGCGCTAGCAGCGAACCGCTTGGCGTTCTGGTCGGGCCGGAACGCCGCAACGGATCCGTCCGGTTGACTGTAGCCCTTGAGGCCCTCGAACACCGCTTGGCCATAATGGAGCACCACGGTCGCAGGATGCATCTGGAACGTGTCGATCGGCCCGGCCACGAAACCGTGCCAGCCCGCATCCGGGTCATATTGACCTGTCACCATGTGATCCGAGAACACGGAACCCCAGAGTGGCTTCCCCGCAACCAACTCCCTGACCTCCGCTTCGCTACGTCGGCGGGCAGCGATGGTTCGCTCGATTGTGGGCGCGGCCTGGGACAATGTGAGGCTCCTCGCTATGTGGGGAAAACGGTCGGCATACCGGGAATACTCCCGGCGCACCTGCAACTTGGAGGTTGTGACGGGCCGCACCCGGTGCAGATCTCCCGACCCATTCCCGTCAGAATGCCGGTTTGCCAACCGGAGCGCCAGGCCGGAACCGGTGAGCCGCCTTCTCCACCCGGTTCCAACTGTGAGCTATGCGGCTCGCACGGCGGTGTCGGGCCACTCCGCACGGAACGCGGCGAGGGCCATCGTGACGTCCTCGTCCGTGATATCGGCATGAGTTAGCAGCCGTACCCGGGACGCGTCGTAAGGACGGCAAGTTACACCACGCGCTGCCAGGCGGCTGCACCATTCGGGGGTCGATAACCCGGATGCGGCAAGGTTGACGAAGATGATGTTGGTCGCGACGGAAGCCGGGTCACAGGTCGTCGTGTCGATAGCATGGAGCCCTTCGGCTAGCCGTCGCGCACGGCGGTGGTCGTCGGCCAGTCTGTCCACCATGGTTTCCAAAGCGACAATTCCCGCCGCCGCGAGCACGCCTGCCTGACGCATGGTGCCACCGAGCATCTTACGTGTTTGCCGTGCACGCC
The DNA here is from genome assembly GCA_964247805.1 of uncultured Acetobacteraceae bacterium. GTDB lineage: Bacteria > Pseudomonadota > Alphaproteobacteria > Acetobacterales > Acetobacteraceae > LMUY01. The sequence continues at coordinate 3,856 of CAXTWC010000272.1, read as the reverse complement.
GGATGACCGCTGCAGGGCCGCACAGTATTGATCCAACTGGCGCTCCCAGCCCCTTCGATAGGCAGAAGGTCACGGTGTCGGCGACCCGGGCGATCTCGGACACCCGGACGCCAAGGGCGACGGCGGCGTTGAACATCCGAGCTCCATCCATGTGCACCGCCGCTCCATACTGTTCGGCGACGTCGCGAGCAGCCTTGAGGTAGTCGAGCGACGGCACAGTTCCGCCCGCCGCATTGTGGGTGGTCTCGAGGCAAACCAGGGCAGTCCGGAGCCGCGCCGAGAAGCTGCTGCTGGCCAACTCGGCCCGCAATACTTCGATCGGTATCAGGCCGCGCTCCCCAGGAAGCACGCGATACGGCACCCCGGCCAGAGACGCCATGCCACCTTGTTCCGTCCGGTATATGTGGGAGGTCGCCTCGACGATGACCTCGTCCCCTCTACCCGTCTGCGCGAACACCGCGCATAGGTTTCCCATCGTGCCGGTTGGCACCAGAACCGCGGCCTCCTTCCCGAGAAGGGCCGCAGCTTTGGCTTCGAGTTCATTGACCGTGGGATCGTCGCCATAGCCGTCGTCGCCAACATCGGCCTTGGCCATCGCTTCCCGCATCGCCGGGGTCGGGCGGGTCACGGTATCGCTTCGTAGATCAATCATCGTACGCCTATGCGGTTGCATCGTGATGGGGGTCTCACTTGTCTGCATTTCAGTTCTCCAGCGCGGAATAGCCGGGATCGAAGTATCGAATGGCACGGGTCAGGATCCAGCAGCTCGCGAAGTAACCTGCGGCTAGTACAGCGTAGAGCGGGTAGGGTGCATACACCGCGTTGTTGGTGACGGTGACCGCACGAAAGAAGTCCATGACGCCGATGGCGTAGACGAGTGACGTCGTCTTGAACAAAGCCACGAAGGTCGCAATGAGCGCAGGCGCCATGGTCCGGAGAGCTTGCGGCAGAACCACGAGGCGGAATGCAGTGAACGGACGCATTCCAAGGGCCTTGGCAGCGTCTCGCTGTCCAGCAGGTACCGAGGACAGGCCAGCGCGCACGACCTCGGCGAGATAGGCGGCTGAGATGACCGACAACGAACCCAGCGCTGCGTTCCAGGAACTGATTTCGGCGCCGGTGACGACCGGCAAGGTGAAATAGACCCAGAATACGATCATCAGCTCCGGCGTGGCCCGCACGGTCTCGATCAATACAGTAGCGGCCCACCGTGGCCAGCGTGGTCCATAGGCGCGGCATAAGGCAAGAGGTATCGCGGCAAGACTGCCCATGACCATCGAGACGACGGCCAATAGCCAGCTCCGGCCCAGGGCGAGCAGGAGGAACTGCCAGGACGGCGTCACGCGGGACCAGTCCAGCGTCGTCAGCCACCAGGCGAAGGCCGAGAACGTAACGATGACGAAGGCGCGCCAGGTCCAAACTTGCGTTCTCAACGTATGATCCAGCGGCGCTGCAGCCAACTCATGCCAACGATGACTGCGCCCGCCACGAGCATGTAGAGCAGCGTTGCTGCCGTCGCTGCCTCGAAGCCACGAAAAGTCTCGACGTTGATTTGCTGTGTCTGGAAGGTCAGGTCGGCAACGCCGATCAGAGCCACGATCGACGTGTTCTTCACGATCGATACGTATTGCGTCGTCATCGGCGATAGAACGACGCGGGCGAGTTGCGGAAGCACGACGTGGCGCATGACCGACATACGTCGCAATCCGAGCGCCAACCCGGCATCGAATTGCCCACGCTCGATGGCGCGCAAGCCGGACGCGGTCACGTCGGCGATGTAGGCACTCTGATGCAGGATCAAGGCGGTCAACGCCGCTGGGATCTCCGGCCAGCCCAGCACGAAGTAGAAGAAGAACATCTTCACGACCAGCGGCAGGTTGCGGAGAAGTCCGGTGTAAGCCCCGGTCAGGCGGAGCAGGAGGTAGGACCTAGTGCTGGCAAGGCAGCCAATAAGAACGCCTGCGACCGTTGCTCCCACGATCGCCGACAGGGCAAATCCGACCGTGATGGCTAGTCCACCTGCGAGCGCCTCTCGATATGTCCAAAGGACCGACCAGTCCATTCTAGGCGAGTGGAGCTGGTTGGGGCACACGCCTTCGGTCGAGAGTAGCCTTCCGTATTGCAGAGGGTGTGGTCAGGAACTCGAGTGTCGACTGTTGAGACGAGCGCATGGTGGCCTCAGTCGAGTTTCCATGATTCCGGCCCGAGTAACGTCTCCAGGAAATGGTCCGGCAGCACGACCCAGGGATCGTCGGCCTTGCCGATTTCCGTCACCCGCGGCTGGATTTGACCGTAATCGCCCAGGCCGTAACTCGGCTCAACGCCATACCACTTGACGTAGAGCTTCTGCAGCGTCCCTTCGACCCACATGCGCTGCAGTGCCCAATCCAGCCAATTGCGCCACTTCGAATCGTCTTGCCGGACCATGATCGCGTCGGGCGAGTTCGTCCAAGGCGGGCTGACCGCAGTGCCTCCCGCCTTGGCGATGGTGATCGCTTCGCTTTGGTTGACGATGGCTGCGTCGACGCGCCCGTTCCGTAGCGCTCCGACCACGTCCGACGCCGACTGGAACAGACTGAAGGAGGAGTTCGGAGAGAGCTGTTTCCAACGATCTATAAAGCCATCGCCCTGTGACGCCCCGATTTTCTTTGCGTTATTCTGGTAATCGGCCGGGTTGGTGCTTTCCCCTGCGCGAACCAGCAAAACGGCGTTGTCCCAAATGTAGCTATAGGTAAAATCTACAACCTCGTTTCGGACCTTCTGGGGCGTGGTCACCGCGACTTCGGCATCTATACGTCCCGTGTTTAGGAGTGGGATGCGCGATGCTGCCGTTACGGGAACGAACACCAGCTTTACGCCGAGCCGCCGTGAGAGGTAGCGCGCGATGTCCGCGCAGTAGCCGATCTGACGCCCTTGGGCGTCGAGATATGCGCTAGGTGGCGAGTCGGCCACGATCCCTGCTCGGAACTCGCCTCGCTTGAGAACCGTCTGTAGCGTCGGATCGGCGCTTGCTGGGAATGACGCCAGCAAACAAACAGGGAGTAGGGCGCAAGCCCGACGCAGGATCGGCGACATGAAACTCTCCTGTAATATGGTCAGCATTCTTAGGCCTGCCGGGCCGAGCCGGGCTAGTCGGGTCGTGCAATCGAGCAGCCGGGCTCAGGACCCACTGAGCGGGTGCGCCGCAACCGATCTCGACTCCCTAACCATGGACGCCGCTGAGGACGATATAAGATATTAATCTCGCATAGTCTTCTTGGCCGTGCAGCGGACCTCCCTGGACAAGACTGTCCACGTTTTCAATGATGACGTCGTAATACCTTGGCGGAGAAGCCCAGTTTGACCAGGAAATCTGCTCCGCATCGCGCATGATGCGCCTGCAGGTTTGAGCTAGGGAGAGTGAGACGGTGATTATCAAGGCAGACGAGTCGGTAGACCTAAGCATTCCTGGAACCACGTCGCTTCGCGTTCACCTGTTCCGGCCCGCCATTGGCGGACGATTTCCGGGCGTTGTCCTGTTTTCGGAAATCTACCAGGTAACGGCGCCGATCCGGCGTCTGGCGGCCTTCGTGGCGGGCCTTGGACACGTGGTAGCGGTCCCCGAAGTCTACCACGAGTACGAACCCGCGGGGACGGTGCTCCGCTACGACCAAGCTGGAACCGATCGGGGAAACGCGCTCAAGACGACGAAGGCAGTGGCAGCGTTCGATACCGATAGCAGGGCCGTCCTAGCCTTCCTGACGGAGCATCCGGCTTGCAACGGTAAACTCGCGACGATGGGGGTTTGCCTGGGCGGGCATCTCGCATACCGCGCAGCGTTGGAGCCGTCCGTTTTGGCTGCAGCATGCTTCTATGC
>CAXTWC010000271.1:0-6242 GCA_964247805.1 uncultured Acetobacteraceae bacterium | reverse complement strand
ATTGTGGTACCACCATACGTGGTGCCGGCCTTGTGCCAGGCGAGAACACGGTCTCGGCTCGCAGCGGCGATACCAATAGTCCCACCGTTGGCCGCAGTCGCGGGATTACCATCGATCGGTGTTGTAATCATCAGCCGACCGCCCTCGTGGGCATAGATCAGTCTACCTCTGGCATCCATTTCGCCGGGCCTGCCTCCTAACGCGGCGAATGTGGCGTCGTAGAAGTTCCTAGCCCGCTCCAAGTCGTTGCTGCCGATCATGACGTGAGTGAACATGCTTCCTCTCCAGAAAGGGGCTGCGCGAGATAGCAGATGTCCGCTGCAGGCACCGAATCAATCTCCGCAACCCATCCCCTCGGCGCTAGCCCCAGCCGGGCAGGCTACCGCGGTAGGCGACACTTTGCGGCGTGGTTCAGATCAGGGTAACACCCAAAACGCGAAATCTCTTTTATCGTCAGAGTTCTACCAATTTCCGGTATTATCTGGAAGCGGCCCTTTCTGAACCACGCCAAACTCTTCACAAAAGCGGACTGTCCGGTTCGAAGCGATAGGCGGTCTGGAGCGAACGATTGAATGATTGCGGACCGGTCTTGGGAGGAAATGCCAGCCACCCTCGCTGGGGCGGCTGGCAGCAGGTTCACTGCTTCCCAACGTTCTGGGGCAAGAAGGGGCTCCAGGGATGCGGGGTGATCGGCTTGCTCTCGTAAACGATCGAGAACTGCCCACCTGCCTGGATCTCGCCGATGAAGACCGGCTTCGTCAGATGGTGGTTTGGGTTCATGACCACGTCGTATCCGGTAGGCGACTTTACTTTCTCGCCGACGATTGCTTTGCTCACGGCGTCTACGCCCGTGCTGCCCGCCTTTGCCACCGCCTGTGCCCAAAGATTGAACAGGTCGTAGCTGGACTCCATGGGGTCGTTGGTCACCGCCTTCGGGTCGTTGCGATACTTCTGCCAGTTCGTCACGAAAGACTTGTTCTCGGGCGTGTCGATCGATTGGAAGTAGCTCCAGGCGGCCAGGTGTCCCACCAGCGGCGCCGTGTCGAGGCCCTTCAGCTCCTCCTCGCCGACAGAGAACGCCATCACCGGAATATCAGTTGCCTTAACCCCTTGATTGCCCAGTTCCTTGTAGAAGGGAACGTTGGCATCTCCGTTGATGGTCGAGATCACCGCCGTCTTCTTCCCGGCGGTGCCGAACGACTTGATAGCCGCCACCTCGGTCTGCAGTCGTTAAAGCCGAACGGCGTATAGTTCTCCCGGATGTCTTCCTCGGGCACCCCTTTCGACGTCAGGAAGGCGCGAATGATCTTGTTGCTCGTGCGCGGGTAGACGTAGTCGGTCCCTTCCAGGATCCAGCGCTTCGCACCGCCGCCGTCGGCGCTCATCAGGTACTGCACCGCCGGGATCGCCTTGTTGTCCGGCACGGAGCCGCCGTAGAACACGTTTTTCGACTGTTCCTCGCCCTCGTATTCCAACGGATAGAACAGCAGGCTGTTCAGCTCCTCGAACACTGGCAGCACCGATTTGCGGGACACCGAAGTCCAACAACCGAACACTGCCACGACCTTCTCGCGGCTGATCAGGTCGCGCGCTTTCTCCGCGAAAAGCGGCCAGTTGGAAGCGGGATCGACCACCACGGGCTCGATCTGGCGCCCGAGCAGGCCCCCCTTGGCGTTGAGTTCCTTCACCTGCATGAGCAGGAAGTCCTTCAGAACTGTCTCGCTGATCGCCATGGTGCCCGACAGCGAGTGCAGGACGCCGATCCGAATCGGCTCCTTGCCCTGCGCGCGGGCTTCGATCGGCAGCGCGGCTCCCATCAGCAGAGCAGACGCGGCGTTGCCCAGGTTACGGCGTGTCAGTGTCATTGCCACTCATCCCCATGTCTGGCCGGCCCACCTGGGCTGGCTTACCTCGCCAGAGTGCAGGTCGGCCCGGGCAGAACGGGAGAGCCGCGCGCGATCCATGAATTGAGTCCAGTTGCGTGTTCCGGACTTTCGACGATGCCAGCCGAGTCTGCCCGGAAATGTGCCACCACGCCGCACAACGCCAAAATCCTTGCCTTATCGCAATGCATTCCCGGTCTGATTGTGGCGGACAGGGCCAGTCGAGACGTTCACTATGGATCCAGTTGACCACTCGCGACCGTCTATCTGGACCCACCGCGTAGATTTATGACGAGACGCCCGCCGTGGAAGGCACCATGGTGCCCGCATCTGAAAGGTGCAGCGATGCAGCTACCGGTCCTGCTTGACCGATCCCGTCCGGAAACGTTGACGACGCAGCTCGCCTCCCAACTGCGCGAGGCGATTGGGCGTAGCATGATCCCGGCCGGCACCCGACTGCCATCCACGCGGCGGCTTTCGGAGCTGCTCGGCGTTTCCCGCAACACCGCGGTTCGAGCCTACGACATCCTGGTCATGGAAGGATTCGCGGCGAAGGCCTCGGCGTCCGGCATCTTCGCCGCGAAGCCGATCCTCCTGGTGCCGGTGGCAGCGGAAACCACGTTGCATGGCGGCGGCATCGATCTGGCCGGGCCGGTTCTCGACCACCGTGGCCTGCGCCCTGCCGCCGAACGCTACCGGCTGTCGTTCGACTTCGTGCCGGGCCGGCCCAATGCGCAACTTTTCCCACTCCGCACGTGGCGCCGCCTGGTGCTCGCCGCCTTGTCGCACGCCAGCGCGCCGGAGCTGTCGCGTCATGGTGATCCCGGCGGCCTGTTCGACCTGCGGGTCGCGCTATCCAACTTCCTGTCCACCACGCGCGGCATGGTGGCCGATCCGGCCCGCATCATCATCACCCACGGCGCGCAGGAGGCGTTCGCCCTTGTCGCCCGCATCCTGCTCGCCCCTGGCAAAACCGCAGTCATGGAAGACCCGTGCTACCGCGGTGCTGCCAACGCGTTCGAGGCCGCAGGCGCCACCCTCGTCGGCGTTCCCGTGGATGCCGAGGGGATGCGTCCCGACGCACTCCCGGCAGGTGGATCGGTCCTTTACCTCACGGCAGCCCACCAGTATCCCACCGGAGGCGTGCTGCCCATGCATCGGCGCCGCGCGGTGATCGAGTGGGCACGGCGGACCGGTTGCGTCATCATCGAGGATGATTACGACGGCGACCTGCGCTACGAGGGCTCACCCTTGCCTGCTCTTGTCGGCGCGGCGCCGGACCGGACAATTCACATCGGCAGCTTCACCGAAACCCTCGGCGCCGGCCTACGCTTGGGCTTCATGGTCGTGCCGCCAGGCTTGGTCGAGCCCATCATCGCGGCCAAGGCGCTGCAAAGCCATGGCAACGCTTGGACAGAGCAGGCCGTGCTGGCCCGCTTCATCCAGAGTGGGGGCTACGCCACCCACCTGGCCCGGTTGCGGTCGGCCTATCGCGAAAGCCGCGACGCGACACTGGCCGCGCTGACCCAGCAGTTCGGCGAGGCTGATGTGCGCGGCGCCGGGATCGGCCTGTACATGCTCTGGACCCTGCCGCCCGGCATGCCGGAGGCGGGCACGCTGGAGCTCCTGACCCGCCGGGCCAGGATCGGCCTCTACCCGCTCTGTTCCGCGGCCACCTGGCAGCAGGCGCCGACAGCGCTAGGCACGCGCGGCATCGTCTTGGGCCACGGCGCGCTGATGCCTTGGCAGGCCGTGGAAGGCGTCGCGCGGCTGCCGGACGCGGTGGACGACCGTCTGGACCGCCACCACGACCTGATCCACGACCTGCTGGTGCACGAACCGCGCGGCCCGGCCGCCCCCGATCCGGCACCATCGCTTCGCCATCGCCTGGCACTACGCCCCGGCACCCGTCGTCGGTCACAATCGCGGAACGGCAGATCATCCGAGGACAGCTCCTGTATGGCCGAGATCACTGGTATCTATCGCTACCCGGTGAAGGGGCTGAGCGCACAGCCCCTGCAGGGCATCCGGCTGGAAGCAGGCCGGCCCTTCCCGTTCGACCGCATCTTCGCGCTGGGCCGCAGCAACGCCAAGGTCGATCCGCAGAACCCGCACTGGGCCAAGAAGGGTATGTTCGTCATGCTGATGCTGGAAGAGGCTTTGGCGACCGTCCGCACCCACCTGGACGTGGACACGATGCGGCTGGCGATCACCAAGCCAGACGGCACCCCCCTGCTGTCGGCCGACCTCGACACGGCAGAGGGTCGGCAGGATGTGGAGGCTTTCGTTGAACGACTCGTCCCCACGCTGCGGGGCCGTCCGACGATGGTGCGAAGCCCGAACGGGCACTTCATGGACAAGCCGGACAACGTCCTATCCCTAATCAACCTGGCGACGTTGCGCAGCCTGGAGGAGCGCTGGGGCTATGCCCTGGACCCGCTGCGCTTCCGCGCAAACATTTACATCGATGGGGCACGGCCCTGGGAGGAGTTCGACTGGATCGGCGGCACGCTTCAGGTTAACGACACGGTACTGCGCGTCGACCGCCGCAACGGGCGCTGCGGGGCCACCAACGTAAATCCGGCCACGGGCCAGCGGGACTTGGAACTGCCAACCGCGTTGCGCGCTGCCTTCGGTCATAAGGACTTAGGCGTATACCTCGTCACCGAGACATCCGGCACAGTCGTCGTCGGCGACACTATCGGCACGCCCGACCGGACGCCGGAGGCCGGACCGGTTAAGATCGGCAAGCCGCCGAATGAGACGTCGCATTGCTTCATCTGCCAGGGTTGCTACCACATTTACGACGAAGCGGCAGGTTTGCCTGCTGCCGGGGTTCCGCCGGGGACGCCGGTTTCCGCCCTGCCGCCGGGGTGGCGCTGCCCGGATTGCGGCACCGACATCAGCAAGCTCAAGCCCTACAGTCAGTAAGGTTCGATCACAGTGGATTAGGGCGTGCCGCCAATTGGAGGGACTCCGTTCCGGCATGAAGTCATTCATAGCGGGTTGGCCTTGTGGGAACTGACGGACGCGGCGGTATGGTCTTCGTGACAAGCAATGGGAGCGGATCGAGGGCCTGCTTCCCGGGGTCTGAGGAGCAACGGAACGTAAAACCTATGTAAGGACGAGCACTTGACCTTACTGGGCATGTGTCGCGGAACTTAGGAGTTCCGCGACCGCCGCTGCGCCCCAGGCGGGCCGGGCACTTCGCTGTTGCAAATGTATGTCGCACAACGCCGTGATTCTGCGACGGCCCCATGCTTCTCGGCTACGCCCGCGTCAGCACCGACGACCAGGACCTCGCCCTCCAGCGCCGGGCGCTGCGCGACGCGGGCTGCCGGCGGCTGTATGAGGAGAAGCTGTCCGGCGCCCAGCGCAACCGGCCTGAGCTGGCCCGGCTGCTCGACCAGGTGCGCGACGACGACGTGCTCGTGGTCACCCGGCTGGACCGTCTGGCCCGCTCCACGCGCGACCTGCTGGACGTGGCCGAGCGCCTGCGCGACGCCGGCGCCGGCCTGCGCAGCCTGGCCGAACCCTGGGCCGACACCATCAGCCCCGCCGGCCGGATGGTGCTGACGGTGTTTGCAGGGATCGCCGAGTTCGAGCGCGCCCTGATCCTGGGCCGCACCAGCGCCGGGCGGGTCGCGGCGCAGCAGAAAGACGTGCGGTTTGGCCGTCCCCGGCGCTGGTGCCCGACCAAGTGGCGCTCGGCCGCAAGTTGGTGAAGGAGGGCAGGCCCGTGCGCGAGGTAGCCGGCTGCTCAAGGTGCATCGCGCCACTTTCTACCGCGAACTCGCCAAGGCCGTAGGCAATCCGGCCTAGCGCCAAAGGTCAGCCGCGGGGCGAGCTTACTTTGCGGCTGGCGTCACGAATGTTGACACTGGTGGCGAATTCTTCAGCTACGCGGCGAGGGCGGCGAAGTGCGATGTGCGGGTGGGCGCGATGGGCCGGCCGCCGAACCAGGCTGCGATGCGGTCGAGGTTGCTGGCTACGGCGGTGGCTGCGTGCTGCAGGCCGGTCTTGGCCAGGCCGCGGTAGCGCGTCCGGCGCAAGCCGAAGGCGCGCACGGCTTGCGAGAGGGTGCTCTCTATCCCTTGGCGCTGCGCGTAGAGCCGCTTGCCCTCTGCCGTGCTCTCCCGTTCCCTGGCCGCAGCCAGTGCGTTGTGTTCCTGCCGCGGCCAGCGTGGCGCATGGATCAGCGCCTAAGCTTCGGACAGCTTTTGAACAATTTGAGCCGTTTAGCGCTACCGTCAGGTGAGCGTAGATGATAAGGGTTCGCAACTGATGGTCAAGTTGTGTTCGTGACGATACGAACTATGCCAAACCTAACACAAAACGCGCTTCTGACATTTCTTAAAC
>CAXTWC010000270.1:0-6262 GCA_964247805.1 uncultured Acetobacteraceae bacterium | reverse complement strand
GGGGGGGGGGGGGGGGGGGGGGGGGGGGGGGGGGGGGGGGGGGGGGGGGGCTCAGGCGCTGGAGGCGGCGGCGTGGCGGGTACTGGCGGGGGCGGCGGTTCGTCCGGTGCCCGCGTTGGTGGCGGTGTCTCGGCCTGCTGTACCGGTGTTGCAGCGGCCACCGGCGCTGCGGCTGTCTCCGTCGGACCGGGCTGCCCCGCCGCCGCACCGGCCGGCCCTTCCTCAGCGATGAGGTCAACGGAAAGCGAACCCGGTTCACTAATTGGCGGCTGCCTCGACGGGATCGTCAGCAAGGCCAGAAACAACGTCACGTGCAGCACCGACGATAGCAAAAAAAGCAAACCCAACGTCCCGCGCCTGTGCCGGCGCACCGACCGCCGCTGGCCGCCCCTTAACATTGGCCGACCCAAACCGAGCTGCGTTTCGTCCTGGAATGCATCACTCTCCAAAGGTCATTCAAACGCTCAGCGCCGGCGTGGCACTTGCGCCGTGGGCAACAGGACCGGCGTGGTCGGGCGCACCGTCGGTGCAGCCGTGCCGGTCGTCGCGCTGCCCGGCGCGCCCTCAGACTGTTCCACCAACAGCGCCACCTTATTGAAGCCACCCTGCTTGACGGTGCCCATCACCTCGATCATGCGGCCATACGGCACCGTCTTGTCGCCGCGTACAAAGATGCGGCGGTCGGGGTCGGACTGCACCTGCGCCTGCAGCTTGGCCACCAGATCGCCCAGATCCATCCCGTCATTGCCGAGATACACCTTGCTGTCGGAGGCGACGCTGATGGTAATCGGGTCGTTTTCCGGCGTGATGGCGGACGCGCTGGCCTTCGGCAGGTCCACGTTGACGCTGGAGGTCATCAGCGGTGCCGTGATCATGAAGATCACCAGCAGCACGAGCATCACGTCCACCATTGGGGTAACGTTGATCTCCGCGAGCGGACGGTAGCGCCGTCCTCGGCCGTGTCCGGAATTGCCGATCTGCATGGCCATTCGCTTACACCCGCTCCTCGGACTGACGGGACAGGATGGCGCCGAACTCAGTGCCGAAGCTGTTCAGCCGGTCGGCGAAGCGCTGCAAATCGGTGCTGATCTTATTATAGGCGAGCACGGCGGGGATGGCCGCAACCAGGCCGATCGCGGTGGCGAACAGCGCCTCGGCGATGCCAGGCGCCACCACGGCCAGGCTGGTGTTCTTGCTCGCAGCGATGCCGGCGAACGAGTGCATGATGCCCCAAACCGTGCCGAACAGCCCCACGAACGGCGCTGTCGAGCCGACCGAGGCCAGGAAGATCATCCAGCGCTCCATCCGCTCCATCTCGCGGCTGATGGTGACCGTCATAGCCCGGTCGATCCGGTCGCGCACGCCGCCGCGGGCCATGTCCGCCCCGGCGATCCGGGCCGAGCGCCGCCACTCTCCCATGGCCGCACCGAACACCGCGGCGACGGGGTGGACCGGCTTGGCGCCTTCCTGGTCGTACAACTCGTCCAGGCTTCCGCCGGACCAGAACCGGTCCTCGAACGCATTGGCCTGGCGGTTGGCGCGGCGGACCGAGGCGATCTTCTCGAAGATGATGGCCCAAACCCAGACGCTGGCCAGGAGCAGCAGCATCATGACGATTTTCACGACGATGTCCGCCTGGAGGAACAGCGTCAGGATCGAGAGATCCGCGCCGGGCGGGACAGCCGTTGCAGCCAGGTTCGTCGCATCAACCGTCTGATCCACGCCTAAACTCCTCGAATGCCGCGAGCCCCTATGACGGTATCCGCGAGAGCCTTGGACCTCTCAGCTACGTTCCTCCCCAGCCGGCCGAGGAACGAGATGGCGTCGTGCTTCTGGTAGCGCATTGCGACGACGACGCCGAAGCGCTCGCCTCTAGTTGCGCCTCGGAGTTACCTCCTTGAGCGTTCCGCCATATCAACAATCCGAATGCTATCATTAGGGCGGATCACCAGGTGGACTTGGACCGGGAGTTACGGACCACGCACTCCATGGCACCGCAGGCACAACTTCTGTCGCGCAGGTAAAGCTGACGGTGCCGCCATGATTAAGATTGTCTAAACCACTAGAACCCGTCCCATAAGGAAATAGGATTTCTATGCTCCCGTTGAGGCTGCTGTCGCCTTCAGACCACAGCGTATACTGAGTGAAGTTTGGATTTTTGAAATTCTCTTGTCGACCGGTCCACTGCACCATCCTACCGACTTCGGTTACTGGTGAGATGATAGGAAAGCCCCCTTCATAGAACTTTACCCAGGGCGAGCCATCAGGTTTGCGGAAGAACACTGCTTGGGCCCAGTAATGCGTGCCGTAGGCAGGATGGTTTCTAATTCCCTGCTTCACGACCTCTCCGGTGCAGGTCCTTTGCAGCATTTTGTCTAGTATGGGCGATTTGACCGGATCGTTCGTGATGGTGAATGGCCTCTTGGACAATGCGGGCGTGTAGTCGGCGCTCACCGGCTGGTCGTGCCGGTGCGCCAGGACGTAATGCAGCGAAAGGTCTATGCTGGTTTCAGGCGCGCCGTCCGGCAACGGTCGTACGAAGCCTCCGGTAAACGCCTTTGCTGCCGCCGTGTCGATCGAGTTCGATCCCGAGCTGTCCACGACATTGACCCCCCAAATCCTGCCGTCGGGCAAGATATCAAGGAGAATTTTGACAGTGCCGCCCTCGTCGTTGCTTGAAGCGTGTCTGGGAAAGTAGGCGTGCACGTCCCACCATGCCTGCAGCTGCCGCATCAAGTCGCGCCGGCCAGAATCCGCCGGCTCCTCCGGGTTCGTTATGCTGAAATCCTGGCATGACGCGGGTGCATAGCCCAAGGCCACCGGCGTTAAGATGAAAGCCGCGGCAAGGGCGGCTGAAGCGACCGGCAACCGAATTGCGTGTACGTCCCGTCCCATTGAATGATCCCTGCCTTCGCCGGACTTCAGCTACAATTTGTAGCGTTACAATCCGTGCTGCAGTTGTCCAGGGATTTCTTCCGAAATCAGTGTTGCATTTGGTTACCTATCCAACCGGCAGACGGCTCGAATGTATGGGATCGAGGCAGCCCTGCTGGCGTTGGAGGACTCAGGGCCAGTATGTTTCAGGTCTCGGCGCGAAGTCAGCTCTTCCGATCGAAGAGGTTGGCGCCAGCTTCCCCACAAGCGAGATCAATGGTGCCCTCAGGGCGTTGGGTGATGCCTGTGAGGTGGTTCGTGCCCTTTGGCAGCAACTTGAACGATGTGTTGTTGCCGGCGGTGAACTCCACCTCCCTGCCCGCCACCTCCACAGGCAAGTTCAAAGGCTCGCGCGTACCGAAGTAGATCTTCAGCCAGGGCCGGCCATCCGCTCCCCGCGAGAATTTCGCCCGCAACATGTTGAGGTAGCCCCAACCGTTCCCACTACTCGATCCGCCGACCGCTCCGGGAAGGTACACGCCGTCACAGCTCTGCTGATCGATCACCTCGAGCAGCGATGGTTCGCCGGCTGTTGCATGACCCTCCCGCTCGGAGGGGAGTGGCGCGTGCCTCAGTTCGCCACTGCCGCTCATGCTGGCCGGATATTTGCGATTGATGGCGGCAGGAGAGCGCGTGGGAAGACTCATGGGCTCGACCCGTATGCGCGCGGCAACATCGCTCTGGCTGCCGGTAGCCGGGTTGCGGACTTGCGTGGCACGCACTGGCGGCATCGGATGCGTGTCGCCGAGCATCGGCCGCGCCGCCACCTGCGCGCCCGATTGTTGCTGCGATGGCGCCCAAGCCACTCGCGGCAGCGAAGCTGCAGACCGCGAAGCCGGCCGGGAGGCGTCCTCGGACTGCGACGGCGTAGGCGACGAACGAGGCAGGGCGTTTCCCGTCTGCACGCGCGCCATGAAGCTTGCCGGCGCAGCGGGGGTGAAGTCCGGGCTCGCGGCGGCGAATGCGGCTATTGCCGCCGCACCGACGATCACCGATCGCTCGATCCTGTTGACAGGGGAAGTTTCCACTCGGTCCGACAACACGCGCTCGATGCGAAAGGGCAGCGTAGAGGCCCGTGCCATGGCCAAACCCCGCAGCAGCGGCCCGGACCGTCGGCCCATTTCGAGCAAGACCTCGGCGTATCCGGCGCGGTCGCCCGTCACCTTCATGGCATGATCATCGCTAACAAATTCGGCGAGTGTCGCCAGCCGGCGATGCAGCAGCCACGACACCGGGCTGAACCAGAACAGCGCCCGATACAGTTGCGATACCACCAGCAAAGCGAAATCCCCGCGTGACACGTGGGCGCACTCATGCGCAACGGCCGCCTGGCGCATAGCGGGGGACCAGTCGACGACATCGGGCGGCAGCAGGATGACGTTGCCGACCGTCACCGGCGCCGCGACCGCCCGGCTGATGCGGATACGGGCATCCGGCGCCCCCTTCAGACATATTGGCGCGGCCTTACGAAGCAAGCGCAGGGACAGTGCAATGCCCACGATCAAGCGCAACACCATGAGACCGCTCACGAGGAGATACGCTGCCACCAACCAGGAGCCCATCGGGGGCATTTCCTGCGCATCGACGGCGGGTATAGGGTCCAACACGGCCGGGGCGGCTTGCTGCCGAGGATCGGCAACAGCGCTCAACCAAGCGGCAGGATGCGCGAGGAATAGGGAAAACCGAAGTGGAGTGGCGCATTGGAGCGCCGGCATGGCGACGGAGCACACCAGGACGACCGTCCATGCGACCAGCAACAGCTGTGCCCGGCGGATCCGAAGCAGCCAAAGGGCGAGTTGGACAGTGGCCGCTAGCAGCAGGGTGCGAAACGCTGCTTCTCCCAACACCTCCAGCATCACTGTTCCCCTTTGGCCGAGGCGATCCGCTTGGCCAGCAGTTTCAGGACATTCGGGTCCAGCATGCGTGCATCGGCCATGCCGACGAGCACGTCCTCCACCGACCCGTTGCAAAACCACGCCACGATGCGCTTCACGGCCCTGGCAGCGACGTCCTGCCGAGCTTCGGTCGCGTGGAAGATGTAGGTCCGGCCCTCGACTCGGTGCTTGACGTAGCCTTTGCCTTCAAGCCGCGACAGAACCGTCCGAACAGTCGACTCCTTCGACTTGCGGCTCAACTGCGAGCGCACCTGGTCGGCTGTGACTTCGCCCGTATCCCAAACGATCTGCATGACCTCAAGCTCGAGCTCGCCGAGATCCGACATACTTTCATTCATACGCTCGAGCCCGCAATGCTACATGACGTAGAGCTACATCGAAAAAGGATGCAAGCACAGGCAGCATCGATCGCGTCACATTCTGCGGAGTTCAGTGCTCTACGTTGAAAGTCTTGGAGTACTGGTGGCACTGCCAAACGCGGCAGTATGGGTTGGCATGGGCCGCCGACATTGCAGGCCGACGAAGGGCCGGCTATCCCAAAGTTTGTTTGCCGGAACCTGCCAGTCTGCTTCCGGCCCATTTCACGTCAGTATGTGAGTGTCGGCTATCCTACGTTTCCGCTCTGAAGCGGACAGGCCGCTATCCACCATACCCCGCCATAGCTTGAAGTCAGCTATGGCGGCGTCGACCGACCCAAAGCGGGCATTTGCGGAGATTGATATAGCTCTTCCTATGCTCGATGCTGGTCCAAGAGGCCATGACCAGGCTAACCAAGCTTGAGCGAACTTCGACCACCACTTGATGGGTTAGAGTGGATTTGACGTGATGAGCAACACGCCAGGAGCATAACTGCGGTGAGCCTGATATTGAGAGTGTGCGCCATTTTGCAATTTGTAGTATTTGCAGCAACGTGGCTTATCTCCATTCCGATCCTTCTCGTATTCGGCTTCAGTGGACCGATGTTTTTTTCTACTCCGGACACGCCAGTAGCAAGCGAGGCGTGGCAGCGCGGTTTTGAATACGCGGAGTGCGTTTGGCTTGTCGGTTTGCCGGTCTGTGCCATCGCTTGTCTCTGTCGATGGCTCCGGCAGCTTGCCTGATCGGTCTTGTTTCGACGAGGTTCCACATAGCAGCACCTTCGACGGCGAGCGAAGCACTCTTATTCATGTATGCGGTCCGTCCTGACGGCGGCGCGATGCAAACTGAAGTTAAAGAACGCTTCCCACAAAGCTCGGCTACTTCAACGCGTCGGCCGCTGCCGACCCCGTAGCTGACAGTCGGGCGGGTAGCATCGTTCCTTGAAAGCAGCAGAGGCAACGTTGGTGGCAGGCGCCGCGAAGTCCAGGAGCCATGTGGTTGATTACGACGGGAGCTAAGCGAATAGACCAAGGCGAAGTGTCGGCCGCATTGGCCGCTATTGGAACCGATCTCCG
>CAXTWC010000269.1:0-6273 GCA_964247805.1 uncultured Acetobacteraceae bacterium | reverse complement strand
CTCAGGAAGCCTGAACGCACAGTCGCAGGGAGGTCTGCCATGGAAGATCTAAACGAAACCACGCTGACAGAGGCGGTGTTGGCGCAAATGGCCGACACTCCCGACCCACGCCTGCGCGAGATCATGGCGGCCGCCGTGACGCACCTGCACGCCTTCGCGCGAGATGTGTCGCTGAAGCCGGAGGAATGGTTGTACGGCATCAAGTTCCTGACCGAGGTGGGCAAGGCCTGCACCCCGTACCGGCAGGAGTTCATCCTGCTGTCGGACACGCTGGGCGTGTCGCGCATGGTCAACATCCTCGACGATGGCCGCACCGAGGCGGTCGGCACGGAGACCAGCCTGCTCGGCCCGTTCTACCGCGACAAGTCGCCGGTGCTCGCCCTGGGTGACCGCATCGCATCCCGGCATGACACGGAGGAGATCGTGATCTTCGGCCGCGTGCTGTCGGTGCAGGGGGAGCCGGTCGCGGGCGCCAGCGTCGAGGTGTGGCAGACCGATCCGGATGGCGCTTACGACTTGCAGGGGCAGGACCCGGCGGCGATGGATTGGCGCGGCCAGTTCCGCACGGACGCGCAAGGTCGGTACTGGTTCCGCGCCACCCTGCCGTTCGGCTACACGGTGCCCATGGACGGCCCGGTCGGCGCCATGATCCGCGCCCAACGCCGCCACGGCTGCCGCCCGGCGCACACCCACTTCCTGATCGGCGCCACCGGATATCGGGAGCTGGTGACCTCGGTGTATTATGCGGACGACCAATACATCGACACCGACACCGTGTTCGGTGTGTCCAACTCCTTGATCGTGAGCCCCGAGCCGGGACGGCCTGGCTGCCCGGCGCCGGAGTTACGCTCGATCCATTACGATTTCACCCTCACCGACGCGGCCGAAGGCGAGGCGACCAGCCGGGTCGGCGCCGACCCGGCCAGCCTGGTTGCGGCGCAGTAGGGGTTCCGGGCAACTGTGTTGCACCGATGAACACTTGGCCAAAGCCCGCAGGGTTTCAGCTCGGTATGGTCCACCGGCAAGTATACGGGACCGGAGCCTGGCCGAGGGCGAGATCGTGTCCGTCAACGTCATGGAATTGTGGTCTAGTTGAGCAGACGTTCACCTCGAACGGACGACTTTCCGCTCTTCCTCTTGCTGCATCAGTCAGCCCGATCTTCCGCCATTCTCAGCTGTCGGTTCGTAGGGTCGACGGAGTCGCAGCCTACTCATGAGATACCATTGCCCTTGAGGAAGCCAAGAACGTCTCGTTCGAAAAGATCAGGAGCCTCAAGGTGGGGCCAGTGACCCACTGTAGAATACTCCCTGCAGGTGACCGGGCCGGAGAATGCGCACCCAGCTTTCCGAAACATCGCCTTTCGGACTTCGGGTTCGTCCTGACCATAAATGACCAGAGCAGGCGTTGAGAGCTTGACCGAAAACGCTTCTGTGTCGTGTTTGGAAAGACTCGATCGATAATAGTCGACGGCGGCACGTGATCTGCCCTCCCGTCTAAGAGCATCTTTCACCCCCTTGGCATGCTGCCGTGCGCCCTGCCAATGCGGGCTCCAGAGTGTGTACAGGTAATCGACTTCGGCAAAGTCGTCCTTCTCCAACAGGAGGGCTGAGTCTTCGCCTCGTGCAAGATAGCCGTTGTGAGGGCGCACTCTGCGTTCATCAGGGCTGTCCTCGATTACCCGAAAGGGCGGGATGGCCAGAGCGATGATCGCGGCGATTTTTGCTGGGGCGAGGGCTGCAGCCGCATAGGCCGCCAAGGCTCCCCAATCATGCCCTATAACAACCGCCTTGGTCGCTCCAAGTCGATCGATAAGTCCGAGGACATCCTCGGCTAATTGCCTGATGGAATAGTCTCCATCCTCTGGAATCGCGGAAGGATAATAACCTCGTTGGAAGAGGGCGATGGCCCGATAATTCTGACTGGCAAGAAACGCGAGTGCTCGCTTCCAAGTGCGAGCGGTATCGGGGAATCCGTGTAGGAGCAGGACTGGCGTGCCCGATCCCTCTTCGAGGTATGCTAGCTCAACGCCATTAATCTCGGTCCGAACCACGCGCTCTCTCATCATCTCTCCGAGGCGTCATTGTCGAAACGCCTCGCGTGTCGCACGTCCACGAGCGTCGCACGGCGTGTTATGTCGCAGATTTGACATGGGCTAACGTAGTCGGGGCAAGGCGGCCGAGCAATCCAGCTTCGCCAGTGCGCCGGCGAGATACAGTTCGTGGCAGCGGGACCGCTGCACCTTGTAGACAGGACCGATCTTCATAGAACTCTGGATCGCGCGGCGCTTCGCACCTCCGGGCGAGTCGTGCGATCTCGTGCTCAGCGCGGGCTGGGGAGAACCGAAGCTGTTCTCCCTCGCGCCCGGCGTCGTCCGTGTCGCTTTGATCAGCGCAGCGGCGGAAGCGTACCAGCCGGGCCTGCTCGAGCTTGAGATCCTAGTAGCCCGGCCGAAGGCTCTGGACGAATCACCCGCCGACGCGCGTGCGCTTGGCATCGCAGCGTGCGCCCGTATTGCCAATGAGGCAGCTGGTCTCTGGCTGACCAGTTTCGCTCCACCCGACTGGTAAAAGAGGACCCCCCAATGACCTGCGCTGTAACCGCATGACCACGCTGGCGCTGAGCAGCGCGAATACGACGGATGCAAGCTGAGCGCGATGTTGGCGCTCATTCAGATACTGCCGCCATTGGCGCGCAACACCTGGCCGTTCATCCATCGGCGGCCACTCCGGTCTACCTGCTACCTGGATGGCCGCCAGCTTTCGCCACCGTGCCCAGCTTCATCGAATGGGCATCGACCGAAATCTCCGGCGAACTTACGCGCAATGGCGCGACGGCCTGTGAAATCTCGGCTTCTGTGAAGCGCGGCGTGATATGCTGGGGACAATTCCAGTCGAATGCTTCCAGGCGGAGCCGGAATATGCGTTCAAGCTTCGCCTTGTAGCCCGGTATGGTGACAAGCGCTGTCAGCGCCGGGTCGTCATCAAGGCCGAGGGCCTCGACATGGGCGTAGATTTTGAGTCGTGTCCGCCGCGGATAATCCATCAGAAACAGGCAGATCCGATCATCAGCCGCTAAATTGCCAGTACTTATGAACTGGCGATTGCCCCGAAAGTCGGCGAACGCAAGGGTTTGCGCATCGATCACTTTGAGGAACCCGCTTGGGCCACCCCTATGCTGGACGTAAGGCCAGCCAGTTTCCGACACGCTTGCCATGTAGAAGCTGTCACGCGTGGCAATGAATGCGGCCTCTTCGCTCGTGAAACGGTTGAACGCCCGTTGCCCCTTAGCATCCTGCCAGACGTGATCAGATCCCATTCGTGCCTGCACCGCCTTGACGCTGGGCGTTATCGCGATGTCCAGAAATCCATATGACATGACTTGCTCCTTTGCTTAGAAACGTACCGGATTGGCGGCCTGAACAAGCCGCCAACCCGCTTGGCGTCAGGCGAGCTCTGCCGCGCGCACGACGGGGAAGTCGATGTCGGTGTCAGCGACGATGTTGAGCAGATTTGTGAAAATGTTCTCGGCCGTGACCGCGAGGATTTCCACGATCGCGCCGTCGCTGAACCCGGCTTCGCGCACCGCTCGAATGTCGGCGTCGCTGATGCGCCCCCGGTCGCGCACGATCTTAGCGGCGAAGTTCACGGCGGCATTCGCCTTCGTGTCACATGATTCACCGTGGCGATTAAGCACAACTTCCTCAGGGGTTATCTTGGCGAGGTTCAGGCCAAGATAGGTGTGCGCCGAGAGGCAGTAGTTGCAGCCGTTCACCTGTGCAACGGCCAGGGCGATCCGCTCGCGCGTCTTGACGTCAAGCGCCTTCGCAAGCGCCCCGTTATTGGCGGTGAAGCCCTGCAATGCCGCCGGGCTTTGGGCGATCAAACGGAACATGTTTGGAACGACACCGAGTTGCTTATGCACGGCATCGAGAATCGGCTTGGAGACCTCGGGAACGTCGTCGCGCGCGGGAATGGAAAGGCGTGACATGGCAAGCTCCTCTGTAGAGGCCGGACTATCCGACCACGGAAGAGCTTGTACGTCCTATCGTCTCACGCGATAATAAGGTGTAGTCGAGAGGCACTATTTCATTGAATGAGATAAGATGGATCGTTTGGAGGCAATGCACATCCTTATTTCCGTCGTGGAGACGGGCAGTTTCACGGCGGCGGGGAAACGGCTGGGCGTGCCTTTGCCAACGGTCAGCCGCAAGCTGGCCGAGTTGGAGAACCACGTGGGAGCGCGCCTTCTGACGCGTTCCACGCGGCACTTGGACCTGACCGAGGCCGGTATGGAGTACGTGGCCGCGTGCCGGCGGATATTGGAACAAATCAGTGACGCCGAACGGAAGGCGGCCGGCGAATATGTGTCGCCTAAGGGCGAGCTTGTTTTGACGGCTCCGCTCTTGTTTGGCCGTCTCCATCTTGTGCCCATCATCGCCGCGTTTCTCGGGACATACCCGGACATCGACATGCGCTTAGCTCTGTCCGACCGCGACGCGCGCCTATTGGATGACCATATCGACCTCGCGGTGCGCATCGGCCCGTTACATGACAGTTCGATGGTGGCGACGCAGGTCGGAGCGGTGCGCTGGACCGTTTGCGGCAGCCCCAAATATTTCGCGGCGCACGGTATCCCAAAAACCCCGTCCGACCTGTCTTTGCTGAGCTGTGTTACGTTTGACTTTCTTGGCCAGCCGGCGGGCTGGACCTTCGGCCGGGGGAAGGGAGTCGTGACGATACCGGTTCGCCCACGGTTTTCAGTCAATACGGCGGAGGCAGCCCTCGATGCTGCGATCGCCGGGGCAGGCGTCACGCGCGTTCTCTCCTATCAGGCCGCGAACGCAATCAAGGCGGGAACGCTTGAAGTCATCCTTGAACCATTCGAGCCTGCATCTCTCCCAGTCAGCATCCTTCATCCGGCACAATCCCTGATGCCGCAGAAGATACGCAGCTTCATCGACTTTGCCGTTCCAATTTTGCGCAAGAACCTGTCAGATTTAGCGGGCCACGAATAAACTACAGGCGCCGACCCCGGTGGCGACTACGCCTGGGCCGTGTTCGACCGGGCGGAGATATTGCGGCCGGGGGCAAAGGCAACGCTGGACAGCAAGGCGGTAAAACTGGTCGGGGGCCCCGACAGCAAGCCGTGGGTCGCTGCAAAGGGACAGGTGCAGTGGGATGCCTACCCCGCCCCCTGCGCCTTTCGCACCTCGTCCAGAACCGCCTCATGTGTTGCCAGTATGCGCCGCAGCGTAGGCTTTCCTTTATCGCTCGCCTCCGCGATGCCCTCGTGCATTTCCTCGATCCCAGTCGTCATCTGCTCGGCCAAGCCGGATAGCCGCTCCTGTAGCTGCTCGCCGTCGTCCTTGAGTTCGGCCGTCCAGATCGCCAGGACGCGAGAGAGTTCGTTAGCAGCCCGGTTAGGGGAGACACCAGCTTGCAGGAGCTTGATAAGTGGGGCGAGGTCGGCGGTCGGGGAGCGGGACATACAAGGGAAGGTAGTTAAGCGGACCGTGGGTGGCTAGACGGCGAGGGCTGCTTTGTATCGAAGCGGTGGTGGTCGGCCGTCTATTCCTCGATAAAGCGCCAGCCGGAGAGCAGGCCGAGTGTGCCTGCGTCGAAAGAGTAGACGCAGCCTCCTCCTGCGCCAGGCTGGTCTTCGGCCCGGCTGATCGGCACGCCTTTGAGGTGGCAGAGCAGGAGCGCCCCGACGCCGCCGTGGGAGATGATGGCGACGTCCTCGTACCCGGGTGCCTCGACAATGACACGTTCGACCGCGGCGACGATCCGGCGTTGCGCATCGATCGCACGTTCCCAGCCTCGCACGCTCTCCCCCGGAAATGCGAAGAACAGGTCGGCCGTCGCCTCGAACTCTGCCTTGAGTAGGAATCCGGTGGCGGAGCGATCGTTTTCGCCCAGTTCCGCAATGACGACCGGCGAGAGGCCGAAATGGTCTGCCATAAGCCGGGCGGCATCCGTGGCCTTGCGCTCTGCGCTGCTGAACACCGCGCCCAGCCGGCTCATCCAGGGTTGCTCCAGCGCCAAGCCCATCCGCCGGACGCCCTCCGGGGAAAGCGGCCAGTCCGGCACTGGCACGGAGGGGTCAATGATGACTTCCGGGTGCGTGATGAAGTGCAGGGTGGGCATCGCGGACCGCTGGCCTAGTTCAGCGATGATCGTGCCATCGCGGAGGAGGCTGCGCCAGCCGATCGCGGAAGTCCGTAGAAGGTCGGAGCCGACAGCTCCCTTCAGCCTCGAAGATAGTTCTGGAAC
>CAXTWC010000268.1:0-6298 GCA_964247805.1 uncultured Acetobacteraceae bacterium | reverse complement strand
GATCGCGACCTCGCAGGCTCCCAGGCGTGACACCTACAGGGCTCTATCCCGCACACCCGCCCCTCCCGAGGCGCGGGAAGGAGGATTGGACCTTCGGGTCCACCGTGCCACCTGGGAAACCGTCAGTCCATTAGACCGGAGCGACATGCCTGGCTTCTGGCACGTGGGTCGCTACAGGCACTTGGTTCGGCATGCGACGCTGCCTATCGCTTCATCTCGGCCTGCCGCATCGGCATCGTGTCGACCAGCGCCGTTATCTCGGCTGCCGCGACCGGCTGCTCACGGCGCAGCTTGACCCCGCCGTCTTTGCCGACGAGCAGCACTTCGAATTCCGCCCGTGAACTCACGCCCAATTCGGGCCTCTGGCGCCTTGCGGCTTCGGGCGTGACATCCTGCACCACCACGTCGCGCTCGCGCATCGCGGCCGCGGCGTGTGCCAAAACCGCGTGTTGTTGCGTAGCACGCGGATCATCCGGTTCCGCCACGACAACGACCAGCCGGTGCGACGATTGCGCGACTGCAGTTGCGGAGATCAGACTCATTGCCATCGCGCTCATCCTCAATCCCTTGCGCATCGCTTGCCCCCGACGCAGCAACATGAAGAAGCAGGGATTGGTTGCGCGGCGAACGTCAAAGGTAAGGGGATGCGGAGGCCGTGCGTCAGGTGACGCTGTTGGAAAGCGAGACTGGGTTGGCCAGCGAAATTGGGTCGGCAAGCGGGATGGGGGCGGGTTGCGAGATTGGGTCGGGTAGCGGGATTGGCTGGTCCGGCTTGTCCTTGCGCAATCCGAGCACCCAGCGATAGACCTCGAGAGTCTGGCGCGCCTTGGCCGGCCAGGTGAAGAGCGTGAAGGCCCGTTCGATGGCCAGACGAGAGCGGGCCGCAAGTTGGGTGGGGTCGGCGGTGATCTGTTCCAGCGTCGCGCGTAAGCTCGCGATCAGGTCGGCCCTTTCGCTCATCGGCAACAGATAGCCGCTGGTCGGCAGGAGAAGCTCGCCCGGCCCGCCGTAATCGACCACCACGGGCACGACACCCAACGCCATGGCCTCCAGCACCACCGCCCCGCCGAACTCCCGGATGGAGGGGAAGGTCAGCAGGTCCGCACCGGCGAGCCTGGCCGCGACCTGTGAGTGCGGGATTTTCCCGGCCCAAGAAACGGCGTCCTCGAGACCAAGTTCGGCAATCAGCGCCCGCAGCCTTGGCTCCTCGGGGCCGCTACCGATGATGTCAAGTGTGAGGCGGTTGTCGCGCAACAAGGGCGCCGCTGCTTCGAGCAGGATGTCGGCTGCCTTGAACGGCACTAGGCGGCCGAGAAAGACGGCCCGCAACGGGCGGCCTAGATAGCCATCGGCGGAACGCTCGGCCGGCCGCGGAAAGCGCGACAGATCGATGCCGTTCTCGGGGATGTAGACGGCCTTGTCGTGCCATCGCGCTGACATATCGCGCTTGGCGGAGGCGGAGCCGACGATGATCGCAGCCGCGTTCTGCCGGGTCGCACGATAGCCTGGTAACGCCCGGTAAAGCGCGCGGAACTTGGACAGGAACTCCCCTTCCTGCTTCATCAGGCTGGGGAATTGCCGCGGCCAGGGGAGCCCGCCATTCAACGGGCCGAGCACGAACGGCACCCCGACCCGGCGGCAACGCGCCGCGATCGGGCTTGGCATCGGGGGGCTGAGCGGCGTGAGGCGGTGGACGAGGTCGTAGTCTCCGGCCTTCAGCGCGCGGCGGAAACGGCGCCACAGCAGCCACTCGAACGCGATGTACGAGGGGATCGTCAAGGCCGTCAGCATGGCCCAGCCTTTGTTGGGGCCGCTGACCCAGCGAACGAAATCCTGCGCCGGATTGAATAGCGCGTCAGTGTTGATGGTCGTGTAATCCAGGCCCTCGACCAACCCCCGCTTGGTCAGTGCCTCGCTGTTCCAGCTGCGGGTGACGACGTGGGCATCGACCAGCTCCGACAAAGCGCGCCAATGCGACCATCCCTCCAGGGCCACGCTCTCCCAGTCTGGGTTGCAGCTATCGGCGATGACCAGGACTCTCAGTCGGCGCTGCGCGGCACCGTTACCTGCGCGTGCATCAGGTTCGCGCGCATCAGGCTGGTTAAGACCCGTCATGGGACAAGGCTGAAATACTGGTCGGCATAGAGACGCGCCGATTTTTCGAAACTCAGGTTCGCCTGCACATAGGCCCGCGGGTCGTATTGATCTAACCGGCTGAGGAACGCTTCGAGCTTTCCGTCGAAATCATCGAGGCCGGTAAATCGCTCGCCACATTCCGGCGAGAAGAACGGCACCGAAGACGCGCCGGGTGCGTGATCCGTGAAGCGCTGCCACAGCGGATCGGCCCAGATGCCGCGATCCCAGGCAAGGATCGGCAGCCCGGAGGCCATGGCTTCCTGATAGGCCAATCCCTGGGTCTCGTGTTCGCACACGAAGATCATCGAGCGGGAAGACTCGAGGTGCTTGCGGTAGGTTTGGTGATCGTACTGGCCGTAGCGCAGAACGCGGTAGCTGAGTCCCCGCTTGGTGAGCCGCTCCAAGATGGGGTTGAGCAAGCTTGCCTCGAGTTCGTCATGGTCCCAGCGGATTTTGTCGTAGACGATGAAGTCATGCGTCTTGGGAAAATTCGACAGGTCTGGCCATTTGGCATCGTCGATACCGGCAAACCATTCGAAGCAGGCCTCGCCATACACCGGCTTGTATAGGTCCAGTGTCCAGGGTGCCAGGACGGCAAATTTCTTAAAACGTTTGTCCGCCATCAGGTTGGGCGCCAGAAGTGGATGGTCGTAGAGCGAGGGCCCTAGCACCGCTGGATTGGGCAGTGTCCAACCGTCCAGCAGAGCCGGGAAGCCGACCAATCCTACCGGGTAGCCGGGCTGTTTCTTCGCCGCACCGTAGTCATTGACCAGCACACGATAGCCAGCCTTGCGCAGAGCCGCGCACATTAACTCGAACGAGACCGCGAAGCCGGACGTCTTTTGCTGATGATGGGTCAGGTTGAAGAGCGGGCGAACGAGACGCTTGATATAACGATCGTATTTGAAAAATTTATCGGTTTCATAATTCTTGAAGAACAGCATGACGGGGCCGTTTGTCATCGCCGGATGATCGCTTGCCATGGATGTCCAGTCCGATCGATGTACTTCAGTTCCGTCGTAACAAGCCGTTTGGGAACACCCTGGCCCGTTTTCCGATCGCTCGAATAAGTTGTGCCATGCGACGGTTCCGAAGCCAATTGTATCGGCGGATGGTTAACGAACGATTTGCCAGCCTGCATCAGGCAGTCACGGTCTGGCGGCCGCGTAACCGGTAGGACAGTAGTAGGGCCATCAGCACCATCTGCATCGCCTGCCCGAAGAGCGTCGCGGCAATGGTGTAGGGATAGCTGAACGTCGATACCACAAGCATGATGGCACTCACGGTCGCGATGGCGCCAGCCATGTCGATTAGGGCCAGCCTGCGGAACTCGCCAACCGCCAGAAGCGCGGTGTTCAGCGTGCCACACAGACAGCCGAGCACCACGTTGGCCCCCCAGAGATAGCCGAGGGGGCCAATCTCGCTGTATCGGCCATGATACAGAACGCTCGAGATCCACGGCCAACCCGCGATGACGATGACGGACCAGACGAAGCTCCCCGATGCCGTCATGATCGTGCCCAGCAGCAACGTGCGCATCAACCCGGCGGTGTCACCCTGGGCGCGGCGCGCGGCCATCTCGGGGAAGCCGATCGAAGCCCAGGCGGAAGACAGCATCCAAGCCGGGCGAATTACCACCTGCACCGCCGACAGCATGGCTAGCTCCAACGCGCCGAAGCGCCCGACGATAACGAAGCTGTACAGCCGGCTGGTGACTTCGTTCGACCCGGCCCCAAGCATCAGCCAACCCGACCCATGGATCACCCGCGATTGCCGGCGCAGGTCGGCGATCCGCAGCATCGGCCGCATTCCGCCGAGTAGATGCAACACGACGAGGGCCGAAGTCCCGCCATAGGCCAGCCCGGTGATCAGCAAGACCCGGCCTGTTTCAGGTTTGTGGCCCAGCTCGAAATCGATGCCGAGCGCCAGGGCGGCGACCACCAGGACGGTTCCTGTCAGGACAGCCGCCAGCGCCGGGCGCTGACGGGAGAACGCGAAGGTGCGGGCATATTGAAATAGCAGGAAACATGGAATGAACATCACGGCAGCCGGCGTCGAAAGGTCCGAGCCGCGATAGTACAGGATGCGGTCCCCGATCGCGACGGCCACCGTGGTGATCGTGATCAAGGCCATGGAGAGGGTCAGCATGAACCGTTCCGGGTCCCGCCGCAGATGCATCTGGGTCTTGGCGGAGGGCAAACGGGAGAGGTGAGCCAGCACCAGCGTGCCCTGGACCACGCCCAGCACCCAGGCGACGGATAGCCAGAACACATAGGCGCCGTAGGCCGTGGCAGCCCCGTTGCGGATCAGCCAAAGATTGACCGCAAACGTCATCACGGAGCCAAGCCCCTGGTCGGCCAGGGAGAGTGCAAATCTCACGTTAGTTTAACGCCCCCAGGTTCAGCGACAGCTGGCGATGCCCCTTGGGTGCTCGTTGCTGAGGCGAGACAGTCTTGGTCGTGGATGGCAAGCCTTCATACACACGTGCATCCTATAACGGCGACGCATCGAGGCCGTCCATCGCTGGCTGGCCAAGATGTCAAATCCTGACACGCCCATGATGATGACACCCGATGGATAACAATGTGACAACCGACCTGCCGCCCGCCGCCAAGCCCCACGTGATCTGCGTCCTCGCTGAAGGCAATTATTTCCGGGGTGTCGCCGCGTTGGCGAACTCGCTGGTCCGCAATGGATTCGCCGGGCACCTCGTGGTCGGCTTTCGCGGCACCTTGCCGACATGGGAGGGACCGGTGACGCCGTGCCTCGGCCCAGCCCAGGTGATCGCACCGGGGGTGGACATCCAATTCCTGGAAGTCACGGGCAATTGGCACCTCAGCAACCTGAAGCCGCATTTCATGCTCCAGGTGGTGGCCGAGCTGCATCCGCAACCGGCCAGCCTCTGGTATTTCGACGTGGACATCGTGCTCAAGACCCATTGGGAAGCCTTTACCCGCTGGTCCGAGGCGGGGATGGTCCTGGTGCTCGACATGGCGGAGACGTTCATGCCGCCCAACCACGCGTTCCGCCGGGAGTGGCGGGCGTTGGGCGAGCGCGCCGGGTTGGGCTACCGGGCGGTTACCGGCTATTTCAATGGCGGCTGCGTGGGCCTTTCCGGCGACGAGTTGAGCTTTCTGCCGGCCTGGAAGACGCTGCTCGACGCGCATGCCGCAACCGGCGCCGACATGGGCCATATGGTGAACCGCACTGGCAAGCCGGAATACGCCAAGATGGACCAGGACCTGCTGAACGCGGCCGTGATGGCGACCGAAACGCCGTTCTGCGTGCTGGGGGTGGAGGCGATGGATGCGTTCCCATCGGCCAGCATCATGTCGCACGCGATGGTTTTCGCGAAACCCTGGCTGCGCAACTACATCCGCGACGCGATCATCGGCTTCCAGCCCGACCCGGCGCACAAGGCATTCTGGTTCTATGCCGATGGCCCGATCCGCGCCTTCACCCGCTCGGAGTGGCGGCGCAAGATGCTGACCCTGCGGGTGACCAAACTGCTGGGCTACATCAAGCGGCGGACGGTGCGCGACTGGTAGCCTGCACGGGTAGGCGCTGGCATCATCCGGCGACCCCCGACCGGAAGGCGCAAACATGAGGCCACAGCTTCTCGTCCTGATCGAACGTACTCCGGACGCGCTTGCCCGGCTGGAACAGGCCGGGTTCGACCTGCACGTCGCGACCACGCCCGAGCACCAGGCGGCGGTCATAGCGGCGATCGGGCCCGAGGTGCGCGCGGTGCTAACCAACGGCACGACCGGCCTCAGCGCAGATGAAATGGCCAGGCTGCCTCGCCTCGAGATCGTCTGTTGCGTGGGGGCCGGCTACGAGAAGGTGGATGTCGTGGCCGCGCGGTCCCGCGGGATCGTCGTCACCCACGGGCCGGCCACGAACGACGCTTCGGTCGCGGATCACGCGATGGCGCTGCTGATGGCGGTCGCCCGCGCCATCCCCCAGGCAGATGCGGCGGTGCGCCGTGGCGAGTGGGCGCGGTCCCGGCAATTGCGGCCGATGATCTCCGGCAAGCGGCTGGGGATCCTGGGCTTGGGCAATATCGGCCGGCAGATCGCGCGCCGCGGCGCCGGCGGGTTCGACATGCCGGTCGCCTACCACAACCGTCGGGTGCTCGAAGGCTGCTCCTATACCTACTGTC
>CAXTWC010000267.1:0-6318 GCA_964247805.1 uncultured Acetobacteraceae bacterium | reverse complement strand
AGCCGTCAGCCTGCAAGAGGTGGCCGATGGAACGCAGCAGGACGGCGTCTTCCCGCGTCACGATCACTGTCTCGCCCGGCTGATAGGCACGCGTCGCTGTGCCTGCGGCGTTTGGTGGCCCTGCATATACCGTGCGGCCCGGCGCCACGACGGCTTCGATCATGTCAACCATGATCACCGGCCCGACGGGTGCGGACGGCCGCGTAGGAGTTGTGGCCACCAGATCGGTTCCAACTCACCCTGTGCCGGGGGGAGCTGCACAGCTTGGCTGGGAGGCACAGCCAAATGCCCGACAATCGCGCGGGGCATGGGTGGGAACGGGCCAAGCGGATCGGGCAGAGCGGCAAGGTCCGGATCGCTGGCGCGCGCCACGCCGTAGCGATGCTGAAGCCCGTTCGCGCCATTCTCGGCGGCGCGGCACAATTCGAGGCCGGCTACGATTTCCCGAGCGAGGCGGGGATACTCATCTCGATACCAAGCCACGGCCTTCACAGCGGTGGCGTTGGTCTCGACCGCTTCCGACTTGAACGCGGCCTGCCGCTCCAGGGCGCGGCCCGCGCGTAACTTCGGCCGCAGGTCGCCATCCATCAAGTCAAGCTGCTCCAGAGTAATTTCCGCCTCCCGGGCCTGCTCTTCCAGGTCAAGAACCTGCTTCGCGGTACCGGTTACCAGTGCGGCGGTACGCTGCATCCGCAAGGCCGTAAGTTTGGCCGTGGTGGCATCGCGCTCCTCGTCAATGCGGCCCACCGAGGTGCTCAAGGCGTCGGCGCTATCATCCGCCGGGCGGAGCCGGGCCAATAGCTTCGCGTCCATCAGGCGCGCCCTCCGAAGGTCATCGCAAAGGCATCCACAATGCGTTTGGCGTTCAGTCCAACCGCCGCAAGCTGCGCCGCTGGGGGTAGCGGTAGCGGGTGGGACGCGGCGGGCGCCGAGCGCTGCACTGCCGCCGGGTCACGGCCCTCCAGCAATGCCACGGCTCGGCGGGCGCGCAGATCTGCGTCGGAGGATGCCCGGTGCTGGACAACGCCGCCGATCGCTTGGCGCGCCTCAGCGCCGCGCCTGAGGTGCGAGAAATCGTGCGCCGAGACAGATGCGGACCTATCCACCTTGCTCGTCCCCGGCCGCGCGGCCAAGTCGCCCGCGATCGAGGTGGACTTCGCTGCCCGGCGGGTCCGCGGCGCCGTCGAAAGGTGCGGGTTCGCTTTGACCGGGGAAACTGACGACAGGCCCAGGAGATGGGCGAAGGTGTTGAGGCCGCTCACTGCGGACCGCCGATCGTGCCGGGGTTCACCAGCGGGTCGGCCGCGCCTACGCCGATCGAGGCAGTCTGCGCGCCGTCCCGCGACACCAGGCCCTGCTTCTTAACAAGCCGCGCGTTCAGATCGATCGCATGACCACTTTTACGAAGCTGCGCGGCTTCAGCAGGGGACACCCGCAGGATGGCGCCGGGACCATGTATCCGCGGTGGCCAGCCGCGCCCGTTCGACACCGTCCGGCCGGCTGCCACGGTGATTTCCTCGAGATCGTCGCTCATCGTTTGCGCTTCCTTTCCTCGGTCGCGATCCGCGCCCGTTCCTCTTCGGCCGTCTCCCGCACCAACGCCCGCGTGCTGACCTGCAACAGGCTCTCGGCGTACCGGAGGCCCATGCGGGGCGTGATCTTCACGCTGGCATCGCCGATGCTCAGGGTCAGATCGGACGCGATGTCGAGGGGAAGACGCTGCATCATGCAGCCGGTCTACGGATTAGGCGTGGCCTTCAAAAGCGCGCGTTGAAGGCCAGAATCCGCCGTAGCTGCCGGTCCCCATCGGGCACGGGCGGGTAGAAGGTCAGCAGCGCCTCCAGCCGGCGCGACAGGTCGTCACCAACGCGGCCCCGCGCTCGCCGCTGCCTCTCCAGGGCAGCCAGGATAGCGACGGCAGCCGGCGCCGGCCCCAGGTCCAGGAAGTAGCGGCGGTGTAGTTCGCGAAGCAGGCCGTCTCGCTCGCCGCGCCTCTCGGTGGCCCTGTGTGCCGCAGCGCCATACCGCACCAGTCCCAAAGCGTGCGGCAGGCTGGCGCCCTCGTGGACGTGCCGGGCGAGGCCGTCCGCCACCATAAGGCCTGCCGGGTCGCCGCTCGCGCGCAGGATGGCCTCGGCGCGCAGGATGGCGGCTATGGGGGAGGCGGTAGGCACCTACGCGGTCACCTTGGGCAGGGTGCCGGCGGCGAGTTCGGCAAGCGCCTCCTCCCAGTCAGCGTCCTCTGGCGCGGGGCGAGTGAACCAGTCGTGGGCGGCCCACGTAGCGACACCTTTCGGAGGCGGGATGAAACTCTCCTTGATACAGTCCAGCGCGCCGTGTCGCGTCTCGGCCAGGAGTGCCGCTACGACGGCGCGGACGGTTTCCTCGGGCAGTAGTGGGAGCAAAAGGCGGGCGGCGACCCGGGCGGAATCATCTGGACCGCCAGCGTAGGCGGATGCCAAGCTCATTCCATGACGAGCGGTCGCTCCCTCAACGAACTGCCGCGCGCCAACGCTGCCGCGCAACTTGTGGGTGTCGATGTTGGACCGCACCCAGTCAGCCGCAGCCTCGGCACTCACTGAGCCGTCCGTCAGCATCGGCATGCCGCGGTCTTTCCACCGCGTGACCTGCGCACGGTCCACGCCCATAACGTGAGCGAACGCCGCCTGCGAAAGCGGTGACCTACTTGGTAACTTCGGCATGGTTGCACCTTTTATGCGTTGCGATCACGTGGCAGCCCGTCGAAAATTCAGACGGACCTGGCACTTTGGGGCGCTTGGCGTTGCGTTGCGAAAGTTTTCCGGGTTGCACCTAGAGAAGCATCGAGCCGCAAATTACCCGCGGGGTGGTTATGCGCTGGGAAGGACCCGTGGGCGCTCCGGCAGTCATAGGAGGGAGTGCCATCCCATGCCGCACATTCACGGGTCCTTCCTGGAGGGTCGAGGCACCGCGGGTAATTTGCGGCGCGTACGTTTCCCAGCTGCTAAGGTCAAAAAGGTGTCCGCAGTGTCCGCACCGATAGAAACTGCCATGTTTTCGGGGAAAAGCGTGCGGACACTTGGTGCGGACACTTTGCGGACTGTCCGCAGTGTCCGCACCCGGCTTCGCAGCACCCGAATAGCGGCCTGACACATCTGACACTTTCCGCGGATATCCCCGTGTACATGTGCGCGCCCGCGCGTGACGGTGATAAGCAGAACACCTGTCAGAAGTGTCAGAAACTCACGAACCATAACGACCGCCCACATCTTCCGGCCGAATTGCGAGCCCTCGAAAGCCGCGTGCGGAGTTGGGTAACCGCTCCGCTTGGAAACCTCTCGACGTCAGAGCTTGCGTAAACCGCTTTTGTGATCCGGCTGGCTCACCAGCCGTTTCTGCCCATCCCTTCCACGAAGCGTAGAGAGTGCTGCCCGCCGAGAGGAATGTCTTCGCTTGCGTGCAGCACTCTGAAATCCACCCCGCCATGGCATCCTCCGCCTCAAGGTATTCCTCGGTCGCGTCGATCACCGCGACTGGCGGCTCAAGCCCGATACGCTGCCACTCCAGGCACCCCTCGATCGCCCACGCCAAGATCCCCGGCCACTCGGCTTTCAGCTTCTCCGGCAAATCTAGGTCACGCTCTTCGGGGGGAATCCGGACGGCGAATGGAATGAGGTTGAACCTACGACGGATCGCCTCGTCCACGTTCCGAAGGCCGGGCCGATGATTGCCGGCGATCAGCAGCTTGAACGTCGGGTCGAACGTGAAGAAGTCCTGCCGCATGAAACGGGCTGTGATCGGGTCACCACCGGTCATTGCTTTGATGCGGGACTCCGCCCAGCGTCGGCCCTCTTCGGTCTCCTGCGCGGTCACCAGACGAGCACCATGGAGCATGGCAAGATCGGTAGGGTGGCGATCGGACTGACTGGCCGTGAACGTCTCGATTGAGGCGACGGCAGCGTAATCAGCCATAATGCCGGTCATGGTGTTGATGGTCACACCTTTGCCGTTGGCGCCGGTGCCGTAGGCAAAGAACAGCGCGTGTTCGCGGATGCTGCCCGTCAGGCAATAGCCGGCCATCCGTTTGAGGTAGGTTTGCAGTTCGGCGTCTCCGTTGGTGACGCGCTGCAGAAACTTGAGCCACATCGGGCAAGCTCCGCCGGGCGCCATGGCCGTCATCTTCGTCATGTGATCTTCCGGCCGATGCTTGCGCATCTTGCCCGTCTTCAGGTCCACCACGCCGCCGGGCGTGTTCAGCAGCCAAGGATCCGCGTCCCATTGGTCTACCGTGGCCGCATGGCGCCGATCGGATCGCGCAAGGCGCTCCACCGCCGCGACGGTCTTGGCACTGGCGATCGCAGCAGCCGTCTTGGCGTTGTTGCATTCCGAGCTGGCACGGCGACAGATCGAACGGGACAAGTCGAACACACGAAGCGTGCTGTCCGCCTTCCAGACCTTGCCCGTCCACTCCATCCAACGGCCCCAGCCGGCGACGTAGCGGAGTGTTCCGCCGTGCTTGTCCGTGAACCGGAGCGCCAAGCCTTCATCCGTGTACTCGGACGGCCTGATATCTGGCGCCAAGTCATCAAGGCTTACGGAAGCGGCTTCGTCGATCAGGGTCCGCAGCATGTCGAGATGACCGGCTCCTGCATCAGCCAAGTCCCATCCGTCACCCCATTCGGAGGGGACCTGTACTTGGCGCAGGGAAGCGGGACGCAACGGCGGGATGGTGAGGTCGAGCATGATCCCGGCGACCGCGGCAGCGTAGTCCAGGCCGGCCTGGTCATTGTCCGGCCACACGATGACCTCACGACCGGCCAGCGCCTCCCAATCCGCCTTGTCGGCCGCTTTGCTGCCGCCCTGCGAAGTGACCGCCACAAGGTCTGAGAACAGCGCAGCAGCGGCGTCCGCCGTTTTCTCACCTTCCACCAGCAACACGGTGGCGCCCGGCTGGGCGGCCAGACGATCAAGGCCATAGAGCGGGCGTGGGCCGCGCGGTGCCTTGAAGTGCCAGCCAGTGACGTCCCGTTGCTTTCCAGCGTTAGGACCGCTCTGCACCGTCCAGACGCGGCGCCCATGGCTGTAGGGGAGTACTTCCTTTCCGCCGTCTGGGAGGTCGAAGCGCGCGACGCAGGACAGTGGCTCGCCAGCTCCGTCGCGATACACCCATCGGTGCGAGGCGTTGCCGAAGCGATAGTGCCGGATTGCGTGCGCCTCGGGTACAGCACCAACAACCGGCAGCGGCTCCCAGATCTCTTTCGCAGGGGTAGCGCCCGGACCGCTCGGCTCGCCGCCCAGCGGCGCGAAGGGATCGTCCGGGGGCGGCGTTTCGTCATCCATGGTGATGCGCCTCGTCCGACACGCCCAGCATCTCCGCCAGCTTCCGCGCCGCGTCGCTCTGCTTCAATCCGAACAGGTAGGCAGCCAGGCTGATGGCGTCCCCGCCCTTGGCGTCGGCCGCAAAGTCTGCCCAGCGCCCCGTCGCGACATTGACCTTGAAGCTGCCCTCGTGACGATCGGCCCGCTTCGGGTTTGGCACGGTGTACTCGCGGCCGTAGAATCTGCCACCGGGTAGCCAGCGGTCCAGCAGCTCAGGCAGGCGGTGAAGCGCCACGCGACCGATCAGGTTGAAGTCGGGACCGGCGTTCAAGCCCGCCCTCCGTCGGGGTGCGTGACCACCCCGCATCGAAGGTCAGGCCAGGCCCGACGCAATGTAACCACCGCCGCCCCATCAGCCGCCTCCCGATCCGGCGCACAGTGTCGGCAAAGTCCGAACGCCAGAGACCGGGTCGGATGCTCGTGACCGTGCGCGATCGTCAGGCCGAGCGAGAACTCGCCAAGCTCAAGGGCCCGATCGCACGAGCCACAAAGCAGCGGCTTGCGTCCGCCGATCATGACGGCCTGCGCCATTCGCAGGAACGCCTGGGCCAGCATCTCGCACGTGCCATCCCCGCTCGCGGCGCCGAGGAAGACATCGAGCATGTCGTCCGGCATGACGATGGCGACATTGAGCGCGCCCGCGGCCTCGACGTGTAGCTTCCGGAGTTGCTGCTCCCAGGTATCTCGGTCTTGCGGCCACGTGCGCTCACGGGCCGCTTGTTCACGACTTTGCATAGGCTGGTCCTCAGTCAGGACCGGCCGGAAACCACTTGAACGCAGCAAACAGGCAGGCTAGGACACGAGTGTCGAGGTCGTCTTCCAGTTGCTGTTTGCGCGTCCGGGTCGGGTTTCCGATCCGGACGTTTTGCGTTAGGCGGCTTGCTTCGAAAGTTCGGCGGCGCGGCTGGAGAAGCGGTTGCTTCGCGTCCAGGCCTGCAGATCCTCATCGCTGTAACCGAG